>JALYTQ010000418.1 GCA_030854195.1 Chloroflexota bacterium
GAACGGGAGAGAAAGAGCGAAAACCAACAAGAAGAATTTCAAAGGTGGCTTGCTCTGATCGCGATTACCAGCGAAAAACATAGCCGACTCCGCGCACCGTTTGGATGAGTTTGGGGTTGGCCGGGTCCTCTTCGAGCTTCTCGCGCAGCCAGCGCACGTGCACATCGACGGTGCGCGTGTCGCCAGCGTAGTCGTAGCCCCAGACGTTGTGCAGAAGCTGATCGCGCGTCAGGACGGTGCCGCGATTGCGCACGAGATAGGCGAGCAGATCGAACTGTTTGGGCTGTAGCTCAAGGTCCTGGCCGCGACAGTTGACGCGCCTGCCCGCGAGATCTATGCGCAACGGACCCGCCACCAGATCGCGACTGGCGGGACGCACCGCCTCAACAGCTTCCTGCACGCCCAGGCGGTCCTCGGGGTGGGGATACTCCGAGCGCCGCAGCAGAGCGCGCACACGCGCCAACAGCTCGCGACGACCGAAGGGCTTCGTTACGTAATCGTCGGCCCCAACCTCCAGGCCGACGACCTTATCTATCTCATCGCTCTTAGCGGTGAGCATCACAATTGGCGTCGTGGCCGTACCACTCTCCTTACGCAGCTGGCGACAGACCTCCAGGCCATCCATACCGGGGAGCATGACATCCAGAATGATGAGATCTGGAATCTCGCTGCGCGCCGCGTCCAGCGCGCTACCACCATCCGCCGCCGTTACTACGCGATAGCCTGCCTGTTCTAAGTTGTAAGCAATGGTCTCTACCAGTATTGCCTCATCATCCACCACCAGAATTTTACGCGCCACGCTAGCCTCCTGCCTATTAACCGAAGCGTCCACTGATGTAATCTTCGGTCTCCTTCCTATGGGGATGCTCAAAGAGATCGACGGTTGGTGCAACCTCTATAAGTTTACCACTCAGAAAGAAGCCTGTGTATTGCGAGACGCGCGATGCCTGTTGCATGTTATGCGTTACGATCACAATGGTATAATTCTGCGAGAGTTCGTTGATGAGCTCTTCGATCTTCAGGGTCGCGATAGGATCGAGGGCCGAGGCTGGCTCGTCCATAAGCAGCACATCCGGCTCGACTGCCAGGGCGCGGGCGATGCACAGGCGCTGCTGCTGGCCGCCGGAGAGTCCCAGCGCCGAAGCATTCAAACGATCCTTCACCTCATCCCACAGGGCGGCTCCGTGCAGACTCTTCTCGACCGTCTCCTTGATCGCTTGAGCTGGTTTGCCCTGGACGCGCAGGCCGTAGGCAACATTCTCAAAGATTGATTTAGGGAACGGATTGGGGCGCTGGAAGACCATGCCGATGCGTTGGCGCAGCATCACGACATCTGTGCGCTTCGCGTAGATATTGTAGCCATCGAACATGGCCTCGCCCTCTGCACGAGCGCCCGGAATGAGATCGTTCATGCGATTGAGCGTGCGCAGAAAGGTCGATTTGCCGCAGCCAGAGGGACCGATCAACGCGGTAACCTGGCATTCGCGCAGGGGAATTGCAACATTATACAATGCCTGCTTAGCACCATAGTAAAAGTTCAGGTTTTTGACATCTATCTTAACGGCAGCCGCTGTATCAAGCCTCTCGTGCGCGTGAAAATCGCCCATGATCTCGGAGGGCGAGCCGTTCAGGGGCGTTCCCTGCTCGGCTGGTGCCTTCCCATCGGGGGTCGTCACTACTTGCGCGGGCTGCGGATTGTTTATACGTGCGGGTTCCATACCCATAATTCAGTACCTCTCCTTCAGGGTACCACAGCGATACCCCTTCTATTTTACATAAGTGTATACTCTTTATGCAAAGGGATAGCTGCATCTACAATAAGGCGATCACCCAGAACCACGAGCCGAATATAGCGCCCGGCGAGAGCCTTGCTGATGAAGTATGGACGGCCTTCATACGAGATATGACCACTACGCGCGACTTTACGTGAAAAAATGTTAGCGCCTTCTGGCAGTGTAAAGGTTGCCCCATTCCCACTCAGGGAGTCTATGGGTGAAACGTTCATAATCGCGTGTCCTCGCTTCTAGCAGATGAGGGCTCCAAAAGTGCGGAACCCCAAAAGTCTCACTACGTTATGCCGCCGTTACGCGACGCTCGATATAGCGACCAAGGCCGCGCGCAAGCAGATTGATAATCAGTAAGAGCACGATAAGCAATGTCGACGATCCCGCTGTAATGGACAATTCTTGGGCGTTGCTCAAACCTGTGCTACCCGCACCTGGCCCGGCCACGTAGTAAAGATGAGTAGTCAAAGTATCGCTGGCGATCAACGGGTTCAGCGTAAACACCCGCGGGGGATTCGTAAGTCCCATAGTGAAGAGCAGGGCTGCGGCCTCGCCTATGATCTTCCCGGCAGTCAGGATAACAGCCGTCACGATGCCCGGAAGAGCAGACGGAATGACTACCGTGCGAATAACGCGCCACTTTGTTGCGCCCAGAGCCAGACCGCCCTCGCGCATCTCACGCGGGACAGAAGAGAGTGCGCCCTCGAACAAACGGAGTGCCAGCGGCAAATTCAGACAGAGTAGTGTCAGCGCGCCAGCGATACGGCTTGTTCCGAGGTGGAATGCGATGCTGAATATGAGCACGCCGAACAGGCTCAGCACGATGGAGGGGATGCTGGCGAGCGTCTCCGCCGCAAAGTGAATCACCGTCACCAGGAGTCCTTGCCTGGCATACTCGATCAGGTAGATAGCGGCTGCCAGTGCGATTGGTAGCGAGATCACCTCTGCCAGAATAAGAATATAGAAGGTATTGAATATCTCCGGCCCAACGCCCACCGCGCCTGTCCCATAGAACTGGGGGGTGAAGAGATACGCGGCCCCCTGGATAATCAGGTAAACGATGATGCCCACGAATAGGATAGCGACGATGGCAGCGATGACCCAGAGCAGACTCATGCCCGCGCTATTGCGAGCCTCAATCCGTCGTACCACCCGCTTCATTGCTGTTTGTCGCTCATCACCTTGTGGAGAAGACTGTGCTACTTGCTGCGTACTCATTTATAGACACTCCTGCTTGCCAGGTAACGGCTGATACACACGAACAGGAAGGATATCACCAGTAGGAAGAAGGCCAGCGTGAAGTAGGCG
>JALYTQ010000173.1 GCA_030854195.1 Chloroflexota bacterium
CCAGCTACCAGGGCCAACCTGGCAGCTGGCACTCCGGTAGCCACGGAAGAGCAGAAAAACGCCTCTCTTTCAGAGGAGTCGCCCATGCGCTGGGAGCGCACCACCAGCGATGAAAAAGAGTAGAATGGGTCTGGACGGTCCCAACGCCACAAGATCGGTTTTCTTACTGGTGCCTTTGAGCCTGAAGAGGAGTCTGATCTGGGAACTGGAAGGCACCACCATTTGTCGCACGCACTGGAGTTTCTGGTGAGAAGCACGCAGGAGAGAATCTTGAACAGGAAGTTCCCCGTGGACCATGATGAGAACAGGAAGAGTTCAGATGAAGGAGAGTTCCTATGGAGGTCGTTTATACTCGGTGTTGTGGACTGGATGTGCATAAGAAGATGGTCGTGGCTTGCTTGATCACCCAGGATAGCTTGGGGCAACGCAAGAAGGAGCTTCGAACGGTTCGCACCACGACACAGGAGCTTCTCTTGCTGCGGGATTGGCTGATCCTGGCTGGTTGCACGCATGTGGCTATGGAAGCGACAGGAGTCTATTGGAAACCAATCTACAATGTATTGGATGGTGCCGTGGAACTGCTGGTGGTCAATGCTCGCCACATCAAAGCGGTACCGGGACGAAAGACGGATGTGCGCGACGCCGAATGGATCGCGGATCTGTTACAGCATGGACTCTTGACCAGCAGCTTCATTCCGCCAGCAGCCCAACGGGAATTGCGTGAACTGACGCGCTCCCGGACGAACCTGGTGGAAGAACGAGCACGTGCGGTCAATCGGTTGCAGAAGACCCTGGAAGATACGAACATCAAATTAGGAGATGTGGCAACCGATATCATGGGCAAGTCAGCACGAGCGATGGTAGAGGCGCTCCTGGATGGGCAAACTGATCCAGCTATCCTCGCCGATCTGGCACGTGGGAGGCTCAAAGCCAAACGAGTTCAATTGGAAGAAGCTCTGGTGGGAACGCTCAAGCCACATCATCGGTTCATGCTGACGGAACATTTCGCCCTGATTGATACACTGGACGAGGCCATCACACGAGCCACGCAAGAGATTGAACTCCGTATGGGTCCACCCGACCCAGAAACGAGAGGACCAGGAGAAGCGGCGAAAGAAGAGCGTCAAGAACACAACGAGATGCCATCTCTGAATTGGGATGAAGCGGTGCGTTTGCTGGATAGTATTCCTGGCATTAACCCACGTGCGGCCCAGGGCATTCTCGCCGAGATTGGAACGGATATGAGCCGATTTCCCAGTGCACGACACCTGGCATCGTGGGCTGGAATGTGCCCAGGCAACCACGAAAGTGGTGGCAAACGCGAGAGACGGCAAGACGCGCAAAGGCAGTCCCTGGTTACGTAAACTTCTGGTCGAGGCGGCTCATGCGGCGGCCCACACCAAGAATACCTACTTGTCCGCACAGTATCGCCGCATCGCGTCGAGGCGAGGGACCAAGATTGCCATGATTGCGGTGGGACACAGTCTTCTGGTCATGATCTACCATATGCTCTGCGAGCACGTCTCCTACACCGAATTAGGCGGCAACTATTTTGATGAGCATGATCGGCAAGCTACTGAGAAGCGATTGGTGCGGCGTTTGGAGAAACTGGGCTATCAGGTTGAGTTACAGACGCCCACTCGGGTTGCTTGAGTGGGCAGTACACATCTATTTTTCAGGAGAGAAATCTTTAGGATAGCTCCCAGCTTCTAGAGCGGAATCGTGCGCTTCTCCGCCTCCGATTGGTACGCTCCCAGAATTACCTTGAGCACGCTGATACCGTTGTCCTCCGTCTGCATGGGCCTGCGCTTCTCAATCAGGCAGGCGACGAAATCGGCGATTTCGGCATCGAAGGTATTGATGGAAGGAAGCTGAATTACCTCGTCCGGCTTGCCACGTAGATTGACATAGAGGTCGCTTCCCAGGCTGTACAGGCGACCGAGCTCGCCGACGACGGAGAAGCGCTCGGTATTGGGCGATGCCTCCTGTGCCCAGCTCGTGACGATGTTGCCTACGGCACCGTCGGCGAAGCGCACCAGCACCTGCGCGGAATCCTCGCCATCCATAAAGTGCAGGCGGTGATTGCTGAGCAGGGCCGTAACTTCGCTGGGTTCGCTGGTCGCCAGGTACAGGAGCATGTAGGAAGGATGGTAGCCTGTATCAATGAGCTCGCCCCCACCGATCATGGCGCGATTGGCACGCCAACCGATCGTTTTTGGATCAAAGCGGTGATAGAAGGAATCGACCGTGCGGATGGTGTATATTCGTCCCAGCGCGCCTTCACCGATGATCTGCTTCGCCCTCTGTATGGCAGGAATAAACAACTGGTTGTGCGCGCACATCAAGGTGACGCCATTGGCGGTGATGGCGCGTTTCACCTCGGCAGCCTGCTCAAGCGTCAGGCAGAGCGGCTTCTCGCAAAGGATGTGTTTGCCCGCGTTGGCGGCGGCCACAATGGCATCCTTGTGCAAGTGATGTGGCAGACAGATGTCCACGGCGTCTACGTCTCCCTCGGCCAGGAGCGCTGCATAATCGCTGAAGATGCGCGCATGTCCTCCCGCCTGTGCTGCACGTTGCTGCGCGAGCGGCTCGGATACATCACAAACGGCTGTTACCTGGGCTTGCTCGGTTACTTTGAGATAGCCATTGACATGGACTTCCGCAATACTTCCACAACCTATAAGACCGATTCTGACTGCCATGCTGTTCTCCTCTTTCTTTCGTCCGAATAGTTCATGCTTCCAAAGGAACTGCTTACCGCGCCAGAGTGTCCAGCCGCACGGGCTGGAAGCTCTTGGCTGATAAGTTTGCAGCTTCCATTAATGCCGTAAGATCAACAGCCATCTGGATATTCTCGCTTGCCGTCGTGCCCTGCTGAATATGCGTCACCCATTGCTCAAACGCGGATGGCAGCGCTGAGGGCAAGTCGGTCCGTGTATTCCAGCGCTCGCTCTCTTCTTTGCTCAGAAGTGAGCTGCGTATGTGCAGCTTCTCGTCTGGCGTCCCGTAAAGCAGGCTGCCCTCGGTCCCGTGGACCTCGATGGTGAAGGGCGAGAAACGGTTGACGAAGCCCGCTTCCACGACGCCGAGTGCTCCCTGAGGATAGTACAGCAGGGCAACGGCGTTATCCTCGACCTCGCGCCCGGTAATGTAGCCATATGTGGCGCTGATGCTCTCCGGCATACCCAGAAAGAGGCGCGCCAGGTACATGGGATGGCAGCCGAGATCGATCAGCGCGCCGCCCGCGCACTGCTCAAGATCGAAGAAATGCTCCGGTAGCCAACCGTTGGGACTCTCTTTTGTGCCTACAGCGCCGTTGTGCGAGAGGCGCGTCCTGACCAGCGTCAGTTCGCCGAGCTGCTTCTGGGCAATAATCTCCTGAATAGCCCGCGTATAGCCCGCGTACAATCGAGGCAAGGAGACGGTCAGCTTGACTCCCGCCTGATCGACCGCCGCCAGTATCTCGTTGCATTCGTGCAGGGTGGGCGCGAGCACCTTTTCGGTAAAGATGTGTTTGCCCGCCCGCGCCGCCGCGCTTATGACCTCGAAATGGGCGTTCGTCGGCGTAGTGACGATCACCGCGTCGATGTCGGGCTGGGCCAACAGATCATCCAGGCGCTCGTAGTAGCGCGCCCCCAGCGCCTCCGCGTTCGTCCGCCCGCGCTCCGGCACCTCGTCCCATGCCGCGACGATCTCCGTAGCGGGATGCTCGGTCGCCTGCCTTACGTAGTCGCGTGCGTGGACATGCCAGAAGCTGACCAGCGCAACTCTTATCATCATTGAACTCCTTTGCAATTGCGGCCTGTTAATCAATACTCTTCATTCTAACCTCTCTACAGGCGCTATGACAATGCTACGGAATGTTTCGCGGGAAAAAATGTGCCAGATAACGCTCAAATCATGATATACTTGCAAGAAAAAGGAGGCATATCGTGGGTTATATACATGGGGGCTGGCTGGTTGCCAAAGCACTGAAGAAAGAGGGCGTAGAGGTCGTTTTTACGCTCAGCGGCGGTCATATCGCGGCTATTTATGATGGATGTGTGCGCGAGGGCATCCGCGTGGTGGATACGCGACACGAGCAGGCGGCTGTCCACGCCGCCGAGGGCTGGGCCAAATGCATGCGCACACCCGGCATCGCCCTCTTGACGGCGGGTCCTGGCGTCACCGACGGCGTAACGGGCGTAGCTAATGCCTTTCTAGCGAACAGTCCCGTGCTGGTCATCGGTGGTGCCGCGCCCTTGAACCTGTGGGACCGCGGCGCGCTGCAGGAGATGAATCAGATCGAATTGCTGCGTCCCATCACCAAATGGGCGCGCACCGTTCACGAGACCGCGCGCCTGTCTGAATACACCGCTGCGGCCTTCCGCCAGATGCTGAGCGGCAAACCCGGTCCCGTCTTCCTCGAAGTTCCAATGGACGTGCTCAACAACCTTGTCGATACCGATACGGTTTTTGAACCCGGCGAGCCTGTCGCCTATCGCGCAGGCAGTCGTAGCGCGCCCGATCCCGAACAGATTGCGCGAGCGGCTGCGCTGTTAGAGAAGGCGCAACGCCCGGTGATTATGGCTGGTAGCGCCGTGTGGTGGTGCGATGCCGCCGCAGCGCTGCGGGAGCTTGCCGAGCGTATTGAGGCCCCCGTCTTTCTCAATGGTGCCGGGCGTGGCTGTCTGCCGCCGACGCATCCTCTCTTCTTCACCGCGTCCCGTCGCAAGGCGCTCGAAGGCGCGGACACCATTCTGGCGATCGGCACGCGCATGGACTTCCGCCTCAATCACGGGCAGCCGCCGCTCATTCCAGCGCAGGCCAGGCTAATCTGGTTCGATCTGGCGGGCGAAGATATCGGCGTCAATCGCGGTGCCGACGTGGGCCTTGTCGGCGATGTGGGCCTGGCTATGCGCGAGTTGAGCAGCGCGACGCAGCAACTCAAGCAGGGGGAGTGGCTGAACTACGTGCGCGATGAGGAGCGACGCGGCATTGAACGCGATAGCGCCGCGCTGCACTCCGATGCCACCCCAATTCATCCCATGCGCTTCTGCCGCGAGATCCGTGACTTTATCGACGAGGATACCACGGTGGTCGGCGATGGCGGCGATATTGTGAGCTACGGCGCGCGCGTCATCAATGTGGCAAAGCCCGGCTACTGGCTCGACGCGGGCCCGATGGGCTGCCTGGGAACGGGGACCGGCTACGCTATGGCCGCTCAACTGGCGCGTCCCGGCCAGAAGGTGCTCATCCTCAATGGAGACGGTGCCTTCGGGCTGAACGGCATGGAGTTCGAGAGTATGGTGCGCCAGAAGCTACCGATCGTCTCCATTATCGGGAACGATGGTGCCTGGGGCCAGATCAAGCATCCACAGAAGTCCATCATCGGCCATGCTACGGCTGCCGAACTGACACCGGGCATTCGCTACGATAAGATGGTCGAGGCGCTCGGTGGCTATGGCGAGCTGGTCGAGCGCGCAGAGGATGTTCGCCCGGCGCTCGAACGCGCCTTCGCTTCCGGCCTGCCCGCCTGCGTCAACGTGTTGATCGATCCCGATAAGCCGTATGGTCGCTCCACTAACGTCGCGGTATGAGGTGCCACCTGCATGGGCTCATTATTTTGAGCCACATGCACCAAAAGTACCTTCTTTCAAGTAGAGTAGGGAGAATTCGAGCGTGAGAACAGGATTCTCCCTTCCATCTGCAAATTTTTGGATTATAATATAAAAGGTTTCACAGGGGAGTGATTCCACTTGCATCACCAATTATGTATGTTTATTCTTGAAAAGTTGACAGCCCCGTATAAATTTCGTACACTTCACTGGTAGGGGTTTTCTCAACAGAGGGATAAGTTCTTGGAGTGTCAGGCGAAGGGGGAAGCGCCAATGAACACAACCCGGTGTCCGCTATGCAACAACCCGCTATCAGAGTCGGCGCAACACTGCGCGGACTGTGATGGTGCTATTGTTGTGTCCGAACGCGAGGTTACGCAGGCCGAACGCAGCCGAAGCAAAAGGCGCGAGACGGCTGTACTGGTGCATGCCCCTCAGCATGCCGATACATTGAAGTTGCCTCACCTTGACCTCCTGGGCAACGATAGCGGCGATACGCCTTCTGATAGTGTAACAAACGAAACTCCCCCCGAACTGGTAGCAACCGCGCGGCGTGCCCGCTCCAGTACACAGACGACCCCGTCCAAAAAAGAGCGTCGCCGCTCGGGCAGCCGTCGCCCGGTGGATGACGATTGGTCGGTGCTGGACCTGCCAGCGACGTGGCACAAAGAGGTCGCACCCTCGCCCAATCGCAGCAAAGCCACGCCTCTTCCCCCACGACCGGTGCGCTCCCGCGTGCGTATGCTTAACAGGCAGCAGGAAGATTCCTGGCTGCGTAAGTTGCCGCCCGCCCTTTACATGTGGGTGAGCGTCCTGGTGCTTCTCATTGTGGTTTTTAGCGGCCTCTTTGGCCTGGTGGTTACACGCGGCAAAGGGATCGACAAGACGACGCGGACTACTGCGCTTTCGCTACAGGTCAAACCGAGCAGCGTCTCCGTTGGCGCAACGGTGCTGCTGAAGGGTGTAAATTTCAGTCCGTATGGGAACATAAGCCTCTCGCGTGATAATGCTATCCCTATTGTAGATACGGGTGATGCCTCGATGACCGATGCTGATGGTCAGGGCAACTTTAGCGATACCGTCGCCATCGCGCCTGACTGGGGCGCGGGTCAGCATACGATTAACGCGGAGGATGCGGCCAGGCATAAGGTCGCGTCGTTTTCGCTTCTAGTGACCGGACATGCCACATCATTGCGTCCGGCACACCTGTTCGTCTCCGCTAACTCGTTAGATCTGGGCACTGGCGATCAGTTAACAAATACAGTCAAAACGCTCACGCTGGAAGATGTCGGCGGCGGACAGATCTCCTGGCAGGCGAGCAGCACTCAACCGTGGCTTGTGCTCAGCCCGAGCAGTGGCACCTTCGCCAGTGGTCAGAGCGCCCAGGTCAATGTCGCAATCAATCGTTCAAAAATGCAGCCGGGTCGCTACAAGGCTCAGATCGATTTGCTGTCGAACGCTGGTCAGAGCACAATCTCTGCTTCCGCTGAGGTAACGCGGCTCTTGCCGGGACACATGGCTATGTTGCAGCTCTCGTCGGCTGTCCTCTCCTTTACAGGAACCGATGGCGGCGCGTCGCCAGCCACGCAGACGGTCACGTTGAGCAATCCGGGTCAGCAGCAACTACAATGGCAGGCGAGAAGTAACGCAAGCTGGCTCTATGCCTTGCGGCAGGAGGCTTCGATAGCCCCATCTGGTAGCATGACTGTTCCTATTGGTGTGAACACTGAAAGTTTGCTGCCGGGAACCTACAGCGGCGTGGTGACATTCACTGCGAACGCGCTGGGGAGTCCGCAGCTGCTGCAAGTTACCATAACCATTGTGCCGCAGTGCGCGCTGCAGTTCTCTCCCGGCATATTGAGCTTTGCTGGCGAGTACCATGGGTTAGCGCCTGCATCCCAGACGATTACGCTTGGAACCTACGCGAGCTGCGGTACGCCCCTGGCCTGGCAGGCAGCAAGCAATGCGAACTGGCTTACTATTAGCACCAGCCGGGGAACAGTGCCAGCGCGTCCAGTGATAGGGATCAACAGCGCCAATCTCAAGCCCGGCGTCTATGTGAGCTCGATTCTCTTTAGTTCGAAGGCTGGAACGCAAACCTTCCCGGTCATCTTCACGCTGGGACAGAAGACAGGTCCATTGGTTACGACCACCTCCGGCGGATTGGCCTTCAATGCCACAGGTGGACAGGTCGGTCCCGCGTTGCAACGTGTATCGCTTCTCAATAACGGCAATAGCGGCTCCCTGACGTGGCGGGCAACGGCAACGAACGGCGGGAACTGGTTGGCACTTTCTCCTGCTAGTGGGCACCTCGCGCCACATCAATCGGCTGCGCTGAACATCAATGTACGCGGCCTCTCCACGTTGCCATCGGGCACCTATAGAGGCACGATCACGATTACAGGCGTGGATGGAGTTGGTGCTCAGGTGCTGGGCAGCCCACGGACCATCCCTGTTAGCCTGGTTGTAAGGTCCAATTGCGCGATCGCCGCGACGCCCAACGGCCTCAGCTTTACGCGCACTACTGGTGTAAGAGGCTCCGTTTCACAGCCAGTGACTATTCTCGCCAACACAACCTGTACCGATCCATTGAGTTGGAGCACCAAAGTAATTACCAGATCCGGCGGGAACTGGTTGGCCGCTACGGCAGCGGAGAGCGCAGGATCTAAGAGCAACGGCAGGATCGTGGTGCGCGTCACCTCGTCCGCACTGGGCGCTGGCACCTATAGTGGAAAAGTGATAGTTACAGCGACGGATACCATCACAAAGCAGATCTCGGTCCGTGTCGTGCCGGTTGCACTCAGCGTACAGGCTCCTGCCTGCATATTGCAGATGCCATCGGCCAGCCAGGAAAACTTTACAACGTATAGCGGCGCGAATCCAACGGTGCGGAGCTTTACCATCAGCGCCAGCGGAGGCTGTGGGGGCGCTATTACGATCACGCCATCCGTGCGTTACATATCAAGATCCGGCTGGTTGACTGCCTCACCAGGTAGTAGCAGCGTCTCTGTGGGGGGAGCGGCAGCCTTTACCATAAATGTCGCATCCGCCACACTGCCGACAGGTACGTACAGTGCTTACATCTCGCTCACGGCAAAGGATAATGGAACGGCGCTCTTAAATAGCCCTCGGACGGTGAAGGTGGTTCTGAATGTGCTAAAGAGGCCAACGGTGCGCCCGCCGCCACCGACGCCGCAACCTACCCCGACGCCACCGCCCAAGATAGACCCGTCGCCGTCGCCCACACCTTCTCCGGTGCCGACGGCGTCCCCTACACCCACCAGTACGACGGCCCAGGCCGACGCAACTGCGGAGGCCACGCCTTCCCCCACATCTACTAGCACAACCCAGACTGACGTAAGCACGCCGACCACACCTC
Organism: Chloroflexota bacterium; assembly: GCA_030854195.1. Taxonomy (GTDB): domain Bacteria; phylum Chloroflexota; class Ktedonobacteria; order Ktedonobacterales; family Ktedonobacteraceae; genus JACDAE01. The sequence goes on from JALYTQ010000173.1 coordinate 8,977, forward strand.
TACCATCCAACTAGCATAGCAAAGTTTCACAAAAGTAGCGGAGGTCCACTCTGCTCAACTGATGTCTGTCGTTTCCCTATGAGTCCTTTCGCCCTGGCAATCTGGCCCGCGTCGTGTACCCAATCCTCTTTGTCGTTGTCGTCGGTCTTGATAGGCGTCTCCAGCAGGACTGTAACGGCAGCGAGGCGCGGATCGTTGAGCATGGCCCGTAGTCCCTCGTCGCCGATAATGCCTTCATCCAGGCGCGCGTGTACATCGCGATGACTGCCCAGGGCCATCTTCGTGTCGTTGAGGTGAATGACCTTGAGGCGCTCCAGGCCCACCGTCGCGTCGAAGGCATCCAGCATCTGTAGAGTCGTGGGCGCATTGGAGATGTCATACCCAGCTCCCCAGAGATGGGCCGTATCAAGGCAGATACCCAGGCGCTCCCTATATTCAGGCAACAGGTTGAGAACGGCTCCAAGCTGCTCAAAATTGCGTCCCAGCGAGTTGCCCGCGCCGACATCGTTTTCCAGCAGCAGCATTACCTCCGGCGGGGTCTGGGGCAGGATGGCCGCGATGCCCTCGGCGATGCGCGCGATGCCTGCCTCGACGCCAGCTCCGCGATGGCTTCCGGTATGGAATACGACGTATTTTGCCCCAAGTAGTAGTCCGCGCCGCAACGTCCAGCTCAGCAGCGTCACCGATTTCTCCCAGATTGTCGTGTCGAGCGTTCCCAGGTTGATCAGGTAGGGGGCGTGGATTACCACAGGATCAAGCTCACAGACGCGTGCCGCCTCTGCGAACGCGATGCTGGTGGTCGCGTCGTCGGAGGGTGGACGCCATCCAGTGGGATTGCTGGCAAAAATTTGTATAGCGTCGCAGCCGATCTGCCGCGCTATCTGAGCGGCACGCACCGGCTTCGAGTTGGTGGGCATGTGACGGCCTATGCGCATGAGCTATACTTCCTCGTCAACCTGCTGGACTGGTAGCGTATAGTGTTCACCTTGCGAGATGTTTGGAAGCTCGTCCAGCTTTGTCAATCCAAAGAGTTGCAGAAAGTCGGGAGTCGTAGCAAACAGGCTCGGACGACCCACCGTCTGCGCCCGCCCAACTTCGGCGACCAGCCCATGTTGCAGCAGGCTGGCCAGGGCACGGTCGCTATTGACGCCGCGCACCGCCTCAATCTGGCTGCGCGTTATCGGCTGACGATAGGCGATAACGGCCAGCGTCTCCAACGCCGCAGAGGTCAGGCGCGCTGTCATCGGCAGACCGAGCAGCGCCGCAACGTAGTGAGCGTTCTCCGGTGCCGTGACAAGCTGAACCTGCTCGCCCAACAGTTGTAAGCGGATACCCCGCCCCTGGCTCGCCAGATCCTGCCCCAATACCCCGAGAGCGTCCTGCAGCCTCGCCTCGCTTACATTAAGTAGCTTGCGCAGTTCCCCGCGCTCTAATGGACGCCCGGAGACGAAAAGCAGGCTTTCGATCGCGGTGGTGAGCTGCCTCTCGCCCGCGTTCATATCCAGTTGGATGTCAATTACGTTTTGTTCCATCGTGAGCAAATTATATCATAGAACGCAAGTCCCAAATACATGCAACGCATCAACATCATGTAGGGGCGCGGTTCACCATGATGTAGGGGCGCGATTTATAAGCCCGTTGCGTCGGCCTGGGGAGCGCGACGGGCTTATAA
>JALYTQ010000174.1 GCA_030854195.1 Chloroflexota bacterium
TGGGCAACAGAAGTTTTATCAATGGCCATTACGTGTATCCTTTCCTACATGCGGCAGTAAAAATAAGTCTTTTTTCTTTCATTGTACATAGATGGCAAACATTCATGGTCTCTTCTGTCATGCTTTTTCTTTGTCCGCTTGCTATACTGAAAACAGAGAGAAATGGTGCAGATTCATGTAATGCGTAACAGGAAGATGGGGGTAGAAGGAAATGTAATGGATGATTTCAAGCAACCTGATACCGCGCCTACGCCCGGCGCGGCAAGCGAAGCAATAGATTTCGCAACGAGCACCCTCGGCGCTTTCAACGAGCATTGCTTTCTCGCTACTGATCTCAAGGGAAGCATTCTCCTTTGGAGCGAAGGTGCGCGACGCGTGTACGGCTATGAAGCAGGGGAAATGATCGGTCAAGAGAAGATCTACCGGCTTTTTCCCGCCAAAGAACGCGCCCTCAAAAGGCTGCTTGAAGTCAACGCTTTGACTATACAGAACGGAATGTGGGAAGGATTGCTCAAGCAACAGCGTAAGAACGGCCAGGTCTTTACTGCATACGTGACCATCACAGCAAGACGTAATAGCAAAGAGAAGGCGGTAGGGCTGTTGATGCTCGCGAAAGATCTTTCGCAAGAACTGATCCTGGAAGATCTGCAGTTTGAAGAGTTCAAGATTGCGCAATTATACACGCGTTCTCTTATAGAAGCAAATGTCGATATCCTCATTGTAACCGATACAAAAGGGATCATCACCGATATCAACCATCAGATGTGTCAAGTAACTGGACAGTATCGGGAAGAGATTCTTGGATCTCTATTCAAAACGTACTTCACTGATCCGCAACGAGCCCAGGAAGAGATCTGCACCGTGCTTGCGCTAAATAAGATGACAAATTATGATCTCACGATGCGATTACAGCAGGGAAAACTGATCGATTTTTCTTGTAATGCGACGACATTTCATAACGCTCGTGGACAGGCCATTGCAGTGCTTATCACTGCACGGGATGTCACTGATCGCAAAACTGAGGAGAGGAGGCTCGCCCTGCTGTTTGAACGCGAGCAGGCAGCACGAACTGCTCAGGAGAATGTGAACGAACAACTACAGCACCTGAATCAACTCCAGAACGATTTTATCGCAGTTATGAGCCACGAGTTTCGCACCACATTAACAGGCATACAGGGATTTAGCGAACTGCTCCGCGATCAGGAATGGTCTATTGAAGAGGTCAAGGAGTATGCTGACGATATCAATACCGATGCAAAACGGCTCACTCGTATGCTTACAGACTCGCTTGACCTGGGACAGATGCAATCAGGAAAGATGGTGCTCCATCTCGAACAGGTGGATCTCAACGCGCTGATCGCCGGGGCCGTCGAACGCGTGCGTAGCATGACATTAGACCATACTTTTTTTCTCAATCTGGATGCTTCACTTCCCTTTGTAGAGGCCGATCGTGACAAGCTGACCCAGGTAATGACGAATATGCTGTCGAATGCCATCAAATATTCGCCACAGGGAGGAAGTATCCTGGTAACACAAGAGAGGGAAGGTCATGATGTGCATATCCGTGTGCAGGATCAGGGGGTAGGCATCCCTGAGGATGCTTTAGAACAGATTTTTACTCCCTACAACCGCATTGCTTCAGAGAAAACGCGCTATATCCAGGGGACAGGGCTCGGACTGGCGATTGTGCGTGAAATAATTCTGCTGCATAAAGGAAAGGTATGGGCTGAGAGTGCGGCAGGAGAAGGATCCTGTTTCCATATTACGCTTCCTCTAGTGGAATAATTCGAAGGTCCATTGATCCTCTTGCCTGTCAGGCAGCACGAAGGAAAGGATGCGGAACCTGGCAACGCATGAAGTGATAGATTAAAGCACCGAATGCAGGGCGGCCTGGGCCGCGAAGTAGCCGCACATACCATGCACGCCGCCGCCAGGTGGCGTCGAAGAAGAGCACAGGAAAATGTTCTTCGCCGAAGTCGTATATGGCACTGGGCGGATGGTGGGACGTGTGAAGAGCTGCCAGAGGTCCTGCACACCGCCATTGATATCACCGCCGATATAGTTGGCGTTGTAGCGCTCCATAGCAGCCGTAGTGGTGGTATGACGCGCCAGAATACGTTCGCGGAAGCCGGGCGCGAAGCGCTCGATCTGCGCCTCAATGCGCTCCGTCATATCATACGTCGAGCCGTTGGGAACATGGCAGTACGCCCAGACAGTCTGCTTCCCCGCCGGGGCACGTGTCTCGTCGAAGAGGCTCTGCTGGGCCAGCAGCACAAAGGGCCGCTCGGGATGCACGCCGTGCGTGACCTGGTATTCAGAGACCGCGATCTCCGGCAACGTTCCTCCAAGATGCACGGTAGCAGCCTGCAGGCACTCCTCGGCGCGCCAGGGAATGGGACCGTCAAGGGCATAATCGAGCTTGAAGACACCGGGACCATAGCGAAAGCGCTCAAGAGCGCGCTTGTAGCCGCTGGAGAGATGGCTGCCCGCGATACGCAGCAACTGGTGGGGAGTGACATCGAAGAGCAGGGCGCGAGCGAGCGGCAATGCATCGATAGACTTGACCTCCACTCCAGTCACGATCTCGCCACCGAGCGAGCGCAGATGGGCCGCGAGCGCGTCAACGATCTGTTGTGAGCCGCCGCGAGGCAACGGCCAGCCTACCACATGCCCGATCGTTCCCAGCAGCAAGGCCGAAGCGGAGCTGGTCGCCTGGTCGAGCGACAACATCGAATGCGCGCCCATGCCAGCAAAGATGGCGCGAGCACGTTCACCCTTGAAGAGCCGCTGCGTGAGGCTTTGCACTGAGTTCAGGGCAGCGAGGCCGAAGCGACCGAGGGCGAAGGGATGGTGAAGCAACGGCGGCAGGCGCAACGGTCCCAGGAACGCCTGCTCGATGAAGGGCCAATCGGCAACGAGCGGGGTTATGAGCTCTTTATAGGCATTGGCGTCCACGCCCAGCGTCGCGCACGTTGCCTCGATAGAGCGTTCGAGCAAGATGGCGCTGCCATCATCGAGGGGATGCGCGAGCGGGGTTGGTGGCTGAATCCATTGCAGGCCGTACTGTTCCAGGGGTAAGGTGCGGAAGAAGGGCGAGTTCAGGCCGAGCGGATGGATAGCCGAACACATATCATGCACAAAACCAGGCAGCGTCAGTTCCAGCGAGCGACAACCGCCGCCAATGGTATCCTTCGCCTCGAAAACCTGTACAGAGCGACCGGCCTGCGCCAATCTGATAGCAGCGGCCAGCCCATTGGGACCAGAACCAATAACGATGGCGTCAAATTTAGAGCGTTCAGGCATAGCAATTTCACATCCTTACAAATTACCTCTTCAAAAGGGCCGATATAATATGAGACGTACACATATTGTAGCAGACCCAAGGTTACGAAAAGGGAATCCAGGGTCGTCAATGGCAAAACTGAGGCGAAAAGGGCTTGCATTTGACGTTACGTCATACTTTATACTGCCAACAGAAAGGAGGTAGCACTTGGATCACCAGCATTATACAACCGGTCAATTTGCGCAGAAAGCCTCGGTAACGGCGCGCACGTTGCGTTTTTACGACAAAGTGGGGCTACTCTCGCCTTCCAGTCACTCGGAAGCAGGACATCGGCTCTACTCCGACGAGGATTTATGGAGTTTGCAGCAGGTTCTGGCGCTCAAATTTCTGGGCTTCTCGCTCGAAGAGATCAAAGTCTGTCTACAGACTGATCCCGAGCGCCTGCAGGAGACCCTTGCCACCCAGAAGGCCATGATGCGCGAGAAGCGCAAGCAACTCGACGCCGTGCTTCAGGCCATCGAGCAGGCCGAAACCGTGCTACAGAGCGGGCAAGCAGACTGGGAAGCACTTATCAATGTGGTCCAGGTGATGCAAATGGAACAAAACAAAGAGTGGGTCAACAAGTACCTGACTCCCGAGCAGCAACAGAAGATAGCAGCACTCTCTCAGAAGTCGTACAGTCCCGAGGCGGCGCAGAAGTTGGCGGAATGGGGCAAGAACTGGACCGAGGCGGACCAGGAGCGCGTGAGCCAGCAGTGGAACGCCGTTTTCGCCGATCTGCGCCGCCTGGTCGCCATAGGTGCAGATCCTACCGGCCCGGAAGGACAGGATCTGGCGCGGCGGCATAGCGAGCTGATCGGTCAGTTCACACGCGGAGACGCCAATGTTGAGGCGGGCCTGAAGCAATGGTGGAAGGGTCACGACGAGCTTACCACCGGAGAGCAGCCGCTAGCCATGTACAGCTACAGCAAGGAGGAAGAGACGTTCCTGCAGAAAGCGCTCGAACACTACAAGCAGGGAAAGAGCTAGCCTCTAAGAATGAATAGCGGTGCCGCTTCGGGTCGAAGCGGCATCATCTGTTGTCAAGCACTTTCTCTCTGGCGTCCCTTATGCGCGATCTGTATACCTGGCCGCTCAATAAGGGAATAGAAGAGAAAGGAAAAGGGAATAATCACGAGGAGGACGCACACCCCTTGCAGGCTATACACAGCCAGAAAAGACCAGCCCTTTACATAAGGCGAGGTCATCCCCTTGAAGAGCAGGAGAAGAGGGAGGTGCCAGATATATAGGCTATAGGATATCGTGCCTATCCAACATAACGGCTGCAATTCAAACCACCCTTTGAGGTAAGCAGGCCCAAATAGCAACGCCGTCACACAGAGTCCAAAGCCAAGCGCGTATCCCAACTCCGTCATCCAGCTGCCAGCACCAAAAAGCGGAGACAGGAAGGAGAAAAAGGGGAAGATGTACCAGGTCATCATAAGACACAACCAGAGAATTCCAACCCGCCATAGCCAGGAACTGGACCGCGTGAGATACATGCGTAATGTCTGACCATCGATGGCATGTTGGGCGAGGGCATAACAGGCACTGATGAGCATGCCCACCGCAAAATCTTCGAGGTATTTTCCCGAGGTTCCATAGACGAGCATCAGGATGATATTCAGCAGCGAGCGAGGTACAAGAAATGTCTCGGTTGGATGCTGCGTATAATACCTTCCAAGAAAGCGTGTACCGACTCCCCAGGCAATCATCGCCAGCAGGCAGCCGAGCAGCAACCACCAACGCAGCTGAGGCGACGTTCCGTGTTTGACCAGCGCGGCAAATCCAAGGGCGAGCAACGGGAGCAGGAGATAAAATTGCCACTCGACAGCCAGTGTCCAGAATGGACCATTGATCTGTTGATACGTAGCAGGAGTCGCATCCATAAAAAAGGTCACAAACAGCAGCGTCTCTTTCCAGTGGTCGGGCTGGAGATATGCTGGCTGCGTCAAAGCGATGAGCACGAGAAGAGCGACATAATAGCCGGGGAGGATACGTAGCGCGCGGCGCATGTAGAATGTGCGCATCGAGGGCCACGGTTTCTCAAAGAGAAGCGCCTTAGCGAATGGCTGAAAGAGCAAAAAGCCTGAGAGCACGAAAAAGAGCGTGACGCCAGACCAGCCAGCCAGCCCGATAGCGGTGGCGAACTTCCCGAGAAGAGCATTCAGATCATAGTCATGCGCGAGAAAGTAATGGACATGATATGAAATAACGCTCAGGCAGGCAACAGCGCGCACCCCATCAAGGACTGGAAGCGTATTTTTTTGGGTCATGCTCTTGAAAGGAAAAATCAAAGTAACCTCTCTTTATTTCTATTCTTCATTGTAGAAGTGCTCGTCAAGCACAACAATATTTTTTTAATTCTTGCCACCCCTTGCAACAACATGCTGTGACCGACGCATGGGTGCCACTGCGCTTCTTTCACCACTTTCTGATGCGCTTGACTTCTCTCCTTTGCCTGGATATAGTAAGGAAAAGTTGGGTCATGTGGTGATGGGAAGTGCGAAAAAAGGAGAGCTTCTTAGCAATGGTTCAAGATGGTTCGTCAAAAAATGGAACACCCACAGGCAACTCTAGCCCCCACTTATCGCGTTCAAAAGCACAGGATCAGCATGAGTGGTATGAAGAAGAGCGAAAAGCTCTTCTGCAAGAGTTGGAGACTGAAAAGCGAAAACTAGCTGCCGTCTTTGAGCGAGCACCTGCATTTATGGCAATATTGCGTGGAAAAAACCACGTCTTTGAAATGGTAAACACAGCGTACTACCAGCTTGTTGGGCATAGAGATATTATTGGTAAAGCAGTAATCGAAGCAATTCCAGAGGTGAAAGAACAGGGATATATCGAGCTTCTGGATACTGTGCTCGCGACTGGTAAACCATTTATTGGCACAGAAATGAAAATTGGCTTACAACGCGTACCTGACGGAGTAGTTGAAGAGCGCTTTGTTAATTTTACATACGAACCGCTGAGGGATACAGAAAATAATCGGATTGGTATCGTTGCACATGGATATGATGTCACCGACCTGGTAGTGGCAAGACAAAAAGCTGAACAGCTTGCTCTACAGGTTGAACAGCAGGCACAACTATTTGATGTAACCCTCGCAGCGATTAAAGATTTTGTGTATACCTTTGACACAGCGGGAAGATTTACCTATGCAAATAGTCCCTTGCTAGAGTTATTAGGCATAACGCTAAACGAGATTATTGGAAAAAATTTTCACGAATTACCCTACCCGGAAGAGCTTGCCACCCTCCTCCAAGCACAGATTACCCAGGTTATAGCAACAGACAAAACGGTTACTGATGAAACATCCTATACCAGTCCAGCCGGAGTGAGAGGATACTACGAGTATATTTTCGTACCAGTTTTTGATAACGAGAAGAAAGTTATGCTTGTCGCTGGCTCAACACGAGATATTACCTCCCGTAAGCAACTTGAGAGCCAGAAAGATGACTTTATGGGTATTGTCAGCCATGAATTAAAAACACCCGTGACCAGTCTTAAAGCGTTTACCCAGGTCTTGCACTATCGTTTTGCGCAGGCAGGAGATGAAAAATCAGCAGTGCTGCTTGGAAAAATGGATGCGCAAATTAATAAACTTACCGGTCTTATTGGAGATTTACTTGATGTAACGAAAATAGAAGGCGGCAAGCTCCAATTCAATGAAGCTGGCTTTTCCTTCGATGAGCTAGTTTCTGAAATTGTTGAAGAAGTACAACGCACAACGAATAAGCATACTATTGAAAAAGTTGGAAGCGCAAACAAGACGGTTTTTGGAGATAAAGACCGTATTGGGCAGGTCATTAGCAATATGCTGACCAATGCCATTAAATACTCTCCGCATGCAGATAAAATTGTTGTCAAAGCAATGGCGGACAAAGACAACGTGACGCTTTGCGTGCAAGACTTTGGGATTGGCATACCGAAAGAAAGGCAAGAGCAGGTTTTCGAGCGCTTTTACCGCGTGAGCGGGAATGACACGATATCAGGTATCGGTCTTGGCTTATACATCTCAGCAGAGATTATCAAACGGCAACACGGTAAAATCTGGGTAGAGAGCGAACAGGGCAAGGGATCAACCTTCTATTTTAGCTTGCCTGTTCAGAAAGAAAAGATACAATAACAGAAAGACATACAGAGAGAGGAAGAGGAAATGCACCATGAGTAAGAAAAAAATAATGGTTGCCGAGGATGACATAGGCATTTTAGAAGCGATGCAAATCATGCTGGAAGATGCGGGCTATGAGGTAATAACAACCGTAGATGGGCAAACAGTTCAGGATATGACAGAGGATCTACCAGACGTACTCCTTTTAGATATCTGGATTTCTGGCATGGATGGAACAGAAATTTGCCGACATCTGAAAAGCCAGCCGCGAACGCAGCATATTCCAATCATTCTATGTTCTGCCAATAAAGATACGCAAAAGCTGGCAAAAGAGTGTGGGGCAGATGATTTTATTATGAAGCCTTTTGAGATGATGGATTTCCTCCATAAGGTGAAAAAGTACACACATATTACCTGACCGTGATCGGGAGATGCCAGATCTCAAATTTACCACCCTATTGAGTGGATAGCTCATCTTTACCACATCTCCCCTATTCCTCTACCTATCCTCAACCACAGTCTGATATGCTCGTCATATTGAACGTGTTGTATTTATGGAAGGATAGGATATATTATGTCACAATACCCACCGAATCAGCCCCAGCAGCCACCGCTGCCGACGGGGCAATATACACAGTATCCACAGCCACCAACGCCACCGCCGGGGCAATATACACAGTATCCACAACCACCGACGGGGCAATATACACAACCACCGATACAGGGGCAACCGCCCTTCCAATATTATCCTCAGCAACCACCGCAAGGGTATCAGTTCCCGCCACAGCCGGGACAATATATGCCCCCACAACAGCCGCCGAAGCGCAAGTCGCGTAAGGGGTTATGGATCGCGCTGGCTATCGGACTCGTTGTAGTGATCGCGTTCTGTAGTATTATTAGCTCTGCGACGAGCAGTACTACAACGTCAACACAAGCATCTCAGGCTGCACCGACGACGCAACCTATATCTACGCCAGAACCTACAGCCACGCCCAAGCCGACACCGAAGCCCAAGCCTACTGCGAAACCAGCTCCTACCGCATCATCTGCACAGATCGAGACGGCCTACAAAGCAAGTACCACTGACACGGATGTTGTCAGCATGGATAAAAATGGAAGTGCGGGCAGGGGAACCGACGAACATTTTACTTGCTCCATTGTCAATTTCGTAAAAGACTCAACGGGCACAACCGCTGGTGCAAATGTGACCGATCCGTCCTCTTCTTCTGGCTCTTTCGTTCAGGTTGCTTTTACTCCTGGCACGGATATCACCCGATTAAATAAAGGCGATATTTTAGAAGTTTGGGGAACTAACCAGGGTGCCTCAAGTGGAACCAATGCCTTTGGTGCAACTATTCAGGAGGTTGTTGTACAGGCACAATACATGAAAGATCAAACGACCGGTTATCAGGCAGACTCTTAAAAACCAGAAGCGGAAAGTGTGCTATACTTCCTGGTATGAAAATCCACATACGTTACTTTGCATCAATACGTGAGATCGTCGGGCAGAGCGAGGAGACGCTGGACGTGTCCGAGGAGAGCAGCGTCGCGACTGTGCGCGCGGAACTGTTGGCGCGCTATCCGGGCTTGCAGGCCATTATGGCGCGTTGTATCAGCGCGGTCAACCGCAAGTACGTGGACGCGGAGACGATGCTGCATGATGGCGATGAGCTGGTATTTATTCCGCCGATGGGTGGTGGAACGCAACGCGAGGAGGTGCGCTGATGGAGGCGCTTATTCAATTGACACGCGGGCCGCTGAAGCGCGACGAGCTGGTAGCAGCGGTGAGCCATGCCAGCGTGGGTGGCATCGTCGTCTTCGAGGGAGTGGTGCGCGATAATGCGCGCGGCAAGCAGGTGCGCTACCTTGAGTATGACGTATACGAAGAGATGGCCGAACAGCAGATACGCGCTATTGTCACAGAAGCTCAGCAGCGCTGGGGAGTGGAGCGCGTCGCCGTCGCGCACCGCTTTGGGCGGCTGGAGATCGGCGAGGCGAGCGTCATTATCGTCGTCGCCAGCCCACACCGGAGCGAGGCATTCGACGCCTGCCGCTACATCATTGATACGCTCAAGAGCACGGTGCCCATCTGGAAAAAAGAGGTCGCGACCAACGGCGAGGAGTGGGTCGAGGGCTAGCAGGTGCCTCCATAGGATTACAGGAGGAAAAGGCTGCACAGAAAAAGTTTTTATGGTATAGTTGTTAGAGGAACTAGTGTAGTTCTAAAGGAAAACTTCGTTGCACCTTCCAACGATCTGGGATAAGTTTAGGGTTTTTCCGGAGATCTTTGATGAACTTATTCGAAAAGCAATCTCGACTCAACCAACTCTTCGCACAAAGTCCTGTCAACGCCGCTTACCTCGCTGGCTCACTTTCAAATCGTACCTCATTCGGGCACATGAGCGACGTTGACATCGCCATCCTGTTGATGGATCAGATCAAAGCCGACCAGTTTCTCGACTACCAGCTCTACTTCTTCAGCGAGCTAGCGAAGCGCATGGAATCTGACACCATAGATGTAGTCATTTTGAACCAGGCATCGCTGCTGCTCAAACTGCAGGTCATCAAATATGGGCAGATCCTGTTCACACGCGACGAGAAGCAGCGTGTCTCCTTCGAGACGAAGGCGGTGATGGACTACCTGGATTTCAAGAAGTTCGATGAGTTGCAGAACCAGGCGCTGGGTCGGCGCTTACACGGACAGATGCTGCCGCTGGACAAAGAGGTTGTGCAGGGACAACTCAAGCAGTTGCGAGACGCGGTAGAGATTCTGCGCGAGTTGAGGCAGACGCAGCGCGAAGAGTTTGTCGCGGACTACCGGGTACACGGACTGGCGGAGCGCTACTTGCAGCTTGCCATCGAGGCATGTTTGCAACTATGTAGCACACTGGTAGCCTCGTTTGGCCTGCGCCGTCCAGAGGGGTTTCACGAGCTGCTCAGCATCGTTGCCGGTCAGCAGATCATTCCACGTCCGCTAGCATATCGCTTAGAGGTGCTTACCAACCTGCGCGATGCGCTGATTCACGATCCCAGCTCAATCGATCGCGATCTGCTCTACGACCATCTCCAGCACCGGCTGGGCGATCTAGAGGAATTTGCTGACATTCTAGAGAAAAAGCAGGAGGGCAAATAGTAGGCTGTAGACAATGAGGCGGGTGCTTGTG
>JALYTQ010000175.1 GCA_030854195.1 Chloroflexota bacterium
GAACAGGGCTGACCTTCTCCATATCGACACGGGCAGGATATTCGTCCAGAACACGGCGAATAAGCGGCTCATTCGACAGGATACTCCGGTCACAATTGTAAAGTTCTAGCATCAAATGGACAAGCATTGCGTCTTCCTTCCAGTATGTTTTTCTACTAAACGGAACCTTACTGCTGCAAGGTTCGTCGTTTGCTTCCAATTCTGTGCGACAAGTTCTATCGCACAGAATTGTATTATACATTAGATTGTCAAGCTAATGCCAAGAAAAACGCGCCGTCTGTGATCTAATAGAGATGTCTTTTCTACCTAAACGTTAGCTTTCTTTCTATCTAATTCCTAATGATATGTCTACTAAAGGCAAGCTAGCAATCAACCTAATAGCGACAAAGCTCACCATTAGGTGGAACAATATTTAGGGGCGAACGTTTTTTCCCGCCTCGTACGCTTGCTTCAGCTCGGTCAGGAGTTTCTCACGCTGTGCAAAGAGCTCCTTGCGTGGCCGTGGCCGTGCCTTGCTGATCGCGTAGGCTGTGAGTAAAGGGAATGCAATGGTTGAGTCGCCATAGATGACAGCCGTATCGTGTAGTTGATCTGGCTTGATCTTGCCCCACGAGACCGCCTCGGACGGTGTTGCGCCCGAGAGGCCGCCCCAGTGGGGCGCGTCTGCCGTGATCTGGATAAAGTAATCGTGTCCACCTTTATTGATGCCGAGCACCTCCCACAGCTGAGGCTGCGTTTGCAGGTAGAAGTTCTTTGGACTTCCCCCGCCCAGAATAATCACGCCATTGTGCGTCGCGTGATGTACAATGGCGGTCGTCTCGTTCACATCCGCCAGAGGATCGAGCGTGAGCAGGCTGCCGTCCAGCGCGTTGCGTGCCACATTCATCCCGATCGACGAATCGCCGGGAGATGACGTGTAGATCGGCACATTCCACGCCGCCGCCTGGGCCAGCACCGAGTAATCGGGTCGCACGCCGAGCTTGAGCAACTGCGTTCCCAGATAGTGATGCAGTTCCGAGGTTGAGATCGGTCGGTTGGGCAGGCTCTTGAGGCTCTCGCGCACAAAGGCATCGGTATCCAGCAGCACCTTATCCTCGAACAGAATATCGTAGATGCGGATAACACCCTCCTCCTGAAGCTTCGTATCGTCCAGGCGGAAATCGCCCCGGTGCAGTGACATCGCCAGCGCGTGGTGCATATCGTGGTACAGATTCGCTCCCGTGCTAACGATAAAGTCAATGAACCCGTTCTCCATCAGCGAGATGAGACAGCCGCCCAGTCCAGCGGGAGTCAGCGCGCCCGCCATCGTCAGACCGACCGTGACATCTTCTTCGGGAGCGAGCATCTTTTCGACGTACAATCGCGCCGCCTCGTTCAAGCGCGCGGCGTTATATGCCTGAAACTGCTCGTCTATCAGTTCCACAACCGTCATATCGGGTCGTACGCGGCGTGGCAGAATCTGCTCTCCGCTCAGGTACTCGCTCTGCGTCGGATCGTGCTGCTCGCTCGTTGGTCTATTGGGATGGTGATGTATATCATCGTGATGAGTCATCAAATGAAGTCCTTTCTATGTATTTCAAGAAGGCCGCTAGTCAATGGTTATTATTGTATCAGATGGGGAAAATAGTATGGGAAACACGGTTATGCTCTGTTTTACTACCACATTTTGCAGGATAAGCGGCTGGACGTCAGTTCTTGCTCTTGTCTCCTTGAACTTGACATACCCAGGGGGGGTATGGTATATTTCAATCAAGAAGCAGCATACGAGAAAGGGAAGATATGGAAGCACAGATAGATGAACAGATGGTTCAGGAATTGCTGGCCCGTCTGGCTCGCATTGAGGGGCAGATTCGTGGTGTCAGCAAAATGGTCCAGGAGCATCGGCCCTGTGATCAGATTTTGATGCAGGTCATGGCCGCACGCGCTGCTCTAGAGAAGGTGGCTGGCGCTGTTGTAACATACGGCATCGAGGAATGCTTCGCCTTACCCCCAGAGCAGGCTCGTGACGCAATTCGCCATAGTGTTTCGTTGTTGACGAAGGTGTAAGCTCACTATCTGAGACCTCTAAAAGTGAGATCTTGTTTTGTATGTTTATATACCCTACAGGGGTACCGTATAAACGGAAAAGAGGGATCGCAAAATATGTTTGGACGCTTGTTTGGTGGTAATAATTCTCAAGAACGTGTGTCGACTGAGGTCACTGTGGTAGAAGCTCGACAGCTTCAGCAGCAGGGCGCGCAACTTATTGATGTACGCGAAACTACTGAGTTTGCATCCGGCCATGCCCTGGGAGCCTATAACATTCCATTAGGAGAGCTTGCTGGTCGTCTGAGCGAAATTCGGGCGCATGGAACGGTGTTGCTCATCTGTCAGAGTGGTAGCCGAAGTCGAACTGCACAGGGGCTACTCGCTCGCCAGAATATCTTGGATGTCCGCAACGTTAAAGGTGGCACCAGTGCATGGCGGGCTGCTAAGCTTCCTATGGAGTAGCCATCCCACATGATGGTTTGAGAAAGTCAAGCGTCCAGAAGCAGAAAGAGAGTGCTGTTATGCTGAAAGGCAGAAAAGTAGTGATTGTTGGCGGGGTGGCCGGTGGTGCAACCGCCGCTGCACGCCTGCGAAGATGTGATGAGCGCGCGCACATTGTCCTCTTTGAAAGGGGAGCATATGTTTCGTTTGCTAATTGTGGCTTACCCTATTATGTCGGAGAGGTCATTCCTCGCCGCGATCAGTTGTTGCTCCAGACCGTGGAGGGTCTGTCGCACCGTTTCAACCTGGATATTCGCAATCTAAGTGAAGTGATAGCTATCGATCGCCAAAATCAGACCGTGACCGTGAGAGAGGTTCAAAGCGGGAGAAGCTACGAAGAATCCTACGATACCTTACTCCTTTCCCCTGGTGCTCAGCCGATTGTTCCCCCTATTCCAGGATTGGATGCAGCCGAAAATGTCTTCACACTGCGCAATATTCCCGATACCGATGCCATCAAATGCTTTGTTGATCAACAGCAGCCGAAGATTGCCGTTGTAGTCGGTGGCGGGTTTATTGGCCTGGAAATGGCTGAAAACTTGCTGCATCGCGGCATACAGGTGACTCTGGTTGAACAGTTGAATCAGGTAATGACCCCGATCGATTATGAGATGGCGGCGCTTGTACATGAGCATCTGCGCGAGAAGGGCGTCCGGCTTGTGCTTGAAGATGGCGTACAGGCGTTTGCACAAAAAGGACGCCAGGTCGTTTTGCGCAGTGGTACCGTCCTTGAAAATGATATGGTGCTGCTCTCGATAGGTGTCCGTCCTGAGAACACATTGGCTGTACAAGCTGGTTTAGCTGTCGGCAAGAGAGGAGGTATTATCGTCGATGACTATCTTCGCACAAGTGACGAGCACATTTATGCCATTGGTGATGCCATCGAGGTCAAAGACTTTGTGACTGGCTCACCCACTCAGATACCACTTGCTGGACCAGCCAATCGACAGGCCAGGCTCGTTGCGGATATTATTGCTGGTAAAAAGAAGCGTAATGTCGCGACGCTTGGAACGGCTATTGTCCAGGTCTTTGACCTTACGGTTGCTACAACAGGCGCTAATGAGAAAACGTTGCGAGGGCTGGGCTGGCCCTACGCGGTCGTCCATACGCATCCTGCCTCCCATGCAACCTATTATCCTGGCGCACAATCTATGGCACTCAAATTGCTGTTTCATCCCGAAACGGGTGCGCTCTACGGTGCGCAAGGGGTTGGTCGGGAAGGCGTCGATAAGCGGATCGATGTACTGGCAACGGCAATTCGCGCCGGGCTGACGGTTTTTGATCTGCAGGATCTCGAACTGACCTACGCTCCTCCCTATTCTTCGGCCAAAGATCCCGTGAATATGCTGGGCTATGTGGCCTCAAATGTTGTTGAGGGCACTGTCCACACGATCCAGTGGTCCGATATTGATGAGGTGGTGGCACACGGCGGCCTACTTATCGATGTTCGCGAGCCGGAGGAAGTCGCAAAGGGCTCTATTCCAGGTTCGGTCAATATCCCTCTAGGAGATCTTCGTCAGCGCTTGAGCGAACTTTCTACAGTACAGCAACCCGTGTATGTCACCTGCCAGGTGGGATTGCGCGGTTATCTGGCGACGCGCATTTTAGAGGCGGCTGGGTTCAATGCAATGAATGTGGATGGAGGCTATACAACCTACAGTTCTGTCCACGACAAAGTACCTGCTTCTCAAGTTTCGCTGAAGTAGAAGTATATTAATAAGGGGCACAACACATGTGCCCTCATACCGTCACTCGATCATTGATCGCCTGACTTCAATGATCTGATCGCGCAACTGGGCTGCTTTTTCGAAGTCAAGTTGTTTGGCGGCTGAGCGCATCTGCGACTCCAGGTCTTTGATCAGGCGCAAGGCTTCATCCTTTGGAATACCAGCCAGCGCGACTGCGATTGATTTTCCGTCGGTCGCGTCGTTGGCTCCGCTCATGGCTTTGATGCGGTCGGAGAGTGTTTTGACTTCCTTCTTGATGCCACGAGGCGTGATATTGTGCCGCTCGTTGAAGGCGAGCTGTATCTTGCGGCGGCGGTTGGTTTCGTCGATCGCGTACTGCATCGAGCGTGTGACGTTATCGGCGTACATAATGACGCTACCCTCGACGTGACGGGCTGCGCGTCCGATCATCTGGATCAGCGAACCGCCTGAGCGCAGGAAGCCTTCTTTATCGGCGTCCAAGATGGCGACCAGGGAGACCTCTGGCAGGTCGAGTCCCTCGCGCAACAGGTTGATGCCGACGACGACATCGTAGACACCCAGGCGCAGGTCGCGCAGGATCTCGACGCGCTCGATGGTGTCGATCTCGGAATGCAGGTAGTGGACCTTGATGTTCAGCTCTTGCATATAGTCAGCAAGATCTTCCGCCATCTTTTTGGTCAGCGTTGTGACCAGGACGCGCTGTTTCTTGGTGACGCGCTCGCGAATCTCGGCCAGCAGATCGTCGATCTGTCCCTTCGTCGGTCGCACGCTAATTTCGGGATCGATAAGGCCCGTAGGACGAATAACCTGCTCGACAATGGCCTGGCTGTGTTCGTGCTCGTAGGGACCCGGCGTTGCGGAGACGAATAGCGCCTGGTTGGTCTGGCGCTCGAACTCTGGGAAGGTCAGGGGACGATTGTCCATGGCTGATGGAAGTCTGAAGCCGAAATCGACGAGTACCTGTTTGCGTGAGCGATCGCCCGCGAACATGCCGCGTACCTGTGGCAGCGCGACGTGCGACTCATCGACGACCAGCAGGTAATCGTCGGGCAGGTAGTCCAGCAGCGTCCACGGTTGTTCGCCCGCGCCACGGCCCGCGAGGTGGCGCGAGTAGTTCTCAACGCCGGAGCAGAAGCCGGTCTCGCGCAGCATCTCCATATCGAAGTTGGTACGCTGCTTCAGGCGCGCCGCTTCCAGGAGCTTGCCCTCGGTCTCCAGTACCGCCAAGCGCTCCTCCAGTTCATTTTCAATCAGTCCGATCGCCGCATTCAGGCGTTCCTGCGTTGTGACCCAGTGTTTGGCGGGATAGATGTCGAGCCGCTGCCGTTTGCCCAGCACCTCGCCCGTCAGCGGATCGATCTCGGTCATGCGCTCGATCTCGTCGCCGAAGAACTCGACGCGGACCGCGACATCTTCGTAGGCCGGGAAGATCTCCAACACGTCGCCGCGCACGCGGAAGCGACCGCGCACAAAGTTTGCGTCGTTCCTCTCGTACTGAATCTCGTTGAGGTGGCGCAGAATCTTATCGCGTCGCCTCTCCTGGCCCACCTTGAGCGTGAGGACGACCTCGCCGTACTCTTCCGGGCTGCCCAGACCATAGATACAGGAGACCGAGGCGACGATCAGGACATCGTGTCGCTCGAAGAGGCTGCGAGTCGTGGAGAGGCGCAGCTTCTCGATCTCCTCGTTGACCATACTTTCTTTCTCAACGTACGTATCCGTGCGCGGGATATAGGCTTCTGGCTGGTAGTAGTCGTAGTAGGAGACGAAGTATTCGACGGCGTTATTAGGAAAGAACTCTTTATACTCGCTATATAATTGTGCCGCCAGCGTTTTGTTGGGGGCGAGCACTAAGGTTGGTTTCTGTACCTGTTCGACGATCTTTGCAACGGTATATGTTTTACCACTACCGGTGACGCCCAGGAGCGTCTGCATTTTCTTCCCATCTCTGATACCCTGGGCTAACTGAACGATAGCCTCCGGCTGATCACCTGTGGGTTGAAAAGGTGCCTCGACTTTAAAATCTGCCATGCTGCCCTGATCCTCATAATAGAATAAATTTTCCAGATTACTCTCCCCATTATACCACTTTTTGCTGTGAACTGCTTTTCTTTCATACATATAAGAGTGTTGTAACTGGCGGCAGTTCCACTATCGTAATCGAGGTTATGGCTTGAGAGGATGTTGCTTCTCAATAATGTAGCAGTACAGGTTCTAGATATAAATGACGCATACAAAAAGCTTTTGATGCGCGTAGCCATTGACCAATGCTCTGTAATCGATTACAATATGAATAGTGATGTGATCGTTTTTGAGGAACCCGCTCATCTGGAGCGAAGGGCTCTTTTGAAATTGCTTACTTTTTAACGTACATAGAACAAAATACAAAAATGATAATGTAAAGGAATACAAAAAATGCGTATAAATGATGCTATTGGTCTATTTGCCGCCCTTATCGGCTCTACCGCGACGCTTTTGGGTGCCTGGGCGTATATCCGCTCTCAGCATCCTTCAAGGAAAGAATTGCTTCGTGCCATCTTTGCCATCGCGATTATCATGCTATGTATTGTGGGTTCCGCCGTGGGTATTTCACGCGCTACCACCATCACAGTAAATGGTCAAAAGACGCTTCCCGTTCCTGGTTTTGGGGCACCAGGCAAGACAACCCCTGCTCCAGTGCTAACCTCAACACCGACGACTTTACAAACGCCGTCATCATCGTCGACGCCAGCATCTGTGCAAACACCATCCTCATCGACGCCAGCACCTTCACAAACGCCGTCATCATCGTCGACGCCAGCGCCTGTGCAAACACCATCGTCGACGCCATCACCTGTGCAAACGCCATCATCATCGTCGACGCCAGCGCCTGTGCAAACGCCGTCATCATCAACGCCGTCATCTTCACAAACACCGGCTGCCAATAATGGATAGCAGAGAGATCGAGAAGTAGCGTTGACATCTCCCCATGCCTGAAAAGGGTTGGGGTTTTACAGGAGGGTCAGATAAGATGAGTCGACCCTCCTTCTTTGAACTTTTTCAGCATCATAGTCCGTAATACAAAGGAACATAGATAGATTTCTATGCGTATTGATGCCGAAAAACTACCTGCTGTGGAGGTTGTGCATGTTGCTCTTTTTGAGAGTATCCCGCTTTTCAGTCAGTCGAGCCATAGCGATGCTATCCGGTCTTCTTCTTCTTCTTGTTCCCCTGGCAAGCTGTGGCACGCCTGCACCACTTCAATTTACAACGATCAATCTGGGTATTCCCGCGCAGGCGCTTCAAGCACCTGTTGTCAAGCCATTGCCCGACAATACCCCGTTGCATGTGCGTTTCACGTTCAAGATCGATCCGAATCTACTGAAGCAGGCGGACCAGCAGCGCGGGCAGCCCGGACAGAGCTCCAGCGTGCAGTCGTTTGCAAAGAAGGTTGGCATCAGTGATGCGACGTATCAGAAGATCAAAGATTTCTTTTCGCCGCAAGGCATATCGCTCAAATTGAGTAAGTTGCGTACCAATCTTGCCGTTGATGCGAAGGCCAGTACGATAGCAAAACTGTTGCAAACGAAATTCGTGGTGCGCAACTACAATGGCCGCACCTTCTTCGCGCCCGATCCAGCGCCAAAAGTTCCAGCCTTCCTGGGGAATTCGATTGACGTAGTGACGGGTCTCGATAACTACAGTTCGGCACCCCAGCACGATTTTACGATGCAGTTCAAGTCGCCTGCCGTGACTGGCTCCCAGTTGCATCCTACGCAGAACTGCTCTCCGCTTGACCAGACGCTGCTCCCGCGCGAGGTGGCGAGTGCTTATGGCTATGACCAGTTGTGGAATCGCGGTCTGCATGGTGAGCATATGACCGTCAACCTTGTCGAGATCGACGGCGCGTATAAGCAGGACATTCAGAACTACTTCAACTGCATTAATTTCCCCATGAGCAACCTGTCGATTGTGAATGTGGATGGTCATCCGCAGCAGGCTGTGGGTGAATCGACGCTAGATATTCAGATGGTTGCTGGCCTGGCGCGCTCCGTCAATATCAAGGTGTACCAGACGGACGGTGGTGACAACACGAACGATGTCTGGGTGAATGTGAACGATGAGTTGCAGCAACTGATCAACGATAATGCGAATAGCAATAGCGCCGGAAATGTGGTGAGTATTAGTCTGGGCGCGGCTGAGAGTGATATGTCGCAGCAGGATATGGAGGCGCTTGACAGCAGTTTTCAGCAGTTAAGTCGTGTCTTGCACATGTCGGTGCTGGTTGCCAGTGGTGATTGTGGCGCTTTTACATCACAAAACTACGGCAATCTCTCAGTAAGCTTCCCAGCCAGTGACCCGTGGGTGACAGCTGTGGGCGGAACGATTCTGACGCCGACCGGGAACGGTGGGCGCGCCAACGAGGTCGTCTGGTCGGATGGCTCGGATCGCTCTCGCTGTACCAATCAGTGGGGAAGCGGCGGCGGTAATAGCGGCGTCTTCAAACAGCCCTCCTGGCAGAACGCTTCTGGCGTGAATAACCGCTATTCGCGTGGGACACGCCAGCTTCCCGATATCTCAGCAGCAGCCTACGCGCTCGCCGTCTACTTTCAGGGACGCTGGGGCGCGGTCGGCGGGACCAGCGCGGCGGCTCCGATCTGGGCTGCTGGCCTCGCGCTGACGAACCAGGGGATGCTGCAACAGATACATAAGCTCGCTAATGTATCAACGAATGCTCAGCAGTTCTACGCGGTCGCCGATCAGAGCGGTGGACTTCATCCCTACTACGATGTAACGAATGGGAACAACCTGTACTTTCCGGCGACGCCGGGCTGGGACTACACGACTGGACTGGGAACGCCCAATCTCGCGGAGTTCTACCAGGTGCTGCTCAACAAATTCCAGTGAAACGGCTAAGGTCTAAATTGTGAACCAGGTCATAGCTATTCCGCCTGCTTGTAGTATAGTGAGTGTACAATATGGTGGAGCAGGGTATTCTGAATTGCAGGCAGGTAACTCAGGTAAGGAGAATAGCTATGGCCCAGGGGTTTCCTCGTTTTTGTCCGCGTTGTGGCGCTGCAACCGTTTTCAATCAGCGCTTGTGTGTGAAATGTGGGTTTGATCTGGTCCCCGCGCTTTCTCCACAGAGTTCTCAGCCACCATCACAGCCAGGTTACGCACCATCGCAACCGGGCTTGCAGCCATCTTTGCAACCAGTATCACAACCCGGTTTCCAACCATATGCGGGTCCGGTATCGCAGCCAGGATTTTCCCAGGAAGCGTTCTCGCAGCCTCCTCGACAAACATATAACCCGGTATCACAGCCAGGCTGGGGATCTCCTTCGCATTTCCCCCAACAGGCGCAGGGTAGCGCGCCATTTTCCGAACCGCCAGCGACTGCTGATAGATCCAGCAAGGGAAGGATGAGACTGATTCTCGTGCTGTTGCTTATCTTGTTGGTACTGGCTGGCGGTAGCTTTGCTGCCCTGGGCATCTTCGGTCGTGGAAGTGCCGCTCAATCCGCTGTGACCAGTTCCGCCATAAACACGGTTGTAACGTATGCTGGCGTGACGATGATGGTACAGAAAGTTGAGCAGGCGCAGAACTTTACCGATGACCCCAATTCCGCTGCTAATGGCATGCTGCGCGTCCATCTCCAGGCGCAGAATACAACGCAGGTTCCGGTGAACCTGCTTTATAACACGATTGCACGCCTGGTTGTTCCTGGCGGAAAAACGCTGTCCCCTACCTATGTGAAGGCGAACGTCGGTGTGGCTCCTGGAGTCACGCGGACGGCCATCCTCGACTTTGCCGTTCCTACCACCACGAAGGCGAATCTCTGTGTGCTGCGTCTGGGAGCGCCGGACGAGGCGCAGCTGGATATTCCATTGACGCCTGGTGCCAATATGAGTCGCTATGCATCGACGACATCGCGTATCACCGGGGCAACGTTCCAGTACCTTGGCCTGAACTGGTCGCTGATGAGCGCGACCTCCCAATTGAGCATCGATGGCAAGCAGGCAAGTAAGGGGATGCATTATGTCAGCGTAACGCTCATGGTGAACAACACCCTGTCGCAGACAGCTATCCCCGGTTCTGCATTTGCCTATATGCGCCTGAAAACCGGAAGTACTACCGCTACACCCGTGGAGACAACGTTACCCGTTTCATTTGATGCAGGGACAAATGGCAAAACAGGAACCGTTACATTTCTTGTTCCGCAAAACGCGACCATGTACACATTGATCTTGCTGGCACAATCCCAAAGTGGGTTTGACCAGGTGACACAGGACTTCCGGCTCTCATAATTCCTTCTTATCATTCCTGGTCATCTTATAAAAAACATTGCTCATAAGGAGAGAAACGATGGCACAGAACTCTG
>JALYTQ010000419.1 GCA_030854195.1 Chloroflexota bacterium
ATACAGCGCCGAGCGCAGGATGCCCACCTCAATGAAATCGTTGAAATGCCCGGCCTGCAACGACGCGTCCTGGCGGTTATCCGTAAAACTCAAAAGCTTAGCTGGAATATCTTCCTGCGGCGTCTCACGCAGATGACGAATGGCCGAAAGGCTCAGAATCGTTGTGGCAGTGCTACGCCCCTCTGAGCTGAGCGCGGCCAGTTTGCTGAAATCGACGCGCTGGCGTGCATTGTAGGAGACGCCACAGTGCAGGCAGAAGCGAAACGGCGCGGGCACAAAATGGCATGGCAAGCCATCTCCTTCAACACCAGGACCACTCTTGCCCTCCCCGAACGTTCCATCAAGGTGAACGCTCAGTGCCTCAGGCAGCGCTTTTCTGCGATCTCTGCGCACACGGTATGCATATTTGAATTCTTCAATCCAATCATCGGGCAAACGCTCCACCAATTGCTCTTCATCGTCATCCGGCCACGGATTCGCCTGGCTGGAGTACAAAAAACCAGCCTGACCCTGTTCCTGCGCCTGATCATTGAGTGCGCGCGGTACAAACTGGCCTTCCTTGACGCGCACGCAATAGTACTCCTGCCCACATTCCCGGCAGAATACCAGTGGCAGCAGGACGCGTTCGCGTTTCCCATCTGGCACAAACCGCTGCCCATAAATGGTCAGATAGCGTTTGCCTGCGGGTTCCAGCGAAGCATAGAGCGTATCGCCTCTGGTGATAAACTGGTGCAGGCGGAACGCAAACGGCGGACGGCCCGTCTCAGGAATGGGCTCGCACTCGTACCCTGCCAGCAACGTGCGCTGAATCGTCTGGATACAGTCTGCGAGGGGCGCACCTGTGAGAGCACTCAGGTCACGCGCCGCGCCGCGCTCGCCGGAAATGCTCTTGGGAGTCGTGCGTTCAAACTGTCCATCGTGTTCGGTGATGCCAAAAGTGCGTTCAATCCAGATGGAAAGAGGATCGTTGAGAAACCCCTGATAGTCGCTCGGTGGTTGATACTCGTGGTTGAATACGCGCTCTATGAGTTGCTGGCGAAAAGCTTTGTCATCCTCGATCCCGCGAGTGATCGGGCGTAGCGTCTCACCAATAATGTGTTCGGCGCGTATCGTGGTCCCAAAGATCTGCGTCGCCATACGCGCCACGACAACCTGACGCTCCGCGTAATTCTCACTACTGGATAGCGTGGCCGATGTGCCGATGCACTGTAATTCGCCAGCCGCCAGCCGATTGCGCACGCGACGGACCAGCAGTGCCACGTCAGCCCCCTGCCGTCCTCGATAGGTATGCAGTTCATCCAGCACCAGGAAGCGTAACTGTGTGTTGGCCAGCAATTTCTGCTCTGCAGCGCGTGTCAGGATGAGTTCTAGCATCACATAGTTGGTCAGTAAAATATCAGGTGGCTGCGCAATAATCGCGTTGCGCTCCTCTCCCTTCTCCTGACCGGTGTAGCGAGCGAACGTGACCGGGCTGGTTCCGTCAGGGTAGCCCCAGTACAAAAACTTCTTGAGCTCGATCATCTGGCTATTCGCCAGGGCGTTCATTGGGTAGCACACAATGGCTTGAATACCCCGCCCGCTGCCAGTGCGCAGCACATGGTCAACGATGGGAAGGATGTAGGAGAGGCTTTTGCCAGACCCTGTGCCCGTTGTCAGAACATAACTCGCGCCACTGTGCGCCACACGGACCGCTTCGGACTGGTGTCGGTGCAAGCGTAATGGTTGCCCTTGCGCATTGTTCTCCGACTTTCCCTTGCGAAAAATGCGTGCGCACTCTGGGTGCAATACGCTCTCCGCAACAAGCGTGTCGATAAACTCACCGTGTTCAAAGAGCGGATTGAGCTGGATCAACGGTTCTGGCCAGAGCGCTCCTTCCGCCATCTGCTTCTGCACATAATCGTGAATAGCAGGATCGCGAATCTGCAGAAAACTATTGACGTAGGAGGCATAGTCATCGATGAGTCGGTCGCGAAAGTCAAAAATGTTGTTCATCATGCGCGCTATTCTTCTTTCGCCACTCATCGGTAACTCTTCTGAAAACGACCGTTTTCATCCTGGGTGGTGTTGCCCAGACATGTGCGTCTATTCAGGTCACCTCATAGAGCTAGTATACGAGGAGTTCCCAAATTATAAAGCGTAGCAATTCAGATGACGACGTTTTTGATACCAACCTGCTTCATGAGTGGTGCGGCTGTTGCCAGAGCACCTGAATAACGACACGTGTCTGTATGAAACTGAGCAGAACGTGCTCCAGATTCGCATGCTACAAAAATGTCTCTGAGTGCAGGATGAATGCTCAGAGGCGGCCACAGCATAAAAGATCTTATTTATTCTAGACATGCATTGAGCTTTTTGTCAATAGAGAAATGAGCAAGAATTCAATTATTTTATCAAAGTCTTTAAAATCTTGCTCTGAACAGAAGATTCGATACAATAAGGTACCAAAGACCAATAACACCCTCGAAATCCTACTCATCCTCAATCCCGGCTTCTAACGATAAAATCTCGGCCAATGTTTCGTCTGCCGCTTCACGTACAACACGCATCCGTGGATCTGGATCACGTCGCAGTTCGAGAAGACGAACAACAAGAGGACTGGGCATGGAACGCCGAATATTGCCCAGCGCCTGTATAGCATGCACACGTACCTGCCAGGATGGCGAGGATAACATCGGTTGCAAGATGTCAAATGCCATTGGGAGAGCTAACTTCATAGCACCTATAATATCTGCGACAAGAGTTTGTGCGAGTGGACGAAAAATTTCCCCTGGCGGTTGTTTCTGTACAATCGACGTGGCTTCTGTTATAACCAGAGGAACAATCTCAGGGTAAGCTTTTATTACCATTTTTAAGGCTACATCTCTTACTGCTTCGTTTTCATCTCCTAAAAGAAGAGAAACTACTTCTAAAGAAAGAATTTTCCCTTTTTTAAGGCATGCTTCGACTGTTGCCCATCGTACGTCGCTATTCTCAGCGGTGAGAGCCTGGAGCAAGGCATCGATGGGCATGCGCTCTCCTGCCTGTCCCAGCGCTTCGGCCGCTGCGCTCCGTACGTCCCAATCC
>JALYTQ010000420.1 GCA_030854195.1 Chloroflexota bacterium
CCTCAGCAGCGGCTGCATCGATGGAGAGTAGTGCAGGTTGGAGCAGGTGAAGAGGCGGCGCTTCTGCCCCTCGTGCAGCCACGTCGCGACATCCGGCGCAGTAGCCCGCAGCCAGTTGAGGAAGGCCGCGTGTACCATCTCGCCCACAAAGGGCATCAGCGTGCCCGGCTGGAGGGGACGCAGTTTCAGGATAAAGGCATACATCCTCGCTGAGCCTGAAGTTGAGAACATCGTATCCATCGCACCATTTTCTTTCATCTGCTACGTCTACATTCTTTCGTTACTACCAGCCCTCAGCCGTGAAGACCGGAACCCTGAACAACGTAAAATTGGCATAGGGATCTGGCCCCTCCACCTCGTATGCACGCAAGAAGAGTCGATCATAACGCTCCTGCTGGCTCAGGCATGTCTCGTTCAGGGCAGTAATAGTTGTCTCTTCGTCGATTTCATTACTCGTATCCTCATCAGTAATCAGCGTATGGTACACATAAGGGATATGGCACTGCTGGGCAGCGAAGATGGTCATCGCAGTCATGCCCTTGCGCCCGCCGGAAAGAGCGAGATCGATTTTGCGGCCTTCGTGTTCCTGCTGCACGCGCGCGATCTCTTGCACGAGATACTTTTGATACGTTTCACAATGCTCCGTGCTGGTGATATCCTCCAGCCCCGGTATGCCAGCCAACGTGCAATCAACATTGTATACATCGCGCAAGGCATCCCTGACGATTTCTGCTCCATTGGTAATCACCGCTGATCTTTTTGGATAGATTAGCACTACTTCACAAATCGTGCGCTGCTCCAGCTTTGTCAGTAACGTATACAGTTGTGTCGCGACCATAGGAAACTCGCCCAGGGGCACAATCAAAGTGCTCTCCTCGGGAGATGCTACAGGTGGAAGTGTATCAACGTTGGCTGTGTCCTTCATGCTGGATGTGAGTGTTGGTGCCAGTTCTTTGAGTGGTTTGAAACCGTGTTCGTCTGGCGTCTGCAGCCCACAAATCACGACGTATTTAATAGGCTCACCTGCTTCGTCAGAGATATCGTCAGGACGAGTGTAAAAGACCGGTTGTATCGGTACCGGCAATCCTATATATGAGTGCAGCACCACGTGCCCAAGATTTGGGACCTTATAGGAATGAGTATCGGACCCAACATGATGCCGCAGCGTGGCGATCTGGCTCATCTCCAACAGGCCATTGCGAACCACGCCCGCGTCTGCCCTATTATCTGTAAGTAGCTTTCGAAACTGCTCAACGACTAACGCGGTTACTTCAACTTGCGGAATGTCGTCTCCCTGAAGAATGGTTTGTCCAGTGATAAGCGCCTCTGCTTTCTCGTAATCCTCTGGGAGGGATGAACGCAATTTTTCAATGAGCTTTGCACTCATCTCCTGCCCCTTATCGAAGGGGATTTCTACCAGCACGAGTTGATCGAGACGTGGATGCATCTCCCGCAAAATCTTTGCTTCTGACATGTACTTGATTTCCTGTACCGATGGAAAGTGCTCTTTTTCTGGACTGATCACATGATAAAGCCCTTTGACACAGGAGAAGAAGGGAACAACCCAGGCTGTAAGTGCTGCCATGCTTTTGCGACCGCCCGCGAGCGAAAGATAGACCGAATCACCCTGTTTCTCATACTGTCTTAAAAGCTTCCAGAGTCGTTGTAAGAAGACACAAGCATTACGCCAGCTATCGGCATCTTCGAAATCTAATTCTATAGTTTCTAGCTCCTCTACATTGCTAAGCGTCTTTCTGACAAGTTTATAAGATTCTTCAACATCTTTGCCCTTTGGATGCAAAATTGTTACCCGGTCAAGGGTCAGCTTCTCCCGCTCTGTGAGTAGATCATACATCGCAGATACGACTGCAGGCGAGTCACCAAGCGAGGCGATCAGGATGCCAGGGCGGTATACTTTTTCAGATTTTTTATCAGTAATGCCCCATATTAACTGCGCTAATGGATCAGGAACTTTTTTGCGAAAATCGACCCAGGTTTTAGTCTTTAGGAATGGCCACAATTCCTCTTTTTCGGGTGCATTTGGTAACAACACAGTGATAACAGGGCAACCGCGAGCAACATATTCGAGCAGGAATGCCTCCATCTCTTCTGTCTGGAAAGGCCAGGACCTGCTTCACTAATAAATATTGCTGCTGCCTTGCTCTTCGAAATTTGCTGCATGATTGCGCGTATCCATGATTTTCCAGGTTGCAAATCCCATTCGTCCAGCCAAGGAGCAATACCATTGTCTTTTAACCAATTGCCAATCTCTATGACACGTTCTCGGTCCTTATGGTTGTATGAAAGAAAGACATCGTATTCACCTCGCGCTATTTTTTCGTCACTCTCGCGGCGGTTGCGTTTTATATCGTCGGTCATAAGATTACCTTTACTCCTTGCTAAGCCTTACGGCACGTTTCTTGTATCCGCAATCCGTTTGCCGATGCTGTCGTCGGTATCGAACCAGTCGCGCTTGCTGGGATAATAATAGTCTACGTTGGGATCGGGGGGCCAGCGCCAGATGCGGCGCAGGTCGTCCATGGCGATCTGTAGCAGGTATTTGTCATAAAATTCGTCAAGCTGCTGGTCAATGAAGGGCCAGAGGTCGTCTCCGGTCTTCTCGGTGATACCATTGCCGGGTTGTGTGTAGCGAGCTGTGTAGTCGATCAGCTTCAGATAGGTGGGAACGAAGTTGATTGAACCAAGGCCCATTGGTTTGCCGTAGCCGATCTTGTGGCGCATGTCCTTTTCAAGCGTTACGGCTAGCAGCAGGGCGGCGAATTCGTCGGCCTCAAGGTTGGTGAAATCGATGCGCGTGTGAAACTGTGTGTCGCGGTCCAGTGGCTGAATGTAGCGGTTGGCAAGCTTCCCGCCCATATAGACGAGCCCTTTTTCGCTGAGCGGTTCCTTGTCCGGCGAGTGATGGAAGTAGTATTTGCGTCCGGCGATGTGTTGTTTCTCTCCATCAAGATAAAAGCTGGCGTGGTGCGGTTTAGGCTCCATCAGTGCCAGAGTGTAGATGGGGTCGTAGCGATAG
>JALYTQ010000421.1 GCA_030854195.1 Chloroflexota bacterium
CGAGTATTGGGGGACGCGCGCCGACGAATGGCCGGACGCACCACACGGAGGCGCGCAAGAGATTACTGTGCTCTGTGAACGGCTACGCGAGTATCTGCAAAAAAATGCTTGAAGTGAGAATTTTCCCCTTATCCAACGTCTATAATAGTAGTAGTATCCTTTTCAAGAGGACCAGGGACGACCAGGGCAAGGCGTTTGCCATCCGGTCGCGACCAATATCAAGCAGCATATATGTTACTATGTACTTATCAAACTATACTTATCAGGCTATACTTGCTCCCATAGAAATTTTTAGAGTTACGAGGAACCTATATTATGGCTTTTTGCGGACAATGTGGTTTACTGCTCAATTCCAATGTCGCAACGTGTCCACGCTGTGGAACTGTGACGGATGTCGATATCGTAGCACCGGAGGCACCAATAAGTGGGAATGATGCGACCATCGCAGCTCGCGGTGCGAATACTATCCCGGTAAAGGAAACGTTCCACACACCGCAGCCACAAGCGGGCTATCCGCAACAAAACGTCGGTCCCTCCAATCCAGGAACGCAAGCCGCTTATCCACCACCCGGCAACTATCCTGGGTCGGGAGCTCCGTCACCCGGCGTACAAAGCGGCGGAAACTATCCCTCGTACAACACACCCGTCTATCCTTCCCAACCTGGCGGCTACCCTTCAACCAACCCAGGCTATCCATCACAAGCGCCGATTCCACCGCGCAAGAGGCGCGTATGGCCTTTTATCCTGGCACTCCTGCTCGTCCTACTGCTAGGCGCAGGCGCTTCAGCGTTTCTTATACTGGGACCAGCTCACCTGCCCTGGCTGGCTGGTAATCAAACCGCTGTGACGCCTACTACAGCACCTACATCAGTTCCAACGGCTCAACCATCGCCAACGGCACAGCCCCAGAACACGCCGACGGCTCAACCATCACCAACGGCACAGCCGTCACCGTCACCGTCGCCAGTCTCGACGCAGCCAGCACAGGCCGCCATCCAACAATACTATACTGATATCAATAATAAGGACTATCAGAGCGCGTATAATCTGTGGGTGAGCAATCCCGACACCTATGCTCACTACAAACAGGGCTTTACCCACACACGACGCGACGATATCACCCTCGGGGATGCAACGGTACAGAGCGACGGCAGCGTGCAGGTAAATATCACTATACAATCAACCGAGGACGCGACGAAGGGCACAGGCACGCAGGTCACGACCTACCAGGGCTACTATACCCTGGCCCAGCAGTCGGATGGCACGTGGAAGATTGTGACCGCCAACATCAATAAGGCGTAGAAAGGAATCCTACATGAACGATCTTCCGCGCCTGGCAAGCCTGCTGAAATCCAGGAATACGATCGATGACAAGATCTCCGCGCTGATCGGACGTACGGCCCAGGCTAACAATATCGGCGAATATATTGCCTCGCTGATCTTACGCATCACGCTCGACGAGCGGGGCAAACGCAGGGGCTACGATGGCCGCTTCAGCTCAGGTCCGCTCGCCGGGCAAACAGTAGATATCCAATGGCATCCCAGGCACGACGGACTCCTAAACATCAAGCTGGACGCCCTGCCCGACTACTATCTGGTCCTGGCAGGACCCGACGCCTCGTCGCTGGGCATTGCCAGCCCCTGGGTAATCGAGTCGATCTTCCTCTTCAATGCCAGCGAACTCCTCAACGCGCTACGTGAACGCGGCGTGCAGATCGGCAGCGGCACCAGCATCACCGGACCGCTATGGGAGCGTGCGGAGATCTATCCGGTACCGCGCAACAATAGATTGACGATTGCTGACGAGGAGCGTAGATTGCTCGTTCTTTTTGGTTAGAAGAATATGAATATCAGAACGATTCATCCCGATGACGCCGAACAATTCCTACAGCTCTGTCTGCAACTCGATCAGGAGACAAAACATATGCTGCTTGAGCCAGGCGAGCGCACTACGGATATAGAAAAGCAACGCGAACGAATTGCTGACGTTCTCTCTCATGACAACCAGACGATCTTTGTAGTCGAGCACGACGATCAGCTAATTGGATATCTAAGGGCAGCTGGTGGCGATTACCGACGCAACAGGCATAATGTCTATATCGTCGTAGGCATTCTGCAAGCATTTACAAATCAGGGCATAGGAACGGCGCTTTTTCAAACGCTAGAAACCTGGGCGCGCAGTCATAAGCTTCATCGTTTGGAACTCAACGTTATGGTCCACAATCTGGCAGGCATTGCTCTGTATACAAAAAGTGGATTTGTCATCGAAGGTACCAGAAAAGATGCTTTTTATATAGATCATCATTATGTCGATGAGTATTACATGGCCCGGCTGTTGGACGAGAAGGACATGCAAGGCAAAAGTACATTCTAGCATTTTCATTGCCTCAGCACAGCAAGTACGCTATAATGGGCTAAACATATGCAGATAAAGCCATTTTTATGGAGAGGGCAAACTTTTTATTTATGAACAAAGCTATCCAGGTCGCGCCACCGGAGCCCGTCGAGGACGACGCAGCAGGGACCACCGACAATGCGCAAGAGGAACAGCGGGAAGTCCTGGAGCTGCCTCTACTTTCTGTCCGCAACACCGTTTTGCTCCCCAATATGGTCGCGCCGCTGCTGGTGGGACGCAATCGGTCGGTCAGGGCAATCGAAGAGGCAATGAGCAAAGACCATAGGCTTTTTGTGGTCACACAATTGAATGAGAGTCAAGAGGAGCCCGGCTCCGACGAACTTTATACAGTGGGAGTCGAGGGCTTTATTGATCGCGTCCTGAAGCTGCCCGATGGCACCATGAGCGTGCTCTTGCGCGGGCAACGGCGTATGCGCTGCCTCGAATTTACGCAGCAGACACCCTTTATGCGCGTAAGGGCGGAGATCGTGGAGGAGGTATCGGACGCATCACTTGCCACCGAGGCGTTGAAGCGCGCAGTCCTCGCGCTCTTCGAGAAATGCGTCAAGTTAAACGGTTCGGTCTCGGAGGATGCGTATATCACGGCGATGAATATCGACCAGCCGGGCCAGTTGGCCGAT
>JALYTQ010000176.1 GCA_030854195.1 Chloroflexota bacterium
CCGACGATGGTCGCGCGGCGCAGGGCCGCGATGAGTTCCTCTTTGGTGATCTCCTCACCTTCAAGGTATTTCATCGTCAATGTCTCATCGGTCTCAGCGATACGCTCAAGCATGGCCTCGCGATGCTGATTGAATTCAGCCTCCATACCGGTTGGAACCTCAGTATGATCCGAGGTCGTCCCCAGGTCATCTGTGAAGACGATAGCTTGCGCTTCAATCAGATCGATAAAACCCTTAAAGTTACTCTCGCGACCAATAGGGACCTGGATCGGCACGGGAACCGCGCCCAGGCGATCACGGATCATCTGCACTGTACGCCAGAAGTCGGCTCCGATGCGATCCATTTTATTGACAAAACTGATACGCGGAACGTTATATTTATCTGCCTGACGCCAGACCGTCTCGGACTGTGGTTCAACGCCAGCCACGGCATCGAAGACCACGACACCTCCGTCGAGGACGCGCAGCGAGCGCTCCACCTCGGCAGTAAAGTCGACGTGACCGGGGGTATCGATAATATTGACGCGATGATCTTGCCAGAAACAGGTGGTGGCGGCGGATGTAATCGTAATGCCGCGCTCTTGCTCCTGGGGCATCCAGTCCATTGTCGCGGCCCCTTCATGTACCTCACCCATGCGGTGAATCTTCTTGGTATAGAAAAGGACGCGCTCCGTCGTGGTCGTCTTGCCAGCATCAATGTGCGCTATGATACCAATATTTCTTGTTTTCTCAAGTGGAAATTCTCTTGGCATGATCTATTATTACCAGCGATAATGAGCGAAGGCTTTATTTGACTCCGCCATCTTATGGGTCTCTTCACGTTTTCTGATTGTCGCGCCCTGGCCCGCAGACGCATCCATCAGCTCATTAGCCAGCTTTTCTGCCATAGATCTACCAGTACGAGAACGAGCGGATTTGATGAGCCAGCGCATTGCCAGCGCATTGCCGCGGTCCCTACGTACGTCGATAGGTACCTGGTAGGTTGAGCCACCGACTCGGCGTGGCCTGACCTCGATGGTTGGCGTGGCGTTTTTAAGCGCCTGCTCAAATACATCGAGCGGTGAGCGTTTCTGTCTTACTTCAATGGCGTCGAACGCATCATAGATGATACGCTCGGCCAGGCTGCGCTTCCCGTCCAACATAAGTTTGTTGGTGAAGCGAGCTACATTTCGGCTTCTAAATTTCGCGTCCGGCACATCGGGCCGTCGCACGACTTTTTTACGTCTTGGCAATTTCTGCCTCCCTCAATAATCACCTGGAGTCGACGCTCTGCCAGCGCTCTCCCGGCGGATGAAGTTCTCATCAACAGCTTTGCTTGCTTCTGGTCAGCCCCACCGTCGGACCTGGATACGCTTTGAAAGGCACCAGAAAAGGCGTCGATTTCGATCAGGAGCTCTCCCGATCTCATTCGGACGCCTACACACGTTCTTGACTGTATCCTCAGATACTCGGTGCTCTTAAGTAGAGCAGACCGACAGAGAGAGGATTATCAGGGCATCACCACAACCGAGAGAAGCTTGCTGGCTCCCTGGCAGTGATAATGTGTGATAAACGACCGACCTACCTGACGCATTCAAGCGGTATCGGCAGTGGCAGAGCAGTAACGCTCTGCCTTTCTGGACGAATTATTGCACTAAATTAGCGTTTGCCCTTACCCTGAGCGGCTGCCTGGCCGGGCTTCGGTCGCTTGGCTCCATACTTGGAGCGACCACGGCGACGCTTTGAAACGCCATCGCTGTCAAGCGTACCACGGACAATGTGATAGCGCACACTCGGCAGGTCTTTTACACGACCGCCGCGAATGAGCACCACTGAGTGTTCCTGTAAATTATGCCCTTCACCAGGAATGTAAGCGGTAACTTCCATCTGGTTAGAGAGGCGAACACGGGCAATCTTTCGCATCGCCGAATTCGGCTTCTTAGGCGTCATCGTACGAACCTGGGTGCAGACGCCACGCTTCTGTGGCGACCCGCGCAGGCGAGATGTCCTGTTCTTCAACGCGTTATACGAATATAATAACGCGGGGGCCTTCACCTTCTTCTGCTTATGCGAACGGCCCTTTCGGATCAACTGATTAATTGTCGGCAAGGAAAAACCTCCCCTGTCCCTTCTAAGTTAGTGCGGATAGCATGGCTATCCGCAACCTCTCATTCACACATACGCGGTTGCATATGTTATCACTCATCGTCGTCGTTGTCAAGTGTCAGGCCAAGTGGGCTACTTGAACCCAGACCACCACCAACGACGCCCGCGACTACCGGTGCTGCGGCCACACGCGCCG
The DNA here is from genome assembly GCA_030854195.1 of Chloroflexota bacterium. GTDB lineage: Bacteria > Chloroflexota > Ktedonobacteria > Ktedonobacterales > Ktedonobacteraceae > JACDAE01. The sequence goes on from JALYTQ010000176.1 coordinate 2,282, forward strand.
CCTGTTGACGGGCGAGCAGTTCGCGGCGGCGCTGGGCGATGCCAGAGCCTGCCGGAATGAGCTTACCGATAATCACGTTCTCTTTTAGTCCAACCAGGTGATCTGTCTGCGCCTCGATGGCTGCCTCGGTCAAGACACGCGTGGTCTCCTGGAAGGACGCTGCCGCCAGGAAGCTATCGGTATTGAGCGATGCCTTGGTGACGCCCAGCAGGACGGTACTGGCGGTGGCGGGCTCGCCTCCCTCTGCCAATACGCGCGAGTTGGTGTCGGCGTAAACAAAACGATCAACCAGGTCGTTGGGCAACATCTCGGTATCACCGGGATCGTCGACCTTGACGCGCCGCAGCATCTGCCGGATGATGACTTCGATGTGCTTATCACTGATATACACACCGGTGTTACGGTAGACGCGCTGCACTTCTTTGACCAGGTAGGTCTGGACGGCTTCTCGTCCCTGCACGCGTAGAACATCCTGCGGATCGCGCTGACCAGAGGTGATCGGCGTTCCCGCCTGGATCTTCTGGCCGTTCTCTACGACGATGTTGCGCGCCGCCGGGATCGCATAGGACCGCTCGTCGCGCTCCTCGAAGCGGATGGAGAGCGGGCCATCTGGATTGATGACGACATCGCCTTCGGTACGGGCCATGACAGGTGTCGGCTCGTTCCCGCCTTCAGCAGGCATGAGGGCGATGATCTGCTCCTTCAGCACGCGATCGTGATCTTTGACCAGTACCTGGCTGTCGGCTGGCAGCGCGTATTCGTCGAAGAAGACGTTGGTCGAGACAACGCGTACGGTACGCGCGTTTGTGTTTTCGTCTTTTACGATTTCTACGACGCCATCGATCTCGGCGATCTCAGCCTTATCCTTCGGTACACGCGCCTCGAACAGCTCTTCAACGCGCGGCAGACCCTGCGTGATGTCTCCCTGCGCGCCTGCAATACCTCCGGTGTGGAAGGTACGCATGGTCAGCTGCGTGCCCGGCTCACCGATCGACTGGGCGGCTACAATACCAGCTGCCGCACCTATACGTACGAGTGAGTTGGCCGCGAGGTCACGTCCATAGCACTTACGGCAAATGCCGCGTGGCGTCAGACAGGCAAACACCGAGCGGACACGCACGGCTTTGACACCGGTAGTGATGATCTCGTCGACCATCTCGTCGGTCAGTTCGTCGCCTGCTTCTATATAGTCGATCTCCGGTATCGCCTCGGCCAACACGCGCCCCATCAGACGGCTACGCATGCTGTCCAGACCCATGTCTTTAGAGTCGGCATCGGTCATGAGAATACCTTCGGTCGTGCCACAATCCTCTTCGGTTACGATGACATCCTGTGCTACGTCGATCAGGCGGCGGGTGAGATAACCCGACTCTGCGGTACGTAGCGCGGTGTCGGCCAGACCTTTACGGGCACCGTGGCTACTGATAAAGTACTCCAGGACGCTCAGGCCCTCGCGGAAGTTTCCACGAATAGGAATGGCGATGATCTTGCCCGACGGACTCGCCATCAGTCCGCGCATGCCGGACAGCTGGCGGATCTGCTGGAACTTCGCTTTTGTCGCGCCCGACTTGGCGATGGTGTAGATCGAACCAAAGGGATCGAGGGTTGCTTCGACCATCTTGGTTACGTTATCCGTGGCCTCGTTCCATGCATCGACCGTCTGCTGATACTTTTCGTTGTCGGTGATTAGACCGTCGCGGTACTGCTCTTCCAGCTCAACAATCTTGGCATCGGCTTTCGCCAGCTCTTCCTGCTTGCCGGTCGGTACTTTGACATCGCTGATGGCGATGGTGGCACCGGCTTTGGTCGCATAGTAGAAACCAAGACGCTTGATCTCGTCGGCCAGTTCCGTGGTCTTGACACGTCCGTACTCTTTGAAACACTCGGCGATGATTTGCTTCAGGTTCTCTTTTTTCATCGCGTAGTTTTTGTAGCGCAATCTTTCGGGCAGCGCCTCGTTGAAGATGATGCGCCCAACGGTCGTCTCGATCGGCTTGCCGCTGCTGTGCAGCGTTACCTTCTCGGGGGGTGGCTGGTCGTAGATGTCCACCTCACCGCTCAGGCGTACTTTGATGCGCGCCTGCAGCTCGACAAAGCCGTGCTGGAACGCCAGTAGGGCTTCGTTGACATCGGTAAAGACACGGCCCTCACCCTTCTTCTCCGGGCGCTCCTGCGTCAGGTAGAAGCAGCCGAGCACCATATCCTGGCTTGCGCCGATCGATGGCTCGCCGTGGGCAGGCGAGAGCAGGTTGCGCGTCGACATCATGAACTGGCGCGCTTCGTCCTGCGCCTTGTCGGAGAGCGGGACGTGGACGGCCATCTGGTCTCCGTCGAAGTCGGCGTTGAAGGCCGAACAGACGAGCGGGTGCAACTGAATGGCACTGCCCTCGACGAGCACGGCCTCAAATGCCTGAATACCCAGGCGGTGCAGCGTTGGGGCGCGGTTCAAGAGCACTGGATGGTCTTTGATGACCTCTTCCAGCACATCCCACACCTCTGGCTTGACGCGCTCTACAAAGCGTTTTGCGCTCTTGATGTTGTGGGCGAAGTTCTGCTCCACCAGTTTGCGCATGACAAACGGCTTGAACAGCTCCAACGCCATACGCTTGGGCAAGCCACACTGATGCAGCTTCAACTCCGGTCCAACTACGATAACCGAACGGCCAGAGTAGTCGACGCGCTTACCGAGCAGGTTCTGACGGAAGCGTCCCTGTTTGCCTTTGAGCATGTCGGACAGGCTCTTGAGCTTATGGTTGCCCGAACCGGCCACGGCGCGACCACGACGACCATTATCGATTAAGGCGTCGCACGCCTCTTGCAGCATGCGCTTCTCATTGCGAATAATGATTTCAGGCGCGCCCAGCTCCAACAGACGCTTGAGCCGGTTATTGCGGTTGATGACGCGCCGGTACAGGTCGTTCAGGTCCGAGGTGGCGAAGCGACCACCATCCAGTTGCACCATCGGGCGCAGGTCAGGCGGCAGCACCGGCAGAACCGTCAGGATCATCCACTCGGGAGAAGTGTTTGACTTGCGGAACGCCTCGACGACCTTCAGACGCTTGGTCGCCTTCTTGCGACGCTGACCAACCGTCGAGCTGATCTCGTGGCGCAGATCGCCGGACAATTTCTCCAGGTTGATGTCTGCGATCAGTTCGCGCACAGCCTCGGCACCCATGCCTGCACGGAAGACATCACTAAAGTTGTCTTTCAACTCGCGATAGCGATTCTCCTGCAGCAGGTCCATTTTCTTCAGACCTTCCAGGTCGCGGCGCAGTTGTTCGATCCGCTGGCGGGTGTCGGTGCGCTCTTTCTCCAGGTTCGTCTGCGCCGAATCGATCTGGCCCTGGTACTCAAGGCCCAGGCGATCGGACTCGCGCTTGCTCTCTGACTGCGCCTCGTCGATCTCGCGGCGCGCCTGCTCAGCAATGGTATTGCGGGCAGTCTCAGCCACGCGCTCCAGGGTCTCCAGGTGTTTGGATGTCACCACGTCGCCCTGCTTGACGATCACTTGATCGGTTGGAGCATAGACGATATCGTCCTCGACCGCCTCGCCCATGGCATCGCGCAGTTGGGCAAGGGTCTCGCTCTCGGCCTGACGAGCGGCGTCGAGATCCTGCTCGCGGCGCTCCTCGATCTCCTGACGATTGGACTGCGAGAAACGGGTTTCGGCCTCGCGAATAGCATTGTCGCGCTGTGTGCGCAGGCTGTTCACCCGCTCTACAACCTTGCCATCCATGTCCTGGCCCAGAGCAACTGTCTCCTCGTCAAGGCGCATCAGCTCGCGCTGGCGTGCCTCTTCGTCTACATGCGTGACGACATACAGCGCGAAGTAGAGGATACGCTCCAGGTTGCGCGGCGAGAGATCAAGCAACAGGCCAATGCGGCTCGGTGTCCCCTTGAAGTACCAGATATGGCTCACGGGTGACGCCAGCTCAATATGGCCCATGCGCTCGCGGCGCACCTTCGAACGCGCTACTTCGACGCCACATTTGTCGCACACAATTCCCTTGAAGCGGACTCTTTTATATTTACCACAGTAGCACTCCCAGTCCTTGGTTGGTCCGAAGATGCGTTCGCAGAACAGACCGTCCTTCTCTGGCTTGAGCGTGCGGTAGTTGATCGTTTCCGGTTTCGTTACCTCGCCGTAACTCCAGCCACGGATCTGCTCCGGGCTGGCGAGGCTGATACGAATAGCATTAAAATCGTTTACTTCGAGCATGCTACCTCCTGTAAACGCCATCCTCCGGCAAAAAGAGCGGAGTTTTGTGTAAAATGGCGTACGGCATCTCTGATATAGATAGGAGCATAAGCCATCCCGAACTTTTGGATCGAACTCTGATGCAAAAATTCAGGATGACTTCTGCTGGACACCTTCTATTACTGGTCTCCTTCGAAACCGGATAGATTGATACCGAGTTCCGGCATCACGTCATTTGAGGTATCCTCGACGAACTGAATCTTCTGCTCATCTTCGTTAAGGACCTCTACGTTGATACCCAGGCTCTGCAATTCCTTCACCAGAACCTTGAAGGACTCCGGCACGCCGGGTTCCATGATATTCTCACCCTTGACGATTGCCTCGTAGGTCTTAACACGGCCTACCACGTCGTCCGACTTCACTGTCAGGATCTCTTGCAGGATATTTGCCGCGCCATACGCTTCAAGCGCCCAGACCTCCATCTCACCGAAGCGCTGGCCACCAAACTGCGCCTTACCACCCAGCGGCTGCTGCGTAATCAGGCTGTATGGGCCGGTCGAGCGGGCATGGACCTTGTCTTCGACGAGGTGGGCCAGCTTCAACATATACGTGTAGCCAACGGTAATAGGATGGTCGAAGGGCTCCCCGGTACGACCGTCAAAGAGCTGTATCTTTCCGCTATCGGGCAAACCAGCCTGGCGTAGCACATCCTCGATGTCCTCTTCGGTGGCACCGTCGAAGACTGGCGTGGCGATCTTGAAGCCAAGCATACTGGCAGCCCAACCCAGATGGGTCTCCATAATCTGACCGATGTTCATGCGGTGCGGTACGCCGAGCGGATTCAGAATGATATCTACCGGCGAGCCATCGGGCAGGAATGGCATATCTTCAATCGGCAGCACGCGCGAGATGACGCCTTTGTTGCCATGACGGCCCGCCATCTTGTCGCCCGCTCCGATCTTACGTTTCTGTGCGATACTCACGCGCACCAGCTGGTTGACACCCGGAGGCAGTTCATCACCGGCATCACGCGAGAACACTTTGACCTCAACGACCTTGCCACGCTCACCATGAGGTACGCGCAGCGAGGTATCTTTGACTTCACGCGCCTTCTCACCGAAGATAGCGCGCAGCAGCTTCTCTTCCGCCGTCAGCTCGGTCTCGCCCTTTGGCGTGATCTTGCCGACCAGGATATCCTGCGGCCCCACTTCGGCTCCCACATAGATGATGCCGCGCTCGTCGAGGTTGCGCAGTCCCTCCTCACCGACGTTGGGGATGTCGCGTGTGATCTCCTCGGGTCCAAGCTTGGTATCACGCGCATCAACCTCGTACTTCTCGATGTGGATCGAGGTGAAGAGGTCTTCGCGCACAATGCGCTCGCTGATCAGAATGGCATCCTCGAAGTTGCCACCCTCCCAGCTCATAAAGGCGACCAGGATGTTCTGTCCCAGCGCCAGTTCGCCCAGCTCCGTCGAGGAGCTGTCAGCGATCACCTGACCAGCGGTGACAAAAGCGCCCTTGTCTACGCTAGGACGCTGGTTGATGCAGGTGCCAGCGTTCGAGCGCACAAACTTGCGCAGCCGGTACGTATGCACCTCGCCCTGGTCATCGACAATCTCGATCTTGCGCGCGGTCGCCGATACGACTTCTCCATTGACCCGGCTCACCAGAACCTGGCCGGAGTCGATGGCTACCTGCCGCTCGATACCGGTGCCGCAGATCGGCGACTGTGGCCGCAGTAGGGGCACCGCCTGGCGCTGCATGTTCGCACCCATCAGGGCGCGGTTCACGTCGTCGTGCTCCAGGAATGGAATCAGTGCCGTCGCCACACTCACTGTCTGACGCGGCGAGACATCCATAAAATCTATACTGTCGGAGCGCTCTTCCGCGAAATCACCTTGATAGCGCGCCAGAACACGTTCCGAATCGAATTCATTGTTTGCAGTAAGCCTGACGTTGGCCTGCGCGATCCAGAAGTTCTCTTCGTCATCGGCGGTATGATATTCAACCTCGTCGGTGACAAACGACTTCACGCGCAGCTCCGTGTCGCCGAGCAACTGCGATAGCTTGTTGAAGAGCGCCTCGTCCACGCGCACAGGAGTACGCCCCTTGAAGAGTAGCTCTCCATCAGGCGTCTGGATATCCTCGCGCTCGCGTCCATAGATGCCGCGCAACTCGCGCCCGAGCAGGCGCGGATCGTTGGCACGCAGGCGCTTGTAGACCCTGCGATATGGCGTCTCGATGAAACCGTAGGGGTTGATCTGACCATAGGTTGCAAGGTTGCCAATTAGACCGATGTTAGGACCTTCAGGTGTCTCAATAGGACAGATACGACCATAGTGAGACTGGTGTACGTCGCGCACGTCGAAACCTGCGCGCTCGCGTGAAAGGCCGCCAGGACCCAGCGCCGAGAGACGACGCTTGTGGCCGATCTCCGCTAGAGCATTGGTCTGATCCATAAACTGCGATAGCTGGCTGCCACCAAAGAACTCTTTCATGGCGGCTACAACCGGGCGGATATTAATCAGGGCGTTGGGCGTTGCCTGCCCAGGCTCCTGAATGCTCATGCGCTCCTTTACCACGCGCTCCATACGCAGCAAGCCAACACGGAACTGAGCCTGGATCAACTCACCAACGCAGCGCACGCGGCGGTTTCCCAGGTGGTCGATATCGTCTTTGCGCCCATGACCATTATTTAACATAATCAGGCGGCGCACGATGTTGACGAGATCGTCCATCGTGAGAATACGCGTGTTCTGCGGAATGGAGAGGTCCAGTTTCCTGTTAAGCTTGTAGCGACCTACATTCCCTAGATCGTAGCGACGCGCATTGAAGAACAGGTTTTTGACCAGGGAGCGGGCGTTATCCAGCGTAGCAGGATCGCCGGGGCGCAGCTTCTTGTAAAGCTCAAGTAGCGCCTCATCCTCTTTCTTCACCGGATCGCGATCCAACGTCGCCTGTAAGTAACGAATGTTGGGATCGTTATCAACACCGGCAAAGGCATCCAGCAGACCCTGATCGGTGGAGAGGTCCAGATCCTCAGAGTGCCACTGTTCCCTTGCCAGGCTCGCGATGGCGCGCAGCAGGGTTGTCACCGGCAGCTTGCGCTTACGGTCGATCTTGACGGTGAGCAGGTTCTTGTTACTGGTCTCAAACTCCAACCACGCGCCGCGCCCAGGAATCAGTTTGGCGGCGTAGAGCTTTTTGCCGGTCGCGGCATCTTCATCAACGGTAAAGTAGACGCCAGGCGAACGCACAAGCTGGCTCACCACAACGCGCTCCGCACCATTGATGATGAAGGTCCCTTCCTTCGTCATCAGGGGGAAATCACCCATGAAGATGTCCTTCTCGATGATCTCGCCCGTCTCTTTATTAATCAAGCGTGCCTTGACCGTCAGAGGCGCGTTGTACGTAGCATCGCGCTCGCGGCACTCGTCCTCCGAATACTTCGGCGCGCCAAAGGGGTCAGGGGGTACTATAAATTCAAGACTGAGGTTCTTGCCAGTAAAATCTTCGATAGGGGAAATCTCTTCAAAGAGTTCGCGCAAACCTTCTTTCTTAAACCATTCAAAGGAATCAAGCTGAATTTGAATCAAACCTGGCATAGGCCGAATGTCCGGGATACGCGCGAACGAAACGCGCTCCGGGAGCGCAACGGCCCTGGTGTTCACTGCCATTTTTAGGGTTCTCCTCTCACCTAGTCGCCCATAGAGGAAAGCGAGAAGCACGGAAAATCGAGCCTCTCTACGCAAACAAAAAACGGAAAAATTTAGATAAATGCTTGATAATGCCTGTTCTGTGAAACGGTCTATGACAAGAAAAGTAACCGTTTGCAATTGCAATGAACGGTTACTCCTACTCCTTTACATGAACAAGCCGCTTACTGATTCCAGGTGCGTGCAACATACCTCTCTATCTCCCCGCAACAGAAACGAAACTGAGAAAAACACAAACAACACAAAGAGCCACACTCTCCCCTCTGCTCACAAAGGAACAAAGTAAATAGTGTAGTGTTCGCTCGCA
>JALYTQ010000422.1 GCA_030854195.1 Chloroflexota bacterium
TGGAGTTCTGGGGCGATGTGAACTGGATGAAGGCTGGTATTATGTACGCCGACGCGATCACGACGGTCTCGCACCGCTACGCCGAGGAGATTCAGACGCTGGACTACGGCTGGGGTCTCGACGAGGTGCTCTTCCAGCGTCACTCGCGCATCTTTGGCATCCCCAACGGCCTCGATTGGCAGGTCTGGAATCCCGCCGCCGATAGCGACCTCGTCGCGCCCTATACGGCGGAGCAGGTGCCGGAGGGCAAGTGGCGCAACCGCGCAGCTCTCAGGAAAGAATTCGGGCTGCCCGACGATCCAGAGCAGCCGCTGCTCGGTATCGTCAGTCGCCTGGTCGATCAGAAGGGCTTCGACCTTCTAGCAGAGATCGCCGAGCAGCTGCGCGAACTGCCACTGCAACTTGTCGTACTGGGCACCGGACACCCGCGCTACGAACAGCTCTTCCGCGACCTCGCTGAGAGCACGAGCAACGTGCGCGCCCAGATCGGCTTCGACGTAGCGCTCTCGCATCGCATCTACGCGGGCGCAGACTTCTTCCTGATGCCGAGCGCCTTCGAGCCGGGTGGCCTGGGCCAGTTGATCGCGCTGCGCTACGGCACGCTCCCCATCGTCCACGCGACCGGAGGGCTGGCCGATACCGTAACCGATCTGGACGCCGATGCTGAATCTGGGAACGGCTTCAGTTTCGCAGAATATACAGCATCCGCGCTGCTCGACGCGCTTCAACGTTCGTTGCAGGTGTATGCTGACCGCGAGCGCTGGCCCGATCTTATCAGGCGTGCAATGGCTTACGACTCGCGCTGGTCTGCCAGTGCCCGCGCCTATAGCGACCTGTACCGACGCGTCTCCGGCCCGCATCTCGCCAGGGGTAAGTGAGTGCGTGCCGGATAGATACCTTTGCGCCCTGATTTTCCACTAGAAAGGATGGCGTGTATGTCATCAACGCTCCACATCCCTGTTTCCTGGCTCGTGATGACTGCCGTGGCAACGATTTTTGTCATTGTGTATCCCCTCATCTTAGGAGCGATTGCCCGCAAACGCTTAGGAGTGGGCTGGAAATACTTCTGGTTTGGTGCTCTCGTCTTTCTGGTGTTCCAGCTCGTGACGCGTGCGCCCCTTATCGGGGTGCTTGGGAGTACAGTGCTGGCCCCTTTGTTGCGCTCCTCGACCGCATTTACCTGGACCTGGTTAGTCATCGAGGCCGTGACCGCTGGACTCTTCGAGGAGGTCGGGCGCTATGTCGGATATCGTCTCTTCATGCGTCGGGAGCCAAAAACCTGGTCGAAAGCGGTGATGTTTGGCATTGGACATGAGGGTCTGGAGTCGATGGTGGTGTTTGGTGGAGGACATGTGCTCACGCTTCTCAATGTTGCTATCCTCTCGATCATCAATATCACTAGCCTGCCAGTCGCTCAGAGACAGGTCATCAGCCAGCAGGTTGCAACCATTAATGCACAGCCGTTCTGGTTCCCTTTGCTGACTGCCTGGGAGCGGTTCTGGAGTTTCCCGATACAGGTAGCGTTTTCCGTCATCGTGTTGCAGGTATTTCGTCGGCACCAGATGCGCTGGTTGTTTCTGGCTATTCTGCTCCATGCACTGATCGACTTTCTGGTTAGCGCCCTTCCACAGGCGTTCGGTTCGAGCACCACTATCAATCTGCTTGTCGAGGGGATGCTGTGCATATTCGGACTCATCGGGGCATGGACCATCTGGCGTTTGCGCGAACCAGGAGACCAGGCCCGCCCAGGCGAGGAGATCACGGGTCTCTAGAACCGCCACACGTCTCTCCACATAGAGGGGTCTGGCGGAACCGCCATTCACTTCCTGTTAAGGCGACCTCGCCATCGCTGCCATTGGAGCTGTGGCTCATCCCGCTCTTTATAGGCATAACCGACTGGACACCACATCTGGTCTATCTCAGTGCCCTGCTCGGAGCGATTGAGATGCTAAAGAGCGGCACGGCCACCTCTCGTCCTGATGCAGCGTAAAGATGAGATGGAACTAAGTGCTCAACATTGCCAGATGATGGTGTGCGTGTTGGCTGGCCCCTGAAAGAAGAAGGTGGCTGAACACGTGTTGACCGGTATTCTAATCGTCAAGATTATATGTGTACCAGGGGCCAGGTTTCCCTGGGAGGGAGTGAAAGCCACGCCCCCAATGTTGGCAAAAGCTACCCAATGGAGCGTAGCCTGATTGCTCGCTCTGGAGAGCACTCCCGCCTGGCAGACAAAAACGGAAGTAGCCCTGCTACAGTCCAGGTGCCCAACAATGCTCATGGATGAGGGAGCTACATCAAGGATAGGGGCAGACGCTGCTGGTTGTGGCGTGGGTGTGGGTGGTCGTGGCTTCGGCGTAGCGGTCGGCTTCGGCGTTGGAGTGGGGGTAGGGGTATTTGTAGGCGTCGAGGTGAAGGTAGGTGTAACAGGATGTGCCGACTGATTGTTCGCCGTTGTGGCGTTACCGCAGGCAACAAGCAGACAGGCTATGAAAAAACAACAGAAAACGAGGATCAATTCCCTGCCAGATCGCCATCGCTGCGGATTTGAAGAATCAGTATTTGTTAGAGAGAAACGAGAATACCACATAGTAGACCTCCTAAAAGGAAAGGGAGAAGAAACATACTTTTTGTTAACTGCCATAAGCTCATAAAGAAAGATACGTATGGAGTTACTCTGGGAGGAACAATATATAAATTGATGGCGCGCCGATCGGTATAATAGAAGGATGAGAGAAAGTAGAGATGGACATACGGAGAACAAATCCACTGTCTTCGCCTTGACTGTGTAGCAAAAAGTATATTATCCTGCTGGTGTAGATAGTGAGATCCTTGAAACAGCGAAGGAGCAATGTATGATTAAGCCCTACACCGCCGTTGGCCTCATCCCTACCGTGCGCGGCATTCGCACGCGTGCCGACATTCAGCGCAACATTGAGCACCTGAAACACCTCGTCAAGGCTGCCTCCTGGCTCTCCAGCCTCGACCTGCCCGTTCAGTTGATCGCCTTTCCCGAGGGCGCGTTGCAGGGC
>JALYTQ010000177.1 GCA_030854195.1 Chloroflexota bacterium
GTACCGGAAAGATGCGGCGAGCCTGGCTGGTCAGTGCGCACTTCTGAAGTGCCTGCTCGGCTGGCACCTGCAAGGGCTCAAAGAGGCCATTGCCTATGCGCAGGATGCAGTAACATACAGCAAAGAGGCCAATGATATTCCGCTTCTTTTAAGTACTCTCGATTATCTGGCATGGGCTTACTACTACGATCGGAAGAGCGGACGCGCGCTCAAGGTCATCAATCAAGCGCTGCCTCTCCTCAAAACGACGAAGACACCACTCTCCCCACACTTGCAAGGTGGTGTCTATTCCACACTCGCCTTAATGCAAGCGAGAAATGGTAAGAAGGGTACTGAGGCGTTGCATCAGGCTGCCGAGGCGTTCTTTGCGCAACCTGAAACTGATAACCGTTTCGTCTACATGGACTACACGCGGGCAGATCTGGTACTTAATGATGGCATGGTGCATTATCACCAGGACGGCTATGGAAAGGCACTGAACTCTCTAGAACAACTTATTGACCCTGAGACGCTGACCTTGAAGCTGCCGCTACCCGAGCGTTCACGCGTCGAGGGCATCAATATTATGGCGATGGCCTTGCTCAAGCATCCAGGGCGAGACATGGAGCGACTCATGCATGTGTGGAAAACGGGGATTACTGAGGCGACGAGACTCAAAAGTGAGCAGAGCTTCAATGAAGCTCTGCTCGCTTACGATATCGCTGAGGCTGTGTGGCCCGGCGAAAAACGCGTGGCCGAGCTGCGTGATCTGGTTACACACTGGTAATCAGGCTTCGGATTGCTCCTAAGTACTTTATGGCTTCGTGCCCCAGGTAGTCATAAAGTGCCACATGGCACAAAAGTCGTCAGCATGCATCTCAATGAGTACCTGTTGATACAGACGCTCAACGTCTTCGCGCGTGATGACGCCAGCTTTGATAAGCAGCGGCTGGAGCAAAGAGTATGCTACCTCGTAATTGCGATAGCTGTCAGCCCAGGCCGGGGTATCGACCGATTGTTCCAGGACATGCGCTTTACTCTGGATATGTTGGTAGCCAGCAGTGCGCAGCAAGCGGGGAAGCAACAGCGTAGTACCAACAGTCCGACCATCAGGAGAGAAGCCATACCCCAGTTGCCATGCCGCTTGATTTACCAGGGCCGCCATTTGCTCAAAGGCTGGACTCGTACTGGTTCCCCAATCAACCGCTTCAGTCAGACGCAAGATACCGCCATGCCGCAACAGTCGCGTGCATTCGGTGATAAACGATGCCCAGGCCGTGCGCGGGAGCACCCCACCCACAAAGCGGACATTCACCAGGTCGAAAGAATCAGTAGCAAGGTCGAGCGGTTGGGTGATATCCATAACGCCGAAGGAAGTATTGGAGAGTCCTTGCGAATGTGCCCGCGCATTGGCGTAATTAACCATGGTGCGGCTGATATCGATGCCCGCAACCTCGATATTGGGGAAGGTAAAGGCAACGTCGAGCACCCAGCCGCCAGGACCACAGGCCAGATCAAGGACACGACTTAGGTTAGCGATCTCTTCATCCACTAGACCAGAAAATAGTCCTCCTATCGCTCGCGTCGTCATAGCGTCCTGATTGATTAAGCGAGCCAACTCCGTCGTGCTTTCAGCATCAAAGACGTAGGTGTTGTCATCTGGGACGTTTGTAGTCATAAAGTTCCCCCTTCCCTGTGCGTAAAACGTGATAACGTGGAAAACGCCTATAAATCTTCATTCTTTGCGATTAGTATACAAGAAGCTGCGCTACTGTGCAAGCATGTACACGCAGCTTCCATCCGCCCATCTTGCAGCATATGAAGAGCAGCGCTTAATCCTTCCCCGAACCTGCTCAAGTGACAAAGCATCTCGATGTTTAGGAAAAGGAAAAGAGAGTTTTGCCTACCTTGCCAACACATACTGCATACTCCCAACTTGCCTGATCATGCCCTTCAATTCCATCATCGTCAGCGTCGAGGTGACGAGGTGCGCGGGGAAGTTTGAGGCGCGGATGATCTCGTCGACGTGGCGCGGCTCGGAGGTGAGCAGGGCGAGCAGGGCGCGTTCCTCGTCATTGTCAGGGAGGACGGCCTGGGCCTCGACTTGCTGGGGGATCATGTAGAGGTTAAGGTTGTCCAGGATGTCGTTGACGCTGGTGACGGGGTGGGCACCGTCCTGGATGAGCTTGTTGACGCCTGCCGCGCCAGGGGAGAAGATGCCAGCGGGGACGGCGAAGACCTCGCGACCCTGAATAAGCGCCGAGTTAGCCGTGATAAGCGCGCCACTGGTCGGGGGTGCCTCCGTGACCAGGACGCCCAGCGAGAGGCCGGAGATAAGGTGGTTGCGCGCGGGAAAGTTGCCTGCCTCGGGCTTGACACCGAGGGGGAAGGCGCTGAGTAGCGCGCCCTGGCCCGAATCGACGATGCGACGCGCGAGGGCGAAATTGGACGACGGATAGATCGTGTCGAGTCCGCTAGCCAGAATGGCGATCGTGCGACCACCGGCATCGAGCGCGGTGGTGTGCGCGACCGTATCGACGCCGAGCGCCAGTCCGCTGACGATGGTAAGTCCGCCCTGCGCAAGATCTTTCGCCAGGCGTTCAGTGACCTGGCGACCGTAGTGGGTCATTTTGCGCGTGCCCACGATGCCCAGGCTGAAGTTGCGATCGTCGTTGGTGATTTTGCCGCAGACATAGAGGACCGGGGGCGCGTACTCGATTCTGCGCAGGAGCGGAGGATAATCGGCATCGCGCCAGGTAATGACGTGGATGCGCAGGCGTTCCAGCCGCTCCAGTTCCTGCTGGGGAATGATGGTTGCGCGTTGTTGAAGGAAGCTTCTGAGCGTTTTCTGGTCGAGTCCGCTGGCAGCTAGCTCCTGGCTGGTAGCATGCCATGCTGCCGCGACATCTTCCTGGAAGAATTTGAGCAGCATTTTGAAACGGACGGGGCCGATGCCCTGCACGCGGCTGAAGGCGATCCAGTACGCGAGTTCGTCAAGTGAGAGCGCGTCGGACGGGTAATAGGGGGCGGTTGCATCGAACACTCCTACCTTCCTCCTCATCTTCTTGCCCATGTCTATTGTTACTCCTGTGGTACTTGCTTGTCGGGACGATGATTGATATATTCCTGGCCCGGTTTGTAAGGAGGCCAGGCATCTTCTGTCTGCACGTTCCCGCCTGTGCGCCTGTCCTGTACTGGCGGCGTGTTGGGCAACGGGTGCAGCGGACGCGGCGGATAGGGCGGCGTTTGCGGCGGTTGATACGCTGGATAGGGTTGATACGCTGGCGGAGGCATGTAGCGCGCCGGGTCCGTATAAGACGCGGCGCTCACGAGCGGCGGCGCGAGCGGCGGTATAGGATAGCTCGGCAGCGTAGAATTGATAATGTTCTGCGCCTGCAAGGCGAGAGCGGGGCGTTGCCGATTGCGATGCTGGTAGGAGAACAGGCTGCCCAGACCGACCAGAGGCAGCACAAACAGAATGATGCCCAGCGTCAGCAGCAGCGGCGCGTACGGATTGACCGCGATTTGCACCTGGATCGGATGCGGCGTCGGCGCGGGATTGGCCTGAGCAGGAGTGAGCGTTGCAGGCTGATTCAGCGACAGACGCCACTGATTCTCCAGCTGATTCTGGTCCACGCCAAGCGCCTGCGAAAGATCCGAATCGAAATATGGAGATGCATTGATATCCTTGATAAGGGTAGCCATTTTCGGCTGGCCGAAGGTATTGTACATGTAGCCGAGCAGGTTCCAGCTCTGCGCGTAGGCAAGGTAAGCCTTCTCTGAATCGGCAGGAAATTCATCCGCGATATCATTGAGGCGTAGCAGAGAGTGGCTATTGAGCGCCTGTTTGAAGCGCAGGTTCATACCCGGCTCGTGGTAGGCCTGGTTATAGACGGCCATGCCCTCGTCGAACCAGCGCGGCACATCCGCGTTCGGGCCTATGAGCTGGTGGAAGATCAGGTGAGTAAGCTCGTGTGGCAGATCGCGGATCAGCGTCGTATCGGCGGTTGTTTCGACAGAGATCGATGCTTGATTGAGATCTGGAAAGGCCACACCCCCGACCCATTCATAGGTACCGGGTGGGAGCGAGCCATGAAAATCGTCGTTGTTCTGGTAGACCCAGACATTGACCGGGTGGAGCAGGCCGCCACCCAGATTATTGTCGATGTGCATGATACTATTGTCCGCCTGGGTAAGGACAAGCTGGCCGAACGAGAGCGGGCGATTATACCAGTTCACCTGCACCAGGCCGTGGGTAAGATGCTGCCAGCTGAAGCGCGTATCGGTAAGTGTGAATGTTTGAGGTGCCTGGGTATGAGTATTCTGTAAGTTATCTACAATTTGCCAGTAATAGCTAACCTGGGTGCCGGGTTCAACGAAGTTGGAGCCAGAGATATCCTCTTGCCATTGCAGCGTCTCGGTATTGGCGAAATTAGCGATCTGCACCTTGCGGGTAGTGTTGCTAGAGACACCATTATAACTAATATAGATAGATGCCTGTGTAATAGGTGCAGCCGCATCGGTTGCGCTCATCTGGAAATCTATCTGTTTAGGAAAAGTGACGGTATCAGTCTGTGACGTTACCGTTATAGGATCGCTTGCCGCCTGTGCCCTGGGTGAAAGGCCGATGGCCGCGAACAGGCAGAAGCCAAAGCAGGCGATAAAGGTCAATAGATAGCGGTTGGGCCGCGAGAACATACAGAAGGCTCCTCTCAACAGAGTACCACGTGCCGCTGGATATGGCTGAGTACAATACGTTTTCCTATTGTACATGATATGGCCAAACTTTGCACCCGTCATGCCCCTTTTGGGTGTACTTCAGACCTATTTCGGGGAGGTAGTACTATGGATAGCGTCGCCGAATGGCTTGATTGATAGCCATATTAGGTAGTGAAGCGTTAAAGTGTTTCATCTTGTGCGTTGAGTTTGATAGGATAGAGGACCACCTGTATCAAGTGGTGGCCCCTTGAATGCTGAAAATGAATTACTCTATGGTGGGTTGAGGTAGAGGAGTATAGATCGTTGTATGCGAAGAGTCTTAATACAGAGCGTTCTTGCTTGCTTCTTATCTCATCAGTAGGGATGGGGCTTGCCTCCATCCACTTGGCATCACGCGGTTGTGGGCCGGATGGAGGCAAGCCCATCCCTACTGATACAGTGCAAGGGAAGGACGATCAGTTTAACAGAGGGATTAGCGGATGGAACTGAGAAGCGGTCCCTCGACATAAATAGCGGGGATGTATTTTGTATGAGTAACAACTGGACGCCTGAGAGAGATCAAGCCGGTGGGCGCGAGAACGGAGTTCCGTACACCGGGAACCTGATGCAACGGCCACCAGAGCAAAATTTCAAGCAGTTCTCTCCAATATCTATGCCATCGAGGGGCGCGCGTCCCTCTGCTCCTCTACCGCCGGGGCAGCCATTTCCTGATCAAGCGCCGCCGGGGCTGCTCACATCGGCCAGGTCACAGGGCTTATTAGGCAACGCGATGCAGGTCGTGCGCCGTGTCTCGGGCAAGTTTGCGGCGGTAAATAACCGCCCGGCACCGCCCCCAGAGCCGCTTGTGCGTTACCGCCCACCCGAGGTTGGAGCGCCCGAACCGTTGCCTAAGGCGAAGCCGTGGAAGCGGTCAAGGTCGGTGCGTCTCGCTATGCAAATGCGCCACCGCCGCCAGCGCCTGACGACGGGGAGCAAGCGGGTTGTCATAGGCATCATCGTTGGCCTGTTATTTGCGCTTGTCATCATGGCTTCGTCGGGCACCGCTTATGGATATAGCTACTATCAGAGCCAGCAGCCGCAACTGCAGGAGATAGCGAACAAGCAGATCTCGCAGGTAACGCACATCTACGATCGCAACAACGTCCTGCTCGCCAACGTCTACGATACCAATGGCCCTGGCAGGCGTATTTCCGTCAACTACGACGATATTCCCCAGGTCATGCGCGACGCCATGATCGCGGCGGAGGACCCTACGTTCTGGACCAATAGTGGTGTCGATCCGCAGGGACTGCTGCGCGCGCTGGTCTATGGTGGATCGCATGGTGGTGGGAGCACGATCACGCAGCAGCTCATTAAAAACATGAGAAACGACGCCACGCCTTCCATTAATCGCAAAATCTCTGAAGCCGCATTAGCGATCGGCCTCACTCAACAATATCCCAAGTCGAAAATTCTGGAGATGTACCTCAACATCTCGCCTTTCGGAGCGACAGAGCTCGGCGTCGAGGCCGCCTCGGAGGACTACTTTGGTCTGATGCGGAGCTGCAATCGGCAATTCAAATGCACGCCCGCCGTCTCTCAGCTCGACTACGATCCAGTCAAGAAGACGCACAGTCCGTTGCTCGCCCTCGCGCGCTCATCCTTGCTAGCAGCCCTGCCCAACAATCCCAGCCTCTTCGATCCGGGCATGTGGGTGCAGAATCCGACCGACAAGGCGCTGGCCCTGGCGCGTCAAGATTATGTCTTGAAAAGCATGATGAATATGGGGACACAGGTTAAAGGACTGGGACCCGACGGACAGGCCGGACCCATCACGCCCGATATTCTGCAGCGCGTTGAGACTATGACGCAGAATATGAAGTTCCAGACCTATCATAACAACTGGAAAGCGCCGCACTTTGTATCGTGGGTCATCAGCCAGCTGGAAGGCGTACTGGGCGATGGCGACTACAACAAAGGCGCCACGCTCTTACTGAACGGTGGCTTCAATATCCGTACCAGCATCGACATCAACCTGGAGGGTTACGTAGAGAGGGCCGTTGCGCGCCACCTCACACAACCAGAGTACCAGAAGCTCAGCGGCTATGTAGCGACCCTTAACAGTCCCGAATTTAACGTCAACGACGCGGCGGTCGTCGTCATGAACGCAAAGACGGGCGAAGTACTGGCGATGGACGGTAGCACCAACTACAAATCCACCGACAAGCGTATAGGCGGTCAGGTAAACGCCGCCGTTGCGCCCCGGCAGCCCGGTTCAACCTTTAAACCAATCGTTTATTCCACCGCCTTCCAGATGGGCTGGTACCCTGGCATCGTTCTGCCGGACCAGAAGACGTACTTCCCCAATGGCAAGTCAGCCGGAGTGGCCGCCAACAGCACGTATGTACCGACCGACTATGGCAATACATATAGCCATCTGACCACTACCTCCATTCGGAAATCGACGGCCAACTCGTTCAACATCCCGGCCCTCAAAGCGCTCTCGTTCGCCGGGCTGAATAACGTCGTGACGACCGCGCGCCGCATGGGCATAACCGACGTTGACAAGAGGATTAGCGATTGTAGGAGCCAGGGCGTCACGGATATCCAGTCGTGTCTGGGTACGTCGCTTGCCCTCGGCACAACGGACGTATCGCTATTGCAGATGGTGAATGCCTACCAGGTCTTCGCCGACAACGGGAAGCGCGTTCCGGCCCAGGGCATCCTGGATATCTGGGACAATTATGGACATAACTTCTATCACTTCGACCGCGTACACGTCCAGCCGATTCAGGTGATGTCGCCGCAGATCTCGTACATGATGACCTCGGTGTTAGAAGACGAGCACTCGCGGGCCTACGAATTCGAATCGGACCACGATCTTTCGTTCTGGGACTGGGACCCGACGTGCGTCTACACCTATCTGCCCGAATGCACCCAGCACCAGGTCGCGGCCAAAACCGGAACTACCGACGACTTCAAAGATAACTGGACGCTCGGCTTCACACCCGATGTCGTGGTGGGAGTGTGGACGGGCAATGCCGACGACGAGCCCTTCGGGCGCAACGTTATTGGTATCACAGGTGCCGCGCCGATCTGGCACAGCATTATAGAGCGCGTCAGTGGGCGGCCCTGTGGCGACCTACAAGACGGTATCGCCTGCGGCAATGTTGACCTGAAAGGACTCGGCCTGGGCCAGCAGACGCTCTTCCCGATACCATCCGGCATTCACAAGACCTGCGTCTCCAGCACAACAGGTCTGCTGGGCAGCGGCGGCGACTGTGACTGGATGCTCGATGGGCAGGACCCCGTCCAGGCAGGCATGGCACCATACAGCGGTACGGGCAAGGGTGCCAATGGAGGATGATCTGCTCCCGCGTTCCCCAATGTAGGGGCGCTGTTTACAAGCCCGTGGTTTTTTCCGATGCACGGGCTTGTAAACAGCGCCCCTACATTGTTATGTTGTATATCGGGTGTGGGGGGCGTATTGATTGGGGTTCTATGGCAAAATTGTTCTCTATTTTAGCGTGGCGAAACTCTTGACAATCGGCCCCCGCGAGTGCTATTCTGTATTTGCAGTCTCAAGGTGAGACTGCTAGCAATCATAGTTGACAGCCAGTGTATCATCCTGAGAGAGCGATGGAGCTACGAGAATGGTACGGCAGAATATAAGGCAACAAGGACATGACACCACTGAGTCCACGCAAACAACAGATCTTGCGGGCGCTGGTTGAAGAATACATTCACACCGCTATCCCTGTTGCGTCCGAGGCTCTTGTGCGCAAGTATGGGTTGCGTTTCAGTTCCGCGACAGTGCGGCATGAGTTCGCGGGTCTGGAAGAGGCGCAACTGATTCATCAGCCCCATACATCTGCCGGGCGTGTCCCTACTGACCTGGGCTATCGCTACTTTGTCGAACATCTTATGCAAGAGTCGGCGCTTTCGCTCGACGAGCAACGGTTGATTCGGCACCAATTTTACCAGGTGCAGGATCAGTTGGACCAGTGGGTGCGCCTCACCGCGTCGGTCATGGCGCGCCTGTTGCACAGTGCCGCCGTCATGACGCCGCCGCGTGCGAACGAGGGGCATCTCAAGCATTTTGAAGTATTATCAGTGACCGATCTTTCCGCCCACATCGTGCTCGTTCTCACCGACGGCACGGTGAAGCAGCAGCGTCTCCAGTTGGACACAGCCGTCCAGCAGGAGGAGCTGAGCGCCAGCGCGGCGCGCTTGAACCAACTCTTCAACGACAAAAATGTGGCAGAGATCAGCGACCTGCTTGGCAGGCTTGATCTTTCGGAGACGGAGCGGCTCATCAGTACGGCGATCGTGCGTATTCTGGAGCTGCACGGCGACACCATGGGCGATGTCTTCTATCGCGATGGCGTCATCAATATTCTGGATCAACCGGAGTATAGCCGCATGGGACCCGAAGAAGAGCGCAACGAGCGCGTGCGCAAGGTCATGGAAGTATTGGAAGAGAATCGTTTCTTGCCGGCCCTGGCATCACAGCTCCTGGCTACTGACGGGGTGCAGGTAATCATTGGTGGTGAGAACCAGTGGGACGAGATGAAGGATATCAGCCTGGTTGTAGCGCGCTACGGTCAGGAAGGCAGGGTTGGTGGTTTGCTGGGAGTGATAGGGCCTACGCGTATGCAATATGGGCGTGCCATAGCTGTGGTGCGTTACATGGCGCGTATGATGGACGATCTGTTGGCCGAAGTCTACGGATATGACGAATGATTCGGACACGACAAAAAGAATAGAGAATGAAGTAGGAGGCGACAGTGCCAAAAGTTATTGGAATTGATCTAGGAACCACGAACTCCTGTGTTGCAGTTATGGAGGGCGGCGAGCCAGTAGTTATCCCCAACGCGGAAGGCGCGCGTACAACCCCTTCAATCGTCGCGATCAACAAAAATGGTGAGCGTCTCGTTGGTGAAGTCGCGAAGAGGCAGGCGATCACCAATCCAGAGAACACCGTTTCCTCGATCAAGCGTTTCATGGGTCGCAAGTATGACGATCCCGAGGTCGATCGTGACAAGCGTCTACTGCCCTATAAAGTTGTGCGCTCCAGCAATGGGGACGCGTGGGTAGAGGTGCAGGGCAAGACCTATAGCGCGCCCGAAATCTCCGCGATGATCTTGCAGAAATTGAGATCGGACGCCGAGGCGTATCTTGGCGAGCGCGTCGCGCAGGCGGTCATCACCGTTCCCGCCTACTTCAACGATGCCCAGCGCCAGGCGACCAAGGATGCCGGTAGGATCGCGGGCCTGGAAGTGTTGCGCATCATCAACGAGCCGACCGCCGCGTCGCTCTCCTATGGACTTGACAAGAAGAAGGACGAGCGCATCGCCGTTTACGACCTTGGTGGAGGTACCTTCGATATCTCTATTCTGGAACTGGGCGATGGCGTCTTCGAAGTGAAGAGCACCAATGGCGATACGCATCTGGGTGGCGACGACTTCGACCAGCGCGTCATCAACTGGCTGGCCGACGAGTTCCGCAAAGAGCAGGGCATCGACCTGCGGCAGGACCGTATGGCGCTGCAGCGCCTGAAAGAGGCCGCTGAGAAGGCCAAGAAAGAGCTTTCCAGCTCCATGCAGACGGAGGTCAATCTGCCCTTTATCACCGCCGATGCCAGCGGCCCCAAGCACCTGACTATGACGCTCACACGCTCGAAGCTGGAGCAACTGGTTGAGGATCTGGTCGAGAAATCGCGCGGTCCGGTAATGAAGGCGCTTGCCGACGCCGGTGTGCGTCCGGGTGAGGTCAACGAGGTCGTCATGGTCGGCGGTCAGA
>JALYTQ010000178.1 GCA_030854195.1 Chloroflexota bacterium
TTTTACCGGTTTTACGCATGCTGGAAGATGTAATGGAATATGAAGAAGCCACCGGGACGCTTGTCACGTCCCAGTGGCGGCAGCGGAACCGACGGGATTCGAACCCGCGATCTTCTGCGTGACAGGCAGACATGTTAGGCCACTACACCACGGCTCCTCTTGACGCTCGCTTGCACCTCTTGAATGGTACGCCCTCGCGCAGTTAGGATGATAACAGACTACCCGCATCCTGTCAAGCCCCTCCCACCCCTAATTTTGCGACTTCGCGCGTTTCTCTAAAAAAAGCTGCCTGGCTCGTCGTAACATGCTGGTTGAAAACAGCTCACCTATTGTTGCATGCTGGTTGTTGTATGGCTGCTGACAGTACTGTATCGCATCTCACGTCCCGGCGTATAATAGATAAGGAGCGCGCAGCATCTTTTCTTACATCAGACTTTGCGGGAGGCGTCGTGAATAGATCTATTGCAGCCCAACACTCAGCATATCTGCTCACCACCTCCAATGAGTCGGGGCAGGGGACTATTGTGTGCTGCATCTGTCAGGCAGCCTATACGCCGTCGCGCTCGCATGCCTACCTGTTGCAAGGGCCGCCCCTCGTCCTGGAGTCGGCGCTTATGAGCATGTGCCACTTCTGCTTCCGTTGCCGCCGCCCCTCCTGCCCGGCCTGTTGGGACGAGGTGCATGGCGTCTGCGGCCAGTGCGCCGTAGAAACTGGCCTC
Source organism: Chloroflexota bacterium (assembly GCA_030854195.1). Lineage (GTDB taxonomy): Bacteria > Chloroflexota > Ktedonobacteria > Ktedonobacterales > Ktedonobacteraceae > JACDAE01. Next base: position 720 of record JALYTQ010000178.1, read on the forward strand.
CCCTTCCGCCTCGAACCGGCTCCCCTGGATGGCGCACAGTTCACACCCGCTCAGCCCCCGGCTGTACCAGCACAGAACATCCAACCGTCACTGGTCAATGTACAGGCCGGACGCTTTCAACGATCCTCTTCTCCAATTGATATCGATAGCGTTCCTACCAGGCCCGATTTTACAGGCACGCGCTCGACTGTGCGTACACAACGGCCCCGCCCGCTCGATATCGATGAGGTTGAGATGCGACCAGAGCAAAAAAGATCTCCCGCCCGCTCGGATGTTGCCGAAGCGAAGACACGTCCGGACCGCTCGGATATCGCAACAGAGAGGACGCGTCCGGACCGCTCAGATGTTGCCGAGGCGAAGACGCGCCCGGACCGTCCTAGGCGCGGTCGTGGACGTGCGGGGCGTTCTTCTCGCCTGCTCATCGTCGCGCTCGTTGTGCTTGTCGTGCTCATCGTCCTCCTGCTCGTCGCTGCGCTGCTCTTAGCAGACGGAAATACGTTTTTGCGCTCACTCCTGCATGTCGACATTCGTACCGAGATAGCGCGTTTCTGGCATATGCTCCAGCATCTGTTCTAAAATAGAGGCATGGGGAATAATCGGTATACTGCGGATAGTGATATCCTGGTCGATGGCTACAATGTTATCAAAAATAATCTGATGTTTCGCGCGGCTGAGCTCAAGTCTCTTGCCGATGCGCGTGCTTTGCTGCTGCGCCAGCTTCAGAACCGCTATAGCCGCACAACCAGGCGCGTGATCGTTGTCTTCGATGGCAATGATGCCCACGAGCAGGAGCGCTACGAGGAGCATATTCGCGTCATCTTTTCTCGCTACGGCGATACCGCCGACAATGTCATCAAACGCCTGGCCGCCGAGGCGAATGCGGCTGGTCGTAAGGTCGAGATGTTTAGCGACGACGAGGAGGTGCGCCACTCCGTCGCTGAATCCGGTGGTGCTATTCAGACGACGAAGCAGCTGGTGAAGCAGGTCAATGCCGCGCCCGCCGATATGGAGGCGCGCTCGCGGCATCGCCAGCAGATGCGCCGCATCTATGGTATCGATACTCCCTATAAGCTTGAGGATGAGCAGGAACCCACTCAACCGCATCATCGCAAGAAGAAAAAGAAGTCCTCGCGCCGCCGCTGATAGGTCCTGGACCGTTACAGGGAAGGATGCACGCGGAACGTTTTTATCTCAAAGGGCTTTACCTCAAAGGAAAAACTGTTTCCCTGGACTGCAATGTCCGCCAGTGGCTCCTCTAGCAGATTGCATGCCTGGACCGAACGGAGCCGGGTCGCAAAGCTGAGCGTGCCGCCTCCACGCTGGTTATGTGCTTCGTAGAGACGCACAATCAGACCGTTTCTGTCTTCAGCTGGTTTCACTGTCTCCACTACGACGTGAGAACAATCGGTCTGTATAAATGATGAACCGCTAGCGCCGGGAGATGCTGGCGATTGTGCCTGACCTGGAAGCGCTATGAGTGGGACGTTGAGTTCATAGGCATGCCGTACGGTCTGCGCGCCGCGCCAGTCGCCGACGTGGGGCAGGAGGCTGTAGGTGAAGCGATGGATGCCCTGATCGGCCTGGGCATCGGGATAGATACCGGACTTGAGCAGGGTGAGGCGCATGATGTTATCGTGTACGTCGTGCCCGTATTTGCTATCATTGAGCAGGCTTACGCCGTAGCCGCCTTCGGAGAGGTCGATCCAGCGATGCGCGCATACCTCGAAGCGCGCCAGGTCCCAGGAGGTGTTGCGATGTGTGGGACGCTCGACGCTGCCAAACTGGATTTCGTAGGTCGCGCGCGTGCTGTTGATGGCGAGCGGGAAGGCGGCTTTCAAGAGCGTCTGATGCTCGTGCCAGTCGATCTCGGTCGCGATATCGATGCGCGGAGAACTGCGCCAGAGCGAGATGCGCTGCGTAATGCGCGAAGAGAGATACTCCCTGACGATTTCGACGGTGGCGCGTATCGGTCCCTCTTCGAGGATGCGGAACGCGCTATGAGCGGAAAGAGGGTACGCTTTCTCCTCATAAAAGAGATCAATATCCCACGCATCAAAATTCAAGGGACGATCCTCGTAGGCGATGAGCTGGTTGCCCACCTGCCCCTCAGCAAGTACGTCACGGTCTGCACACTTATCATATAGCCTACTAATATTGCCGTGAGAGTCGAACTGGAGATCGTAGAAGGCGTTTTGTAGCAGCAGCGTCTGGTCGTCCTGGAAGCTTGCGCGGCAGAATGCCTGCGGCTCACTATTTCGCGTACCATCGTCCATTGCAAGGACGGTGATGCCGCTCGCGGGAACGCGTATAGAATCGATCAGTAGTAGGGTATTGCCATCCCAGTCTGTAGCTGATTGCGCGCCCGGTATGTGACGCGTGGATGAAGCAGGCAGCTGAAGAGGATCGGTACGTTCCCAGAGCAATGAGTTGAGGACAATGATATCCTGTTCGCTGGCCGCGATATGTTGCTGGAGTGTCGCCAGTGCCTCGTCGCGTATCGCCTGAGCAATGCTGAACGCGTGGGCATAGAGCCGTTCGGTATCTTCGTAGACCTCGTGGATGGATGAGCCGGGCAGCACGTCGTGAAACTGATTGAGCAGAATGATGCGCCAACCCTCATTCAACTGCTCCTGGCGCGATGGCATGCCGTAGAGGCTGGCCCAGGCATTGAGGAGTTCGGTCTCGCGGTAGGCAAGTTCGGCGCGGCGGTTGGCCTGTTTGTTGCGCGCTTGCGAGGTGTAGGTTCCTCTGTGATATTCCAGGTAAAGTTCGCCAACCCAGGTGGGGAGGCGCGGATTCTCCCACACGCGCGCGTAGAGCTCTTTGAAGAACGTATCCGCCCGGCCAGAGCGCACCTGGGGAAAGCCCGGCAGGTCCGCCAGTATCTGTACGCGTTCCAGCTGCTCCTCCGTTGGCCCACCGCCGCCGTCACCCCAGCCAGCGAGATAGAGCAGGCGGTCATTGATATCCTGCTGGCGATAGTTGTCCCATGTTCCGGTCATATCCTCCGGGCGCATAGGACCATTATAGGTATAGTAGGTTGTCCCTGAATGCAGGTCGGGCGCGGTGATGAAATGGGTGAGCACCTCGGTCCCATCGATGCCGCGCCAGCGGAAGGTATCACAGGGCATGCGGTTGAACTGGTTCCAGCTGATTTTGGTTGTCATAAAGACAGGAATGTTGCAGTCGCGCATAATCTGGGGTAGCGCCGCGCTATAGCCAAAGACATCAGGCAGCCAGATATGTTGCACCGTCATACCAAACTCTTCTTGTAGAAAGCGCGTGCCGTGCAGAATCTGGCGCACAAGCGATTCGCCTGAAGGCAGGTTGCAGTCGGCCTCAAGCCACATGGCCCCGACCGGTTCAAAACGGCCCTCGGCGACGCGCTCTTTGACGCGTGCATAGAGTTCGGGCACGTCCTCTTTCAGCCATTGCAGCACTTGCGGCTGGCTCTGGCTATAGTGATAGTCAGGATAGCGGTCCATCAATGCCAGAACGTTGGCAACGGTATGGGCAATCTTCTGCCGCGTGCGCCAGTAGGGCCATTGCCACGCCACATCAAGATGCGCGTGCCCACTCACCGTGATCTGGGGACGATTGCCGCTCGTCAGACCTTCCGTCAAATGCGCTTGCAGATAGTTGTATGCCGCCTGTGCCGAAGGGATAAAGCGCTCGCTGTGCCATCCTTCGCGTAGATCAAGCATATTGTAGGCATTGTTGAGGCGTTCTAGCAGCGCGTGCCGGACGGGGTCGCCTTCGTGTAGCGAGAGGCAGGCATGCAGGACCGTCTCCATCAGATGGTAAAGCTGCCAGTGAACCTCGCTACGTATATGTATCGTCAGACCTCCAAAGGGATGGGGAAACTCCGTGAAGACCTGCAACAGCAGTTCGTGCTCGGCTCCATCGCTGACAGCGGCGGGCAGCAAGAGAACGGGATGTCGCCAGTCAAAGGCTCCACAGGCGCGACCGTCGAGGAAGACCGTCGCTTCTAGATAGCGCAAAAGCTCATCCTGGTTGCGCCTATCCCAGTGCAATTGCAATACCAGAGGCTCGCCCTGTTGCGCGGCGGGGACATGCGCTGTCGTTTTGAGCCAGCTTGTACCATAACGTTCTCCCCAGAACTGTCCAGTCTCTATTTGCTTCCAGCTTGCCTCCTCCTCGGGCATCGTCATCGGGCCGGACGCGACACTGCTATAGATGGGCGCGAGGGCAGTGGACGGACCTTGTATCGCCCTCTGCAATGCTTCAAGACTCCGCTGCAGCTTTTGAACCAGAAAAACCATGAATTACTATCCTTTCAGGCCGCCGGTGATGCCCTTCACAAAGAAGCGCGAGACAAGCGTATACAGGGCAACCGCCGGTAATGCGTAGAGGAGCGCGTAGGCGGCGAGCTGGCCGTAGTTTACCTGACCGTAGGAGCCGAAGAACGTGTAGATATTCACCGAAGCGGGCAGCAGATTCTGGCTCTGTAGAATGATGAGCGGCACGAAGAAGTTAGTCCAGGCTCCCAGAAAACTCCACACGCCCACAACGGCGATGCCTGGAGCGGCCAGCGGCAAGACAACGTACCGGAGTGTGGTGAGCGTCGAGGCACCATCGATCCAGGCCGCTTCCTCCAACTCAACCGGCACCGTATCCAGGAAGTTCTTCATCAGCCATATACAGAACGGGAGCGCGCTGGCAACGAAGAAAAGGATGCAGCCGAGCAGCGTATCCTGCAGATTGAGCGTCACGTACATCGCGTACAGCGGCGTGACCAGGGCGAGAACCGGGAGCGCGCTGGTGAACAGGATAAAGTACATGAGCAGCCTTTTCAAGCCGAACTGGTAGCGCGAGAGTGGGTAGGCGGCCAGGCCCGATAAGATAACCGCCAGGACCATAGTCGAGATACCCAGGATCAGGCTATTGATAAAAGGCTGTGCCACCGTACCATTGCTTATGATGGTGACGAAGTTCGCCAGGCTTGGGCTTTTGGGAATGCTCACGGCCAGCGTCGCCTGCGGATTAATGCTGGCTAGAATAGGCCAGAGCAGCGGTATAAGGAAGAACAGGCCGATAACAATTAAAATGACGTAGATCGGTGTCGTGCTGAGTACGCGGCGGATAGCCATAAACCACCTCCTCTGAAGAAACTATAATTCGACCCGTAAAACGCGTATATAAATGAGAGAGAGGATAGCTCCCACCGCAATAATGAGTAGGGCGATAGCGCTACCGTAGCCGATTTGGTAAAACTGGAATGCCTGGCGATACTGGTAGATCGTCATAAGCTCAGTATTGAGATTACTGCCACCTGTCAGGACGAAGACCAGCGTGAAATCGGACAGCGTTGACAGCGTAATCAGCAGCAGGTCGGTGGCAATCGTGCCTCTAAGCAGCGGGAGGGTGATATTGCGTAAACGTGCCCAGATCCCGGCACCATCTATAGCTGCGGCCTCAAAAAGTTCGTCCGGGATACCTTCCAGGCCCGAGGCGTAGAGCAACATAGAGAACGCCGTACCACGCCAGATATTGGCCATAATAATCATGGTCATAGGGTATTGCTGTAACCAGGCGTGCTGGGGAGCGGCAATGGCGCTCATGATCGTATTGAGCAGGCCCGGTGCAAGGACGCTCTGAGGCCCGCCCGCCAGGAAAGCGCTCCAGAGGAAGCCCGCCACCACGTCGGGGATGACCCATGCCACAATAATGATAGAGCCAAGTACCGACTTGAAAACGCGGTTGCGTTTGCGCATAAGCAGTGCCAGAAGGAGTCCAAGGACTGCCTGACCGATTAAGGCAGAGAAGACCAAGTAGGTGAGCGAGACCCGGAAAGCATTAAAAAACTCGCCATCGTGCAGGATCTGCGCGAAGTTTTGCAGCCCCACCCACTGAGGTGCCGCCGCGCCCGCGCCTGTGAGCGACATGTTCGTGAGGGAAATATAAATGGACCAAATCGCTGGACCAATCATAAACACCAGCGTAATCAGTAAGGCCGGGGCCATAAATAGGATGCCCGTGCGCATATGCTTATTGCGCCTCTGATTGTTCTGGCGTACCGGTGTGAGCGGTTTTTGGGTTTCTAATGAAGTTTCTAGCTGGATTTCCTGCATGCTAGCCTCTTTCTTCGTCGATGAGGTGATAAGTAGGGGCCTTGCGCGGGCCCCTACTTATGGCTATCAGAGTCACAGCCGGGCTACGTATGTGTTTCGATATTGCTCTGACCAGCAATACCTGTCACCGATTGTTGGTAGGATGACATCGCATCTCCAGGCGATTGTCCTTGCATCACGTGCTGCATCGCCGAGTCGATCTGGACCGAGATCTTCGGATAGGCAGGGAACGCCGGACGGAACTGCGAGAAAGAGACCAGGCTGGTGAAGAATTCGTTGCCAGGCAGGTTCTTATACGCGGCTACATTCGCGATGTCTTTACGGGGAGCAATCTGGGCTGCAGCCACATCATAACTTGCCAGGTTATCTACGCTGTTCGCCACCTTCATGACCTGGAATGCCTGATCCTTGTGCTGGGATTGCTGGCTGATCGAATAGGCCCAGCCGCCAGAGAGGGTGACATAGTTTGGTGCATCACCGAACTGTGTTGGCATTTTGGCCATGCCCATGGTCTGCTGCCACTGTGGCCACGCGGCCTGTCCGCCTGTTGCCCAGGTACCTGGTACCCACGAACCGTCAATGTCTATGCCAAGCTTGCCTTGAGGAATCAACTGTTGCGTTATGGTATTCGCCGCCTGAGTGCTCAACGCGATATCGTTGGTGGGTCCGAGCAGGTCAGAAGGATTGTACACCGTCTTAACGAAATTGAGCGCATCCTGGAAACCTTTGCTGGAAACAACCCACTTCTTTGTGTTGTAGTTGTAAAGCGAGTCTTTGGTCCCATAGAGCAGCATCTCGAAACCCTGCATGGAGGAGGCTTCATCCATAGGAATACCCGAGTACAGGTTCATTGGAATGACGCCGGGTACTTTGGCTTTGATGGCATTTGCAGCCGTCAGAATGTCTGCCCAATTCTTTGGCTGCCAGTCGGTTGGGAGACCGGCTTTCTGGAAGATATTCTTGTTGTACCAGATGAGACGAGTATCGGTGCCGTCCATAACCCCATAGTTATGTCCGTTGAACGTCGTAATCTTCTGCATACTGGGGTACCATTGCTGCTGGTAATCGGGCCAGGAGTTCAGGTAGCTATCCAGCGGAGCAAGATAGCCCGCTGTCGCGTCTGAGCCGATCAGGAAACTGTCCTCGCGTATAAGATCGGGAGCAGTGCTGGGAGAACGGAGCATCAGATCGAGCTTTGTGTAGTAATCGCCTTCATCGGCGATAATTGGCTCTAGTTTCAGTTTGATGTTCGGGTTGGTGCTCTGTACCTGTTGCTGTACTTTTGTCCACCATTGTTGTTCAAAGTAGGGAGGAGGCCCGAATTGTTGGTACGCTACGGTAATCGTGATTGGCCCTGAGCCATTCGAGGTTGTTCCACTACTGCCACCACATGCCTGAAGCACAAGACCGAGCAGAAATAGAACAGAGACGAGAGGAAAAAGATAAACACGTTGAGACCGGGTGCGCATTCTGTCTCTCCTTCGATAGACATTAGCCTGTCTATGTGGCATCACCAGTTAACATCGTTGTTTGCGGTGGCATCGTCTTACGCTGTAAGAATTCTCTAACAACGCGGCTGAAGTACGATAAAGAGTCGAACGGAGAAGCCTTTTACACCTCCTTTCAGAAGATTATTTCTGATCATCCGGTGTCCAATACAAAGAGTATGCGGTAGAAAATCGCTTTTGTCAATGCCTGTATGCTAGAACATTCCTTCTCAAGTAACGCAAAAATCGAAAATCTTACTAGAAAATCCAAAAATCTGTATAGCTTGCTTGCGGAATAGGCGGAAATGTGCTAAAGTTCTACTATAATGTCACATGTCTCTGTTCTGGAAGGGGACCAGGTTGATACAGAAGTCGAGCAAGAAAGAGCGTACAAAAGTTCTGCACGATCAGCTCACTACGTATTTCCGCGAGCGTATTCTCGATGGGCGTCTAGCGGCAGGGACGCGCCTCCCGACCGATAGTGAGCTTGCCGCCGAATACAAGCTGAGCCGCGATACTGTCCGTCAGGCACTCGCGCTCCTCGCGGGCGAAGGCTTGATCGAACGGATACAGGGGCGCGGTACGTTCGTGTGTCAGCCGCCAACAAATGCTGCTCCGGCGAATAATCAGGAACAGAAGCAGATTGGTCTGTTGCTCAATTGCCTGCAAGCTCCACACACCTATCCAGACGCGACGCACGTAAAAATGGATTATCTGATCGGCGTAGAGCAGGCCGCGAAAATGCACGGCTATAGCGTTAGTTTCAGTTATGCGGAAGGCAATCAGGAGCAGCAGGAGCGAGATATTGCGCGTATGCAAGCGAGCCATGTGGCTGGCATGATTGTGTATCCCGTGGGAGATGCCACCTCCTCGCTTCCGTTTCAACAACTGCAGGCAGCCCATGTGCCGCTTGTTTTTATTGACCGCTATTTACCAGATCTACAAGCGGACTTTGTTGGGATGGATAATAGGGGTGGCGGCTATCGTGTCACTGAGCATCTCCTCATCCTGGGCCATAGGCGTATCGGCTTTATTTATATGCACGAGGAGACGCTGAATACCTCCTCTGTTCGCGAGCGTTGGCAGGGCTATTGCGCGGCATTGCAAAAATACGGTATTCCTTACGATGAATCTCTGGTCACTCCTGATCTGAAGCCTGGATATAGCAGCGTGCAACAGAGCATCAGCGAATTCTTGCAAAGTCCCAATCGTCCAGGCGCTATTTTTGCCGTCAACGACTACGTTGCTTTATATGTGCTACAGGCTGCAACCACCCTTCATTTACGTGTTCCCCGGGACCTCGCCATTGTTGGCTTTGATGACGAGCGTTTCGCCGCCCACGTGCAGCCGCCGCTTACGACGATCGCACAATCATTTGTCTATATAGGACAGCGAGCAGGAACCTTGCTGCTGAGCCGTATCGAAGGCAATACTGGTCCCCCGAGACGCATCGAACTTCCTGCAAATCTGATTATTCGCGAGTCGTGTGGCGCGCAACTGCATGTGAAAAAGACGCTTGCCATTGAAGAGGCAAGCCTTTAACTCTCGACAATAATAGCGACATCAAAGGTACCGTCAGAGACGCTAACAGGCTTTTGGGGATGGCTGGGAGTACTAGAAAACAGGCGCGGGCAGGAGAAGGAGCCTTTCATTCTGTCGAGTCCCGCGCTTTGCGTTGGGATATCGCTTTGTATCGTCAAGGTACAGCGCGCCTGTGGCTGCAACGAGAGATCCCAGGACCCCGTATTTTTTCCCAGCGCAACATGCATATCTCCTCCGTTGATGACCAGCGCTAACGTATAGGTTCCTGGACCGTTGTAGCCATAAAAAACGAGAAAGACAGACGCGCCCGCGTGCTCGACATCAATAGTGAACTCGCGATGACCGTGGCGTAGTTTAGAGGTTGGTATTGACGCGTGAACCGTGTAGTTGCCGTTCGCGCCGCCCGCAAGTGTGAAGTTGACAGTACTTTGCTTGTTTGTAACCGGTGGAGTAGACGTGGGAGCTGCTATGCGTGTAACGGCCCGTGTTGGTGGGACTGTTCCCATGTTTCCAGTAGAACAACCGACTAACGCAAGCAATGCGAACAGACTACTGAAAACGACCCATCGAAAGTAGCGTATAGCCATTTATTCTTCCCTGGCTGTATCGGAAGATTCAGTAGGGATGGGCCTTG
>JALYTQ010000423.1 GCA_030854195.1 Chloroflexota bacterium
AAGGACGGGGCTTCTCATCCTCACAGAGAGCCGAACGTTGGTGGGTAGCATTGCTTTTTCAGAACGAGATGGGGTATGCTGATGAACGAGAAAACGCCGTGAGGTACGCGCATGATGCAGAAGCCGTTCACAACAGTCCTGATCTCAGATGTTTGCTACGCAATTGCGGGAGGCAAGCACCTGTTACTCGATATCGTGCAACCTGATCCGCCGCCGCAGAGCCGCATGCCAGTTATTGTGGAAATTCATCCAGGAGGTTGGATGTATGGAGAGAAATACGGCCCCCGCAATCAGCTCTTCGCCGAGCATGGCTTCTTTACCGTGAGCATCAATCACCGCTTGAGTGGGGAAGCCACGTTTCCAGCACAGATTGAGGATGTGAAGATGGCTGTGCGCTGGTTGCGCGTGCAGGCCGATACGTATCACCTCGATCCCCAACGCATTGGTGTGTGGGGTGAATCTTCCGGTGGACATCTGGCGGCTTTGCTGGGAACTGCCGCAGATCGACAGGTGCCAGAAGGGGAGCCTGTGCATGCACTCTCTTCGGCGCAAGTCCAGGCGGTCGCGACCATCTCCGGCCCGACAGACTTGCTGCTTCTGGGAAATGCGTACGTTTCATCGCTGCTGGGTGGGCCACCGCAGGATCAGGCTGAACTGGCGCGTCTTGCCAACCCACTAACCTTTCTGAACCGCCACCATCCAGTTCCACCTTTCCTCATCATTCATGGCACGCAAGATAGCCAGGTTCCTTTTCAGCAAGCGGTCTTGTTCCATGAGGCTCTTAAGGCGGTTGAGGCAGATGTCACTTTCCGGTCTGTTGAGGCCGGTCATAACCTGCTTGGCAGTCACCAGAAAGAGACCTGTCAGGCTCTGCTCCTGGACTTCTTCACGAAATACCTGTCAGGCTGAAGTGTCGGAGTGACGGCACAATAAGCGGTCAACCGACGCTACAAGCCATGACACCTCTGTTTTTAACATGATGATGACGTATCGATTTTCTAAGCAAAGAACTCCTTTGTATCTCTATGCCTGAGTGGTGAGAGTTTTACGAGCAACTCATGATAAATACGTACGCAGGTTGTATAATAGCAGAAAAAGATGGAGATGTTTATGAGCGAAGGACGGATTGTAGATGAGACGCCGCGCCCACGTACGCGCGAGAGCCTCGCTCGCGATCTGCGCCAGCTCGGCGTGCGGCCTGGCATGACGGTAATTGTGCATTCCTCGTTGCGCGCCCTGGGCTGGGTCTGCGGCGGCCCTGTAGCTGTCGTGCAGGCGCTACAGGATGTCGTGACGGCGGAGGGGACTCTCGTTATGCCCACGCAGACGCCCGGCTACTCAGATCCGGCGCAATGGCAGGCACCGCCGGTCCCGCGCGACTGGTGGCCCACGATCTACGCAACGATGCCCGCGTTCGACCCACGCGTAACGCCGACGGAGCACATGGGCAGGATCGTCGAGGTTTTCCGCACCCTGCCCGGCGTTCTGCGCAGCTCTCACCCGATCGTCTCGTTCGCGGCATGGGGAGCGCACGCCGCGTACATCACGCAAGGGCACACGCTCGCATACTCGCTTGGCGAAGGCTCGCCCCTGGCACGCATCTATGACCTGGATGGTTGGATATTGATGCTAGGAACCAACTACGCTACCACCACCTCGCTACACCTCGCCGAGTACCGCGCGCCTGGGACCATTGAGATGATGCAGGGATCACCCATCCTTGAGAACGGCGAGCGCGTGTGGAAGAATTATCCCGACATCGAGATAGATTCCGACGTCTTCCCCGAGATTGGGCACGCGTTCGAGCAGACGGGACAGGTCCAAATTGCCCAGGTCGGCTCGGCGACGACCCGGCTCTTGCGCCAACGACCAGCAGTCGATTTCGCCGCACAATGGTTCACGCGCACACGCAACCAGTAGGGAGGGGCCTTGCGTCCCTCCGGCTCCCCGGCGCAATCGGGCTCAGGAGAGAAGTCCTTTGTGGGCCGGAAGGACGCATTCCCTACTAGCCGTGAAAATGCATCTGTCGCATCATCCTCGACATCATCATGCCTCGTGGCATTTGCGGTGCCTGGTCGCCTTCCATTTCGGGTTCAGCCAATATGCTTGTACTGACCATCTGCTCCCGCAGCACGTTCACCTGCCCGGCCATCACTTCGTCCATTGATCCCTGTTGCGGATTTGAGATCCAGCGCATCATGGAGGAGAGGAAGAGTTCCTTTAGGTAAGCGAAGGAAAAGTTTTCCGTCTGCGTGCTGAGCGTTTCTATACCCTCGTCGGAGAGGCGCAACATGGGCTTCAGCGTACCGTTCCACATAGTGATATATGCCTTGCGTTCCGCCAGTTCGGGCAGGCTGAAGGGATACTTGCGATCAAAGCGACTGGGACGATCGAGAATAGCGGGATCGAGGCGCTCAGGATGATTGGTCGTCGCCAGAGCCACGATACCAATATTGGCGGCAAAACCGTCCAGCTCATTCAAGAAAAAGGAGCGATTGTGCGCGGTGACAAGCGAGTCGAGATCCTCCAATACCAGCACGCAGGGAGCTGTCTTGCGTGCGCGGTCGAACACCATGCGGATACACACCTCGTCGGGCGCGCCGTGCGGAGAACGAAAACTTTTTACGTAAAGACAGGGCTGCTCAATTGAGTTGATAAGCGCCTTCACCGCGTGCGTCTTACCATTGCCAGGAGGTCCAACGAACAGAATGCCGCGCTTCCAGGGCACGCCGCACTCCTCATAGGTCTCGCGGGCGGCAAAAAATTGCGTGATATCGGCGCGAATATCCTGCTTCAGGCTTCCTTGCAGAATGAGATTATCAAAGGTCGCATTTTTAATATCATGAAAAAGGTGCTCATCCTTATACCAGTAGCCATTATCAAAAACAAGCACTTCACTGCGCAATTCCGTATTCCACTTACAGACAGCTGCCAGAAAACTGCGCGCAATCTCACCGTTTTCGGCGATAATCCAGTAATGATATTTGTGAAACGGCCCATCGTCGCACTGTAGCAGCAGCAC
>JALYTQ010000179.1 GCA_030854195.1 Chloroflexota bacterium
ATACTCAGCATCTCTACTTTACTATGAAGCTATGACAGATGTACCAGAACTCTCCTCTATAGAGAGATAAAGGTGTATAGTTTAAAGAAAAGTGGCATTGTTGCCCGGAGGATAGAAACGTGAGTGAAAAGGGAAGTCAAAACGAGGATCAGAAAGGCAGCCAGAAGAAGCTGCTCAAAGAGGAAAAGCGCCTGCGGGATAGCCTGTTAGAGGCACAACAGGAGCAGGATAACGCTCTGGAACGCCTGCGCCGCGCCGAGGCCCGGCTCCGCAAGCGTGTGGAGCGCGTACAGCGCCTGGAAGGTCGGCTGAACATTGTCGATCAGCAAATGAAGGCATTAAACGCACCCCTTTCAACTATAGTTACGCTCATTCCAACGGTGGCTGCATCCTCCGAAGCCGCCCCTACAGCAGTGAGTAAGGAGACGCGTGCCGTTCCCGAACTTGTATCGGTTGAGCAGGTGTCAGAAGTGGCTACTGATGCTGAAATAACAAATAAAGTGGCTGACGTTGCGGTCTCCGCGTTGGTAGATCAACCAACGGAGCAAGCTACAGAGGCGGTTACGGCCTCTGAAGTTGAGTTGCAGAGCGCGGCTGACGAGATGTTGGTCGGAGAAGCCGAGCCGCAATTTCTAGAGCGTTTCTCCGCCAGTATCGACACTCCGCTTGCTGACGAGGAAGCAAGCGTGGAAGAGACTCCTGCTATCTCTACTCTCAATCCTGCTATAGTGCGTGCCAGAGAGGCGCGTGCCGTGGCGGAAGCGGCGGAGGAGGCGGCGCGCGACGCTATCGAACGCGCCGAGGATGTCGCCGAATACCTGGAGCAGATCGGTTCCGCCCGCCACCTTATGCAAGAGCTCGCGCAGCTTGAGGACGAAGCCGCTCAAGCCGCCACCTATGCCCGCGAGGCCGAAGAGGCTGCACTTGAGGCCGAGCGCGTCGCTGCTGAGTCAGAGGTGCCGGATGAGGAGATTAAGCTAACGGCGGAAGAGGAGCAGATTATCGCCTCCATTCCGCCCGAGGATGAGCGCGCACTGGACCCGGCAGAAGTGCAGGACGAGGAGGCGTCTCCTCTCGACGCCGCGCATCCGACGCCACTAGAAGTTGCGCAGGTGGAGGAGATCGACGAGGAGGAAGAGGCGCTGGAGACCGTTACCGCCATGATTATCGCGGACGCCGCCGCCATCGCCGCCGCCGAGGCCGAAGCCCTGGCCGAAGCGAGTAGCGCTCGTACACGCGAGGCCCGCAGCGCTGCCCTGGCGGCTGATCGCGCCCTGGGAACTGTGCGCATGGCCGTGCGCAACGGTATCCTGGTTGGAGATGAGGCCGCCGCCGCGCTGAAGGTCGCCGAACGCGACGCAACGCATGCCCACGCAGTCCTCGCCGATGCCGAAGCCACCGAGGACCGCGCGCGCACTACAGCAATGAACGCGGAGGCCGAAGCGGAGGTTGCGGAAGGCATGGCCTTCGCCTCGGGCGAACGCAATGAGCGCGATGAAAAGCTGCGCGACGAGTACGGCACTGCCCATCCTTTTCTAGTAGAAGAGGCTTCTTCCTCTGCGGGGATGGACGTTGTGAACCTCGAACTTGACGAGGATGAGGATGACAAGGAAGATACCCAGAAGCTGCCTCGCGTGCGCCCGGAGCAAGCTTGAGCATGCTTTGTATCCGCGAGATCAACGCGTCGGCGTTTCCTGTCGAGGAGGAGGTGGCCCGCCGCTGGTGGTCGCTCCCACCTCGCAGCCTGCTGCCTCTGAGCAATGGAGATGCCTACCAGCTTCTCTTCGCCGGTCGCCCCGGCGGTGCGGCGGGACCCGATGTGCGCGACGCTGTGCTCTGTGACGCCCATCCGCGCCTGCCTCTGTTGGCCCACGACATAAGAAACGTGACACAGGCGCGCAGATACGTCGGCGATGTTGAATTTCACATACGTTCCAGCGATTGGGTTGCGCATCGGCACCATAGCGATCCCCGCTACAATAACGTCATCTTGCACGTTGTCTTGCTGTGCGACGATCCCGCGCCCACCACGCGCCAGGACGGCCTGCATGTGCCCGTCTGCTCGCTTTACGACCTGCCATCCAGCATTGACGCGTCACCCCTCGCGTTGCAAGACAAGACGAGCTGGCCGTGCCATTATTGTATGAACCCCGAGGAGCGCGACAGGTTGCTGGAACACGCTGGCCTGCTCCGTTTCGAGCAGAAGGTGCACGCGTTTGTCGAGCAGTTGCACGCGAGTACTGCCGCGCCTCCATACGACCTCTACACTACCTGCCTGCTTCCTGCTCTTGCCGAAGGACTGGGCTACGGGCGCGACCGGGCCTTCTTCCGTGCTCTAGGTCAACGTCTGCTCGGCAAGGGAGAGCTCCTGCCGGAACCGCTGGGACGCGCAGCTGCGCCCGCGCCGCTCGATGCTGGACGTATGCGCAGCCTGCACCTCCTGGCGCGGCGCGGTCCCGGCCTCTGGCAGAGATTGCGCTCGGTAATAGAGTCTGTTTGCATGCCTGTTGACGAACAGACAGAATTGCCCGTGTTGTCAGCGTTGCCAGCGTTGCGCGCTGTATTTTGCGAGACAGGGCTAAGTGTTGCGCGCACTGATATACTTATCTGCAACATCGTATTGCCGTTTGCCGCCGCCGTCGCGCTGCTGGAAGGCGATACGCGGCTGAACAAACAGGCCCAGGCGTTCTACAGCATGCATCCGGGCCTGCCCTCGAATAGTGTTACACGTATGATGAGCGCGCAATTACAATTGCCAGCAGAGCCGAGTGGGAGTTGTCGCCAGCAAGGTTTGCATTATGTCTATCGCGAGACGTGTCAGGAGAAGCGCTGCGAGCTATGCATGATGGGGAGAAGATTAAGTTTATGACAGAGAACGAGAATGAGAAAGAGGGCGAGCGTCTAGCGCGCTTCCTGGCCCATGCCGGTATCGCCTCGCGCCGCCACGCCGAAGAGTTGATCGCCGCCGGGCGCGTCCAGGTCAACGGCACGACCATTACGACGCAGGGCACGCGCATCAATCCCGACCATGACCGCATTAGCGTCGATGGTAAGGCCGTGCAGGCCGCCACACGCCATGTCTACCTTCTGCTCAACAAACCTGGCGGCTACCTCAGTACCGCGAGCGATCCTGATGGACGCCCGACCGCGCTCGATCTCTTGTCCGAGGAGCTAAGGCGTCTGCGCGTCTACCCCGTTGGTCGCCTGGATATCGATACCAGCGGCCTGCTCCTGCTCACCAACGACGGCGATTTTGCCTTGCGCCTCGCGCATCCTCGCTACTCGGCGGAGAAGCACTACGAGGCTCTTGTACACGGTTATCCCACTCCCTCGCACCTATCCGCCCTGCGCAACGGCGTTGAATTCACCGAAGATTCCGGTGCGCGCCACAAAAGCGCGCCCGCCGCAGTACGCGTCCTGCGCCGCGTGGGCGTCGATACCTGGCTGGCGCTCACCATCCACGAGGGTCGCAAGCGTCAGATACGCCGTATGCTTGCCGCTGTCGATCTCCTCGTCGTGCGCCTCGCCCGCGTCGGCATCGGTTCGCTGACGCTAGGGGATTTACCTGTTGGGAAGTGGCGCTATCTCACCGCTGAGGAGGTGGATGGGCTGCGGGGGTAGAGGCTTCTTCTCTTAATTCCCCTTCTTCCCAGTTCCTGAAGGCTGCGAAAGAGACATATTGCTCATCATGTCCCCTTCGCCCATCTTGTGGAATTCTTCTTCCAGGGTACGCAGGCGGGCTACAGCAAGTTCATGGTCTAAGCGATCCTTTGCCATTTTTTGCTCAGTTCTGAGTACCTCTGCCTTCGCCTCCTCAATCTTGAGCCGCATTTTTGACTCTCGTTTCGCTTGTTTTCTTTGCAGTTTTTGGGCCGCTTGTAGAGACGAAGCCGGGCTAGCAGTGATTGTTTGTGCCATCATTCTCTCCTTACACGATGAAACGTGAAGATACATAACGAACTACTAAGATACTATCTCGCTAACGGTTTTGGATAGGAGACCTATTTAATACGGATATTCGAAAGCATTCGTTTCAGAGGTAAAAAGAAATTATTTTTTCAGATCATTCATCCCTAAATAGCATGCCTGGAGACAATCAACCATATATGGACATTCCTGGAACCATTGGACAAATTATCACCTTCCACCCTGGAAGCAGTCGGCAGGCAAGGCCATACAAGGATGCTCCAAAAGGTGATATACTCCCACGAGGGTAAATATTTCTCATCAGTAGGGAGGATTCATGCAAGGCGCGCGACGCATCGCCATCGACGGACCGGCTGGCTCAGGGAAAAGTACTATCGGTGAACAATTGGCCCGGCAGCTGGGCTATCTCTACGTCGATACGGGCGCGATGTACCGCGCTGTGGCCTGGCTCGCTGGACAAGAAGGCGTGGATGTCGGGGATGGAGCGGAACTGGGTAGGTTGGCCCGGCGTGCCGAGATTGTCATCAGTCGACCGCAGATCGCCGATGGGCGGCAGTATACCGTGACCGTGAATGGTCGCGATGTCACCTGGGATATCCGCAGCTCGGCGGTGACGCGCGCCGTCTCCCCCGTCTCCTCGCATCCAGAGGTGCGCGCTGTCCTGATCGCGCAGCAGCGGGCGATGGCGCGCCAGGGCAGCATCGTTATGGTGGGACGCGATATCGGCGCAGTCGTGCTGCCCGACGCCGAACTCAAGCTTTATTTGACCGCCAGCCTGGAAGAGCGCGCCCGCCGCCGCTACTCAGAATTGCTGGAACGTCTGGGCGAGCACAACCCGGCCCTACCTTCATTCGCAGAAGTAATGGATGATATCCGGCAGCGCGACAATGTTGACCATGATAATATGCAACCTGCCCGCGATGCCATCGTCGTAGTAACCGACCATCTCAGCATCCAGCAAGTCCTGGACACTATCTATACATATGTGGAGAATAACCATGAAACAGGATCTCAGTCCCACGGCTGACAAAGCCGTCCAGCAGGAAAAGCCTAAGAAATCTCAGAAAAATCTATACGAGCCTTATAAGACTCCACGTGTATTCTACGAAGCTTTACGCTGGACTGCCATCGCGATATTCGCCGTGGTCGCACGCGTCCACCTGCGCAATCGCTATAACGTACCCAGACACGGACCTTTTATTATCGCCGCCAACCACCTCTCCTGGACCGATATCCCCCTCGTGCCGATGTACCTGCCCGGCAAGGTCGTCTACATGGCCAAAGAGGAGGCGTTTGTGGGCAAAGTAGGGTGGCTGGCGCGTTTCCTGGGAGCTTTTCCCGTCAAGCGCGGCGAAGGCGACCGCCAGTCGCTGCGCGCCGCTTTGGACCAGCTCAAGCAGGGCAACGTGCTGGTCATCTTCCCCGAGGGCACGCGCAGCAAGACGCAAACGATGGCGAAGGCGCACGCCGGGCTGGGCATGATCGCCTTGCGCGCCGATGTCCCCGTAATTCCCGTCGCCATCTGGGGCAGCGAACACGCGCTCAAGAAGTTCGGCACCGAGATCACGATCTCCTATGGCGAGCCGATGATGCTCAAGCCGAAAGGCGCAAAGATCACGCGCGAGGATATCGATAACGCCACCGAAGAGGTGATGAAGCGTATCGCATCGATGCTCCCGGATAGATATCGGGGAGTATATGCTGTAGACTAAGAGGGATTATCTTGCGGCGTGCGGACATTGTCCCTTTAGAAGACAAACGCATAATCGAGGAGCGATTGAGTATGTTTGATGATTTAATGGAAAAAGACCCTAAGATGCAACGGTTTCGTGCTGAGAGCTAGGAAAAAGGCAGACGAGAGGGTAAGATAAAGGGGTTACAACTCTCGATTCTCACTCTCGTCGAAGCGCGCTTTCCGACCCTGTTGGGGCTGGCACAGCAGCGGGTGGAGGCTCTGACGAACGTAGATGAACTGACTGCTTTGCTCAAGCAGGTGTTGGCGGCTTCTAACGAGGAGGCGGCGCGTTCGCTTCTCACTTCGCTGGCTGCTTAATTTATACGAGAATAATTTGAGCAGGTAGAGAACCCACGCTGCAAGGATGCGCTGATCTTTTCTACCTACTTACCTGCTCTACTCGTCTAGATTACTGCTTGTAGTTTTCGACGATCGACGATGGGCGCACCTCGGCTTCATCGGGATTGAGGCCCGCGTTACGCCGGGCGCGGCGCTGTCGCAGCAGGTCCCAGCATTGATCCAGGCTGACTTCGAGTGCGCGCATACGAGCGTGCTGGTCCTCTTCCAGATCGCCCACGTGCGACTGTTGTGTCAGCTTGTGCTCTTCGTCGACCAGCGCCTGAATGCGCTGCAGAATTTCTTGATCGTCCATTGCATCCTCCTGAGAAGTGTTTCTATCGTTACGTATGTTTTGTCTACAGAGATATGACTGTGCAACATGATATCACAGATCAGCGCGCGCTGCCCATGTTCGGGCTGTCCTACCTCTTCAGTAGGGATGGGCCTTGCGTCCATCCGGCTCCCTACCATGTGTCTGCTGGACCGGATGGACGCAAGGCCCATCCCTACTAATTGGAGGAGCATCTGAATAGTTATGGATTGTTCTACGCGGGGCAGATCAGGAAGAAGGGGCAGGTGGGGCAGCGGAACGGCTCGGCGGGATGCGCCGGATATGCATGCTCTTCCAGGCCGCGAATGCTCTGCTCCACTTCGTCGCGCAGGCTCTGCTCCTTCTTCGCGCTCAGCGGTATCGGAGCCACTTCGCCCGTACTCATATTGTGGCTGTGCAATTCTACGCTCTGTCCTGGATGGAGCTGGCGATAGGCCAACGTGTAGAAGAGTTCGCGTGTGTCGGCTGTCGGCTTGTCTTTGCGCTTGCCGAAGCGCGTGCGCACAAAGCGCGTCGGTTTGTTCTCAGAAGGCGCGGCTGACTCGACGCGATCGACCGTGACATGCACCGTTTTGCCCGCTACATCTACGTTGAATTGTGGACGCGTATCCCATATGATGTCCTCCCGCGTGCTCAATGTGCGCCGTACTGTTTCAACGATCTCATGTCCATGCTCCTCGTACATGGGCCCAAAGGGCGCGTCACTTCCTCCCAACTCTTGCCAGTGCCGCGTGTAGAGCTCTTGCGCCTCTTGCTGGCTCGGCAGAGTTCCGGCCTGCTTGCTCTCCTGCATTCTTGCGCGCAAGGACTCGACGGTCTTCTGTGTTGCCTGCCAGAATAGCTGGTAGCCGTCACTCTCGCTTGTAAAACGATAGATGCTGCTGTAAGCGTACTGACGCGGGCAGCGCTGGTATGCTTCGATTGTCGAAGACTTGAGCGTCTGTGGCTGCATTGCGGCGATAAATTGCTCGCCCGGTTGCGAGGAGGGAGCAAGCGGCTCGGCAGCGCCCTCATCAGGAGCGCCATTCTCCCATCGCAGTTTGGTGATGCGTTCTCCTGGCAGGCCAGCTTCCAGGGCGTCGAGGTAGGGCGAGCGCTTATAGTTGATCTTGCCGTAGCGCTCGCTGTAGCTGAGGACCAGGTGTTCGCGCGCCCTCGTCACCCCTACGTAGAAGAGGCACGCCTCGCCGCTTTCGTGCGCGGCCTTCCCGCTACTCTCTGGTGGCAGCATACCGGCGGGTGCCTCCACTGGACTCGAACGCGCCTGCATAGGGAAGCGCCTCTGCACCAGTCCAGGCATGTAGACGACCGGGAATTCTAGTCCCTTGCTGGCATGGGTGGTCATGATGCGAACGATGTCCGCCGCACCCTCCGCGTTCTCTTCGTCGGAGCTCTGGCGATTGTTGCCGTCCTGCCGCAGCAATACCAGCAGGCTGAGATAGTCGAGGAAGCCCTTTGCGCGCTCTTCCAGCGTTATCGTTTGCTCACCCTGGCCACTTGCTTCCGAGGGCGGCTGGCGTCTCTGTTGGTCGTAGTGGCGGGCGAGCTGTAATAATGCCGCGTAATCGGTCAGAATAGAGCTATCTTGCTTGCTCTCCCGGTTGTAGAGGCGGTCCCGCACGAGCGAGGTTTCAATAAAGAGGTATTGGGCCAGGAGCGACCAGGTATCGGGCGCGTGCCTGAGTGTTTGCAGGATAGTAGAGAGGCGTAGTAGCGAGCTACGTCCCTGGATACTCATTCCCACGGGCGCTTCACCGTTGCCGATCAAGATGCCTGGACCTGTCTTCTGCTCACGGGCGGCCAGCAGCAGGGCTTCGACATCGTTCTGGCTGAGAGGATGCTCGCTCTGGCGGCCCGCACGTAGGATGCCCATGCCACTTCTATCGGTTAGCAGCAGGAGGATAGAGAGAACGTCTTTGATATGTTCTTGTTCAAGCATGCCCCCGCGCTCGATGACCGGGATACCGGCCCTTGCCAGCGCGCGCGAAACCTTCTGGGCCTGGGCGCGTGTGCGGCACAGGACGATCATATCCTTATAGGTAAAGCCGGAGTTTCGTTTGTAGCGGATATCCTGCACCAGTCCCGTCAGTTCGCTCGCTTCGTCGGTTGCCTTTGCTAAAGTGACGCAGGTACCGTCCCGCGTCAGGCGTACCGGCTGATTCTTGCCTGGCTCCTGCCCTAACTCCAATTGCACGCAGCGGAACGCTTCCGCGATGGCAACGAGATCGGGTTGCGAGCGGTAGTTGCGACTGAGCGGCAGAACGACCGCGCCAGGGAAATCCTCAGTGAACTGGCTGATATTGGCGGGCGAGGCACCGCGAAAACCATAAATAGCCTGGTTGGCGTCTCCGACCACCCAGACGTGCTGCTCCTTGCCCGCCAGGTCGCGCAGAAGTACGCCGCTGGCCCGGTTCACGTCCTGAAATTCGTCGACCAGGATGTGCTGATATTTCTGCTGCTGTTCGCGCAGAATCTCCGGTTGCTCGCGAAAGAGCCGCACGGTCAACGCCAGCAGGCCACCAAAGTCGCTATCGCCCCTGCGCTCTAATGCTTGCTCATAGAGCGCGTAGATGGCGGCGACCTCCTGGGCCTTTTCCGCCTTCTGTAGCGCCTCTTCGTCGCGTGCCTGCTCCAGCATACGTTGCGCGAGTTGCGCGTAATCCTGTGGCGAGATCAGTTCGTCTTTGGCACGTGAGATGGCCTTGAGCATATCGGGAAAGTAGTACGCGGGTGCCTGCAATTTCTGATAGTGGTGCAGGCGCATCTTGTTCGACATCTGGCGCAGGAGGAAATAGCCCTCCGCCTCGTCGATCAACATAAAATCCTCGCGTAGCCCTACCAGCGTGCCATACTGGCGCAGGAGGTTGGCGCAGAAGGCATGAAATGTGCTCACTTCGGGCAATGAGGAGGGGGCTCGCGCTGGATCAACGTTGAGAGCCTGTTGCAGACGTTCCTCCATCTCCTGTGCCGCTTTGCGTGAGAAGGTGAGGGCCAGCACGCGTGGCGCGGACACGCCGAGGTCGCGAATAATATACTCGGCGCGACCGATCAGCGTGCTGGTCTTGCCGCTGCCGGGTCCCGCCACGATGAGCGCGGGCGTCGGAGCCTCAATGGCGGCGCGCTGAAATTCGTCGTATGCTTTTTTAGCGGTATCGCTTGTAGGAGCAGGTGGTGTCTCCTTGCGCTCACGCTCTGGTGTGACTGGTGTTTTGAGCATACCAGCCAGACGATTCAGCATGGCGGCGTTGGAGACAGCGAAGGTAGTGGCGAGCGAAGCCGGTGGCTGCTCCAGGTAGCGCGTGTGAACGATCTCAAACGGCATCAGGAGCTCGGCGGCGAAGAAGTTGGCGGCGATCTCGCGCTGGCTCCTTGGATCGTACTGCTGGCCGATGCCGAGCGCGTTCTGAAATTGCTCCTGGTCAATAAGCCCCGTCATGCTCTCCTGCACATCGTTATCATGGCAGGGGTCCGCGTGCGAAATTTCGGGAACGGGCTGCTCCTTCCATGCAGCGAGCAGCGTATTGAGGTTTGCGGGCAGGTGCTCTCCTGGTTGGTTGCCGTGACAATGCAGTATAACGTGGCCCAGTTCGTGCGCGAGCGTGAAGCGCCGAAGCGTCTCGGGCAGGTTGCGGCGTAGCCAGATCAGGCGTTCGTCTTCATCGGGATCTACATAGCCATACGTGCCGTCCGGCTCATCGTCGGGATGAAATGTTTCTACGGAGAAACCGAGCCACGCCACCAGCTCATCAAGTGGCGTCCTGTCCTCATCCCAGTCTCTATGCTGCTCCCGAAAATGGTGAAGGAGGAGGCGCGCAGCTTCCTCAGCCATTCCCCGCATGCCTGTATCCATGATTGCCCCTTACGTGCTATACATCTTTGCTGCTTTATTATACCGTATCTATTCAGTAGGGATGGGGCTTGCCTCCATCCGGCCCAGTTGTATCGTAGGGAAGCGGATGGACCCTACTGGTTATGTATGACCATTTCTGTTTCTAATGGGTAAGGAAAGAAGTGGAACAAGACTTTTCCAAATGTACCATCTGTCTGGTATAATAAGCAGCAAGGCAAAGTAGGTAGTACTATAGCG
>JALYTQ010000018.1 GCA_030854195.1 Chloroflexota bacterium
GGTGAACTTCGCGTTCCTACACCAGGCTCTGCTCTCCAACATCAGCGGTATGATTGCCAGCAGTATCGAGTTGCGCGACCTGGAAGGCTTTCTGCGCGCAGACCTCATTAACCTGCTCGCCAGCGCCGATCTTGCCAGCGTGCAGGACCACCTGCCGCCGCTCACGTTATGCCTGACCGAGGGATTGGGCACGCTGATGATGCCTGTGCATGTGACGAACCTGTTGAGCAAGTACCAGGGCGCGCTGGCCCTACTCTCGGGGACGACATCCCTGCGCCATGAGCTCTTTCCCGATCTGCTTATCTCGTTGCCGGAACAGGGCGCGCAGACAGACTGGCAGCCTGTACAACCCGATCTGGCGTTCGTCGTGGGCGCGCGCGTGCGCATCTGTAGTGGTGAATACGAAGGCAAGACAGGCGTCATCAACTACTTCTTCAAGCACGAACAGGTCTTTTCTTCGGGATTGCGCGAGCGCGCGGCTCTCCTGCGCAGTGAAGATGGCGCGACCCTGGTAGTGCCACTTGCTCTGCTCGCCCGCGCCGGTTAGCCCCAACGGAGAGCCACGATATGAGCAAATACTACCCATTGAGTCCAATGAATGAAGGGTCTTGCATCATTGCTGAAATTGAGAAAGACTGAACATACACTCTCTGGCAATTTTTAATCGACCTCATTACCATAAGAACGGATATGATCTTTAAGGTCTTCTATGGTGTACGGAAACCTTTCTGCTTCCGCTTCGAAAGGACTTTCTGCATTAGAATATTTCCACTCGACAGGATAAATCTCCACGGCATTTCCAACAAGCGAGACCTCATAACGCTCACCCGTAGCGTCCCGCAAACGTTGCAACAATCGTTCTTTTTCTTGATATTCTGCCTGTCCTTTCAAGTCTTCCTGGTGCTCATCTATCCATTTCTCAATAGCCAGGATTTCCTGGACAGTAAAACGTTGTCCTTTAATCTCATACTTACCTTCAGCTTCAATTTTAATAACTGGCTCGGCCTCTTCCCTTTCCCCTGGTTTTCCTTCATCAAGCATGACTTTACTTCCTTTCTCCCAGCTTCTTTTTTTACCAAATCACATCTTTCTATTTCATCTTACCATATGTTGTCTCAAAATAACGGTCTTGTTCGGCAAGCGCGATCAGGTTATGGCGTGGAGTTCGTGGGCAATCGGATGGGGGCAAGCGCCATTCCTACTATGCATCCTTGCGGTCAAGTGCGGCTTGACAGTCAATACGCACGGTTTATCCACGCGTATGGAAAGTTATCCACATATTTCAACACAGTATGTGGATAACTTTTTGTGCTTTTGCAACTATTCCATTGCAAGCTGCAACTGAAGCTATTATGGCAATAGGAGCGAGCGTCCCTGCATATCCTTTGGCTGTGGGATGCCGAGGATCTGTAGGATCGTCGGCGACACATCGGCGAGAATGCCATCAGTGCGCAGGTGGGCGCTCTCCAGGCCAGGAACTACCAGATAGAGCGGGACAGGAAAGGTCGTGTGGGCCGTGAAGGGCTTGCCGGTATCGTACTCGATCAGTTGTTCCGCGTTCCCATGGTCGGCGGTGATTAGCACGCCACCGCCCACGGAGAGCGCGGCCTCCACGACGCGGCCCACGCCGGTATCGACGGTCTCGACGCCCTTGATCGCTGCCTCGATCACGCCGGTATGACCAACCATATCGGCATTGGCGTAGTTCATAATAACGAAGTCATAGGAGCCGCTGCGGATATGCTCGACGGCGGTATCGGTGATGCCTGCCGCGCTCATCTCTGGCTGCAGATCGTAGGTTGGCACTTTAGGCGAAGGCACCAGGAAGCGATCCTCACCGGGGAAGGGAGTCTCGCGCCGCCCATTGATAAAGTACGTGACGTGCGCGTACTTCTCGGTCTCAGCGGTATGGAACTGGCGCAGGCCCGACTCCGAGATCACACGCGCCAGCGGCATATCCACCTCGTCGGCGCGATAGGCCACATCGGCATCGAGTCCCGTCTCGTACTCGGTCATCATCACATAGGCCAGATCAGCCAGGCGCGGACCGCGATTGAACTTGCCCTCGGCCTGTGGAGGGAGCTCCTTGAGCACGAAGGCTTTGGTGAGCTGGCGCGCGCGATCGGGCCGGAAGTTATAATGAATAACGGCATCGCCCTCTTTGACCACGGCCACGGGATGATCGTCCTCCATCACTACCGTTGGCAGGATGAACTCGTCAGTCACCTTCTGGTCGTATGATTGTTGAATGGCTGCCAGGGCCGAACCAGCCTTCAGACCCTCGCCGCGCGTCATCGCGAAATACGTCATGCCCGTGCGGTCCCAGCGGTTGTCGCGGTCCATCGCATAGTAGCGCCCGCTGACCGTCGCGACCTTTGCCGGGAAGTTGCCACCGATCTCGCGCGCGCGCGTCTCCAGCAAGCGCATAAACTCGACGCCGCCTGTTGGGGATGTATCGCGTCCATCGCTGAAGGCGTGGATATAGATCTGCTCGATGTCGTGCATGTGGGCCAGCTTGAGCAGCGCCTCAAGATGTGTTTCGTGCGCGTGAACGCCGCCGTTGCCAAGTAAACCGCAAATATGGAGCTGTGAATGGTTTTTCTTGACATGCTCGACCGCTTTAAGGAACGCGGGATTCTGGAAAAAAGTCCCGTCTTGAATCGACTCGCTCACGCGGGTATAGTCCTGGAGGACGCGTTTACCCGCGCCAATGTTCTGGTGGCCCACCTCGGAATTACCCATCTGGCCCTCGGGCAGACCGACCGCTAGACCAGACGTTTTAACCGCTGTATGCGGCCAGGTCTGTGCCAGCTTGTCGATATTTGGCGTGCGCGCCAGGGCGATAGCATTGCCCTCTTTCCTCGGATTGATGCCCCAACCATCCATAATGATCAGGACAAAGGGCCGGGGCCGCTTGGAAGGTATTGTACTCATACGTATTTCTACTCCGTTTAACGTACTCAACGCCGCAGAAAGGCAATGACGATTCGCTGCATCCCTGCGGGGTGACTGCACCTGTACTATACAATGTCAGTGCTTTTATTGTAGCATGACTGTAGGACAATGACGAGTAATCACGGATTTTAAGTGGCGCTCAGAAAAAGCGTTTAGGAAGATAAGGGGTATCTGAAGAGTTACAAAAAAGTGAGGAGAAAGGTAGTGATTAGCAGGTCGCGCATCAAGCTCATTCTCGGGGCTTCTCTGGCGCTCTCGCTCGTAGCTGGTCTCCTGTATGCCGTAACTGCCAGTAGTGTGTTGCTCTATCTCGCGTGGGGCTTGCTGCTTCCCGCGCCGCTCTGTTTCTTCCTGCTCAATACTGTGAGGTCTTTGAGCTATCCGGCACGAGGTGCCAGGGTACACCATCGTTACTATATCTCCAGGGAAGATGGCGTGCCCATTTTTGAGGATGGATATTAGGAGGTTCCCAGTAGTAGCGTTTTACGAGGTAACATATTGTATCCAGGAGGCTGTGTGTCTCGTGTTCCTAAGTGTAATAGAGTGTAGCACATGCCTGTGGTTTGCAGGCGTAACCAGGAACCGGAGGATAGAATGATCACTGCAATATGGATCTTTTTAGGTATCGTGCTTCTCGCGTTTATCATCGTGTTTGTAGCTCAAGCGACTGGCCTGTTCCGCACGCGTGCATATAAAGGCAAGGCGAACAAGTCCACTCCCGAGCCTGGTATCGATACGCGTGGGGGCATCGTTGAGGATCGTCTGGGCACGCCAGATCTGCACAAGAAGGGCTTTGATCCGCGCGGCGACGATGTTGGTGGCAACTTCAGCGGCACCTCCAACCGGGGAGATACCCCGGGCGAGAACAGGCGCTAAGTAGATTGTTGTGCCACGCTAAACAAAATTGTATATCTCGTAGATAGTGAGATAGGGCGAGCTGACAGAGTATCTTTGAAAAGTCAACTTGCCCTTTGCTTTTTTTCTCTCCTGGCAATCTTTTAAGGCTTCCCCGCTATTCCGCATCAGGCGTATTTTTTGTCTGTTCTTCCGCAGCATTGATGATACCCCATCCAGGCAACGCTTCAAGGCAACGCTTTGGCAACGGTATCCGCTTTATACTCTCATCAACAAATCAAAGTTGGTATATGAAAGCTTCTTGAGAGAATAAGTAGATATAACACACAGGAGGTACATCAATGGCTAACATCTCTGATCGTCCGTTGTCCGCGAACCGGCCAGCTACGTCTGGGACTCCTGGAGCTGATCTTCCCTTAGTCAAACCACTGTCTCGTTCATTGCTGATCCTGCTTACCTGCGGCACCGTGGGATCGCTGCTTTTCACGATAACCTATCTGGTCGAAGGCGTGACTCGGCCTGACTACAATGCCTGGCAGCAGGCAGTGAGCGCGCTCAGCCTGGGAGCTGGCGGGTGGGTGCAACAGGTCAATTTTGTCTTCTTCGGGCTGGTCACTATCATTATGGCGTTCGTCTGGCACCTGATCCTCAAAGGAGGCGTGGGCGCGCTCTGGTATCCGATCCTGCGCTGCCTGGAAGGTATTGGCATGATTGCCGACGGCTTCTTTTCCCAGGATGCAGCACCTGGCTATCCCAGAGGGGCCATCCTGACATCCCCGACTCTTCATGGAACAATTCATAACCTTTTTGCCTATGTTTGCATCACGGCTATAGCGGTTGGCTACTTCGTTTTAGCCCGGCGTTTCGCGCAAGAACCACACTGGGGACGTGGCTGGGCCATATACTCGGTAATCACCGGCCTGCTGACCATACTCTTGATCGCCGCCTTCGGAGCGCTGACCTCGCAACATAGCGCGATTGCTGGTTTGTTCGAGCGCCTGGCAACCAGCGGTGTCAGCACACCCTTCGGCCTCATCCTGCTCATCTGCGTGTGGCTCGGTGCCGGTTTTGCCAGGCCGAGTACATCAAGTCACGAGTATGCTAGCCGCTGAGCGGTCTAGGAGGAAGGGAAAGTCACAGTGTGGCATCGCACCTCTGGCGGTCGCTTCCTTCCCGAACGCCTCTTTTTTCATCGCTTCTTTCAACATTTGGGGTGCCTGGCTCGTATATTAGACATAAGGTAACATGGTAAAATGGGTTGGAGAACAGAGCCGCAGCTTCGTTAATTACAAGAGAACTGTGATTGCTAAAAAAGAAGGATGGAACATGAGGAAAAAGTATAGGCCAGGCACATCCCGAGCGCGGATTGGAAGGCTAGGCACAGGTCTGCTCGCCACTATATCCGCGTTCTGCCTGCTATTAGTTATGACTACGGCAGCATTCGCTAATACGGTGAACATCTACGATCGGGCAGGCGTCCTCGATCAGTCGCGGGTGAATAGCGCGGGATCTGCGCTGTCGTATCCGGTAGATATTTACACGGTAAACAACTTTTCAGGCTCCACATCAAGCTTTGATCAGACGGCTAAGGGGAGTATCAATAGTAGCAACAAGATTGTTATCGCGATCGATACCGTGCACCAACATCTCACAATTGTAGGCGGGCGCAGCGTATCGCTCTCGAATAATCAGTACGCCGATGCGCGTAACGCCTTCGCCACTAGTTTCCGCAATGACAAAAACTACACCAGCGCGACGGTGGCCGCGCTGCAATCGCTACAGGGCGCGTCGGGCAATGGTGCCTTCTCGGTTCCTGGCGTGAATGGAGGCGGCTTTAGCTGGGCTAGCGGGCTATGTTGCGTCGGCCTGATCGTCGTCGCGGCAGTCCTCGTGTTCGGCGTATTGAGCCGTCGACGCAGAGGTGGTGGCGGCGGCTTCTTTGGCAGAAGACCCAACTATGATCCGAACTACAATCAATTTAACCAACCTTACAACCAGGGCGGCTATCCGCAGAACTACGGCCCCAACTATCCTGGCGGCTACAACCAGAATCAGGGGATGAATCCCTGGGCCGCCGGTGGACTGGGCGCTGCGGCTGGTGGCCTGGTCGGCTACGAGCTGGGCAAGCAGGCTGGTGAGGGCGACGAGCGTGGCGATCAGGGCAATTTTGGGAATGACCAGGGTGGCTTCGGCGGGGGAGCCAGCGGAGACTTTGGCGGAGGCAATAATAACGGAGGCGACCAGGGCGGCTTCGGCGGGGGAGCCAGTGGAGACTTCGGTGGCGGCGATAATAGCGGAGGTGGCGGCGGAGACTTTGGCGGAGGCGGAGGTGGCGGAGATTTCGGTGGTGGTGGAGGCGGGAGTTTCTAGCTGCGTATAATGATGCGAGGAGGGAAATGTCTTCCCTCCTCGTTTGTCAGCTCAATATAAGGACGTGCTCATAGCCATGAAGGATAGCGCCCGGTGATGGCTATCAAGACATCGACTCAAATAAGAGCATACCGTTGTTTGAAGAGTTGGACTTCATCAGCAGCACGCATATATCCACCTGCCTGTCGCAAAGATTCTCCAATCTTTTTGCTGGCCTGTGCAAAACGAGAAGCATTAAGTATCTTTGTTGCCGTGAGACTTAGCAGAGCGGAAGTCACCTTTTTTCGATCCAGTTGTAGCCCTGCACCTGATTGTTCAACGCGTTTTGCTACATAATACTGGTCGGTCGCTTGCGGATAACCAGCAGAGGTATTCCATAATACAGAGCCTCGCTGGCGCTGTTCATGCCGCCATGTGTAATAAAGAGAGAGGCACGCTTCCTCAATTTGCTTGAGGAACTGATCGAGAATGCATTCCGTGGCTTGGAGGAGTTGACGAACTACGAGAAAGCCGTTCTCATCCCATCGTGTGTAGTCAAAGGAGAAGACATTGCCATAACTTCGGAATGTGGCACCTGTCTGCTCTATTGCGGGCTGGAACTCTTCCAGAGAGTAATAGACAATCTGGCCTCCTCGTTGTACCAGTTCAGCAACAAGTGGAAGTGAGGGATTAGTGTGCCCCCATGCAGGAGTTCCAAAAAAAAGAGCAAGAGACATACGACTCTCCTGTGTTTATGAGGGGGCATACTTAGTGTCCCTGTTCAATAAAGATGAGCAAGCTCCATTTCTATTGAACAGGGGCCAGCATAATTCAGTGTTATGTACTTATTCCTGGTCGTAGCTCCTGGAAGACTCGATGCGGCGGCGACCGCGGCGACCAGCCAGCTCGGCTACGCGCAGGCGGTTAACGGCGCGTTGGAGGGAACCCTGCAGATCGGCGCGCTCCTGATCGTCGTGGGCCTCTGCCAGACGCTCTTGAGCGCGGCGACGCGCCTCTTCGGCGCGTGCCTGGTTGATCTCTTCGGCGTGCTCAGCCGAATCGGCGAGGACGGTGACGGTATTTTCATACACCTCAAGGAAGCCGCCCGACACGAAGATCGCGTCTTCCGCTCCTTGCAGGTCGATCCGCAGCTCGCCAGCCTTTAAGAAGGCCAGCAAGGGGGCGTGGCGCGGCAGGATGCCCAGGCGTCCTTCGGAGCCTGGAGCATTCACCGTGTCCGCCTCACCGTTGTACAATTCGCGTTCGGCAGTCACGACCTCAACATGTAAGGTGTTGTCGTTTGCCATCGCTACTGACCCTTCTGCTTATCGGCCTCGTAAGACTCAACGACCTCCTGGATATTCCCCTTCATATAGAAGAAGTTCTCCGGGATATAGTCGTATTTGCCGTCGAGTATCTCCTTGAAGCTTCCGACCGTCTCTTTGAGCGGCACCTGGCGACCTTCGAGACCGGTGAAAACCGTTGCGACCGTGAACGGCTGCGAGAAGAAACGCTGCAGTTTGCGCGCGCGAGCCACGGTTAGTTTGTCCTCGTCGGAGAGCTCATCGACGCCCAGAATGGCGATGATGTCTTGCAGGTCGCGATAGCGCTGCAGGATCTGCTGCACGCCACGGGCCACGGTGTAATGCTCTTCACCCACGACCTGCGGATCAAGAATGCGGCTCACGGATTGCAGCGGATCGATGGCGGGATAGATGCCCTGCTCAAAGATGGCGCGCTCCAGCACGATCGTCGAGTCGAGGTGGGCAAAGGTCGTGGCCGGGGCCGGATCGGTGTAGTCGTCAGCGGGAACGTAGACGGCCTGCATCGAAGTGATCGAGCCCTTCTTGGTCGACGTAATGCGCTCCTGCAGCTCGCCCATCTCTTCCGCCAACGTAGGCTGATAGCCCACTGCGGAAGGCATACGACCGAGCAGCGCGGAGACCTCGGCACCAGCCTGGGTGAAGCGGAAGATGTTGTCGATGAAGAGCAGGACGTCCTTACCGCCCTCGTCGCGGAAGTATTCGGCGATCGCCAGGCCGCTCAGGGCCACGCGTAGACGCGCGCCGGGAGGCTCGTTCATCTGGCCGAAGACCATCGCCAGGCGTTCGAGTACATGCGCCTCTTCCATCTCGTGATACAGGTCGTTGCCCTCGCGGGTGCGCTCACCCACGCCTGCGAAGACGCTATAGCCGCCATGCACCTTCGCGATATTATTGATCATCTCCTGGATGATTACGGTCTTGCCGACGCCCGCGCCACCGAAGACGCCGATCTTACCACCCTTCATGAAGGGGCAGATCAGGTCGATGACTTTGATGCCTGTTTCGAAGACCTCGACCTCGGAAGCCTGGTCCTCCAGGTCGGGAGCGGGTCGGTGAATGGGATAACGTGGCGCATTCGGTATATCGGGTTTGTTGTCGACGGGCTCGCCGAGCACATTGAAGATACGCCCAAGCGTCTCTTCGCCGACCGGCACCGTGATCGCGTGGCCTGTATCGAAGGCGTCGGTTCCGCGCTGCAGACCATCGGTCGGACCCATCGCCACGCAACGTACCCAGTTGTTGCCGAGCTGCTGCTCGACCTCTAGCGCGAGATCATGGTCGGAATCGGCGGGACGGGTAACGACTTCGTGAAAGATTTCTGGTAGCTGGTCAGGTGGGAACTCAATGTCTACGACGGCCCCCAGCACCTGCACAACTTTACCTTTTGCGCGAGTTTGTGTTGTCATCTATTTCTCCATTGTAGAGGCACCTTACCGTATCGATAAGGACTCTTTTACATAACCCTCTACATGTTGTTATTACGCTTCTGCGCCGGACACTACCTCAAGGATCTGCGTCGTGATAGCTGACTGGCGCGCCTTATTATAGACCAGGGTGAGATCTTGAACCAGTTCGTTCGCGTTATCGGTCGCGTTCTTCATCGCCACCATTTGCGCGGAGAGCTGACTGGCAACCGTTTCCAGCAGAGCCTGGTAGATCAGCGTATCCACGTAGCGAGGAAGCAGAGCCTGGTAGATCTCGGTCGGACCCGGCTCGTAGATGTAGTCGATTTTTGTCTGTTCTTCCTGTTTTGGCTGTTCGACTGGCAGAAGCTGCACTACGATCGGCTGCTGTGTCACCGTATTCACAAATTTGGGATACACCATGTAGACGACATCGGCCTCCTCTTTCAGGAAGATGTCGATGGCAACCTGCGCGATGGTCGAGGCATCGTTAATCGATGGTCGATCACCCAGGTTCGTGAACTCCGCGACCAGCAACTGCTGTGTGCGTACAATGAAGTCGCGTCCTTTACGACCGACGGCGACATATTGTATATTCGGTTTCTGGCCGCGTTCGGTCAGTTCATTTTGCTGTTCGAGGGCCGCTACGGCGGCCCTGCGGTTGATATTGCTGGACAGCGCCCCGCTCAGGCCGCGATCGGGCGAGATCACCAGGAAGGCGACGTTGCGCACCGGGCGCTGCTGCAGGAGGGCGATATCGCCGCTCTCAACCTCCCCGCCCTGTGCATTCGCGAGGTGCGAGACAAGCTCGCGTAGATGATCGGCATAGGGGCGCGATTGTTGTACGCGCTCCTGTGCCCTGCGCATCTTGCTGCTCGCCACCATCTGCATGGCCTTGGTGATCTGCGCCATATTCTTAGTCGAACGTATGCGCCGCCGAATTTCTCGGGTTGATGGCATGAGCCTGCCTCCTAGCTGCTCGCCTGCTGCGTCTGTTCAGCGGCCTGGGCAGCCTCTTCAGGCGATGCAGTCTTTTTCTGCTCCTCCTGTGGATGTGGTGCTGCTGTCCTCTTATATTCTTCGATAGCGTTGCCCATCTTTTTCAGCAGGTCATCGGACATCTTATTGCGCTGGTCAACGGATTTCTCGATAATCTCCTGACCGACCTCTGGATGATTGGCGTCCATGTAGCGATACAGTGAGGACTCCCATTCGGCGACCAACTCGACAGGCACATCATCCAGGTAGCCATTGTTTGCCGCGTAGATAATCATAACCTGTTTCTCAACCGGGACCGGTCGATACTGGGGCTGCTTGAGGATCTCGGTGATGCGGCGACCGCGCTCGATACGCGCCTTTGTCGACTTGTCAAGGTCCGAGGAGAACTGGGCGAACGCCGCCAGTTCGCGGAACTGCGCGAGGTCGAGGCGCAGCGAGCTAGCCACCTGGCGCATGGCGCGCGTCTGCGCGCTACTGCCCACTCGTGAGACCGAGAGGCCCGTATTCACGGCTGGGCGTTGGCCCGCGTTAAACAGGTCGGTTTCAAGGAAGATCTGGCCGTCGGTAATCGAGATAACGTTCGTCGGAATGTAGGCCGAGATGTCGTTCGCTCTGGTCTCGATGATCGGTAGGGCTGTTAGCGAACCACCGCCGTAATCTTCGTTCAGGCGGGCGGCGCGTTCCAGCAAGCGAGAGTGCAGGTAGAACACATCGCCAGGGTAGGCTTCGCGTCCTGGAGGGCGACGAATGATCAGCGAGATGTTGCGATAAGCTTCGGCGTGTTTGCTCAGGTCGTCATAAATGATTAGAGCATCGCGCCCGCTCTCCATAAACTCCTCGCCCATCGCGCAACCGCTATAGGGGGCGAGATACTTCAACGGAGCCGGGTCCGAGGCACCCGCGACCACTATGATCGTGTATTCCATCGCGCCCTCTTTTTCAAGGAGCGCCTGCGTGCGCGCGACCGAAGAGTTCTTCTGACCGATCGCCACATAGATACACAGCAGATTTTTGCCCTTCTGGTTGATGATCGTATCGATGGCGATAGCCGTTTTACCGGTCTGGCGGTCGCCGATGAGCAGTTCGCGCTGGCCGCGACCGATAGGGATCATGCTATCGATCACCTTCAGACCTGTCTGCACGGGCGTATTCACCGACTGGCGCGTAATCACACCAGGGGCGACGCGCTCGACCGGGCGGGTCTTATCGGTATTGATGGGGCCGCGCTCATCGAGTGGCTGACCCAGCGGGTTCACCACGCGTCCGAGCAGCGCATCGCCGACCGGAACCTCAACGATGCGCCCCGTCGTGCGTACCTCATCGTCTTCATGAATATGTGTATAATCGCCAAGGATTGGGCAACTGACCGTCTCTTCTTCAAGGTTAAAGGCCAGGCCATACAATCCTGAGCGAGGGAACTCTACCAATTCAAGATATTTCGCATCCTGCAGACCGAACACGCGTGCAATACCATCCTGAACCGCGATCACGGTCCCGACGCTGGCCGTCGAGGTGGTATCGCTGCCAAAGCCTGCGATGTTTTTCTCTATGATGGCACTGATTTCATCAGCCCAAGATGCCATCTTAATCCTCCTGGTGTTTCCCGGTGACGCCTACCGTATTAACCGTATGAAACGGAATGTGGAAAGACATTACAGGGGTTTCTCTAGTTTTACTATCTACTCATCTCCCCACCGGGGCGGTGCGGAGCATATTCGCTACGAGTATGCTACACTTGCGCCTGGGTTGGAGAGGACGGTTGTTTCGCGGCGGGTACGTCACCGTAGTGGCCATCGCCGATCACCTGCGCGAGCTCCTCAGCGGAAAAATCGCCCTGAGCTGTTGAAACGTTATTCAGCAGATTCTGCTGCAGGGCCGCGAGGCGGGAGCGAATGCTGCCGTCGATGACCTGGTCTCCCACACGTGCCACGATGCCACCCATGATACGCGGATCGATCCGCGTATGCATAATTACGGTTTTGCCTGTATGTTGTTCGAGCGCCTTCTTCACAAGAGCCTGCTGTGCAGTATCCAGAGGCGCTGCCGTCGTAACTTCTGCAATTGTCTGGTTTCTATAGTCTAGAACGCGTTGCTCAAGCTCGGCGGCGATGCCTTGCATTGAATCGACCAGTTCGCGCTGCACAACGAGCAGCACGAGGTTGAGCGATGTCGGCAACACCTTGTCCGCCAGGGCCTGACGTAGGACAGACTCTTTACGTTTCGCCGGAATATTCGGCTCGCGTAAGAGATAGGACAGCTTGCGAATAGCGAAGAGCTGGGCTATATGTCTCACGTCTTCGAGTGTGCGGTCGAGCGTATTCTGCCGCATTGCCAGATCGAAGACAGCTTCTGCGTAGCGGCGTGCGATCGCTCCATTAAGCATTAGCGTTCCCTCGTCTGGCTACTAGCAGTCACGAACTCCTCCACCATGCGGCGGTTGTCGTTGCTATCGACCGATCTGTTGATAACTTTGCCTGCGGCATCAATAGAGAGGTTGACGACCATGCGGCTCAATTCGATGCGAGCGCGATTGGCCTCTTGCTGAATGCGCGCGATCTGCTGCTGGCTGATCTGCTCAGCCTGGACGCGGGCCTCTTCGCGGATGCGACGGGCTTCCTGCTCGGCGACCCGAGCGGCACGCTCGATTGTTTCTTGCGACTGCCGACGCGCCTCCGCCAGGATCTGCTCTGCGCGCTCGTTGGCCTCCGCCAGGTCGCGCTTGGCGCGATCGGCGTTCTCAACGCCTTCGCGGATCAGATTCTGCCGGTTCTCCATCGTTCTGAGCAAGATAGGCATGAGCAAGCGCCAGAGGACGACAAAAACTATAATGAAGCTGACGAGCTGCGAGATGAAGGCCCAGAGGTTGATACCTAAGCCTCCAGAGATACCGCTGCCGCTATCAGCAGCAAGGATAAGTGAATACACGATGGACGCCTCCTTTCGTCAGAGGTAGTACCTGGACCATCCCTACACAGTACTGAGACGCGGCAGGTTGTGAGTACTCTCATAAGTAGAAAAGAATACAGGGCACAACGCGCTACGTCTCTCTACTGAGGCCGGAACTGGTATTACTTGACGCCTGCGACGAACTGGATCAGCAGGGCGACGACCAGGGCGTAAATAGCGATAGCTTCTGCGAACACGATCGCCAGGATCATATCTGTACGGATCAGAGGCTCAGCTTCCGGGTTGCGACCGATGGCGTTCACGGCCTGCCCACCCAGGATACCGATACCGATGCCAGGGCCGATTGCGCCAAGACCAATTGCCAGAGCTACTGCGAGTGGTGTGATATTCATGATGAAAATCCTCCTTAAGGACGAAGCAGAAAAAATGTCTGTTCAAGTTTAATATTTATGCAATCGCGGGCATAATATCCGCGAGTAGCACTACAATGGAACGTTCAAAATGTCTTCAAACTAAGCCTATACATTAATCAATGCGCTACCGCTGTAGCCTCGCGCTTCCTCTCCTGCTCGAATTCCTGTTCAGCCTCGTGCTCCGAGCTGCTGTCGCCGTGGTCGTGTCCGGTGCTGCCGAGTTCCATAAAGACCAGGGTCAGGATCGCGAAGACGAATGCCTGGATGAAACCGACGAAGATCTCGAATGGAATGAATATAACGCTCGTGACGACCGGTAGCAAGAAGGCAAAGACCGCCAGCAGCGTGCTGCCCGCGAAGACGTTGCCAAAGAGACGGAAGGAGAACGAGATGATGCGACCCAGTTCACTAACGATCTCAAGCAGGCCCACGATGAAGTCGATAATGCCCATTGGGAACTTTGTGAACAGTGCCTTGAAGTTCAGGTACTTGCTGATCTGTTGGCCCGCGCCCAGGTAGTAGAAGCCGAAGCCCTGCGTCACGACGACCGAGACGACGGCCATAGCCAGCGTCAGATTCAGGTCGGTGGTCGCGGGCCGAATCCAGGGGATAATCGCGTTGGAGATGTTCCCGGTCAGGAGAAATCCAGCGATCGGCTGACCATGAGCCTGGTTAATCGCATTGACATCGAGCGTCCCGATGGTGTCTACGCCAGGGATGACATCGAGCAGATTGCAGGTCACGATAAAGATAAAGAACGTAGCAACGAGCGGAAAGAACTTTCTGCCCTTTTCCTTGCCCGAAACGCCCTCCACCAATCCCAGCAACAGCTCTACTGCCCACTCAAGGAAGTTCTGTAAACCAGAGGGAATGAGATCGCGGCGGCGTGTGCCAAAGTAGAATAGCAACAGCAATACAATGATGGCGATCCATGTCGCCAGCAATGTATTGGTTACCGGAAAGCCCCCGATAGAAAATATCTCGTCCGGGGCAATTTTTATAACAGGAAGTTTCCAGATTTGCACTCGGCATCCTCCCTACTCGCCGAGCTCTGCCAGTCCAGTTGGTCTTAATGGTCTCCCGTCTATCTTATCCAAATACGCTTTTAAATAAACGGTATGCTCCATAGATTCCCGTGATCAGGCCAAGCAGCAGCCCGAGAAGTATAAACAATGGTCTGGTATGTATAAGCCCATCAAGGTAGCTCCCTAAGATGGTAAACAAGACTATGGGGAGTGCTATTGTGACGCCCATCCCGCTTAAAGCACCGATGGAGCTCCATACAGAGGGCGGTGGCGGCTTTTCTTTCATCCTTTATCCCGCTGTCTTTTCTTATATTATACCTATCGGATTATAGCACACCCAACAAAAAAAAAGCAACATTGAAAGAACTTATGGTCTCCGTTCCTGGGGAGAGTATATCTATAAGATTAAAGATACCCATGCTTCTGATACCACTCCGCCGTTCGCTTCAACCCCTCGTCCAGCCCTACGCGTGGCGTGTAGGCGAGCTCGTTGCGGGCGCGCTCGATGGAGTAGACGCGGCTCTGGGTCATAAAGTCGACGCGGCTCTGGGCAAATGGCGACTTTTCACCCTTGAAGGCTGGCAGTAGCGCGAGTGTGGGCATGGCAAGATCGGCCAACCAGGGCGCAACGCTGCCAGCGCGCAGCGACTTATGCAAGGATTGAGCGATGCATTGAGCGAATTCGTGGAAGGTGACTGTAGAGGCACCCGCGATATTATAGCTATGGCCAATGGCCTCCGCCGGTTCCGCGCAGAGCAAGAAAGCCCGAATCAAGTCATCGATGTACACTGGCTGCAGGAGCGCCTTGCCGCCAGCGACGAGTGGTAGGAACGAGCCCTTTTTGATTGTCGCGAAAAGGCTGAGCAGACGTGAATCGCCCGGTCCGTAGACCAGTCCGGGTCGTACGACGGTGACGGGTATGTTGCGCGTGCGATGGGCCTGTAGCGCCAGAACCTCGCCTTCTAGCCTGGTACGTTCGTAAATGTTCGTAGGCGCGACCGGCGCATCCTCCGTGCCCGGCGTCGACCCCGTTTCGCCCAGGACGCCAGCGCTGCTACAATAGACGAAGCGCAATAACTTCTGATTCTGGCAGGCGTCGAGCAGGATACGCGTTCCCTCGACGTGCGTCTGCTGATAGACCTCGTCAGGCACGCTCGCCTGATAGGGGATGCCCGCGAGGTGATAGATAAGCGTCGCGTCCTCGACCGCCGCCGACACCTGCGCGCGGTCCGTAATCTCGCCCTGAATGACCTTAACTGCTTTGCCGAAGCGCTCGCGTGCCTTCTTCTCATCGCGTGCCAGGACGCGTATCTCTTCCCCTTGCCGCATCAGTTCCGTCACCAGCGCCGTGCCCAGAAAGCCGGTGCCGCCTGTTACCAATATCGTCATAGTCGTACTCCAAATATCTTTTTTCTCGCTATATAAAACTTATGGAAAACCGCGCCATGTGCCGTCCGCATCGATCGCATCGCACACGATCTGCTCTTAATAGAGCGGCTCGCGTGCGATGCTAATAAATAGAGTCAGTATAGTAAACGGGCCAGGATCATCTGCAAGGCTGCGCCCGAAAATAAATGGGAAATTTGTCCCTATTAGCGGCGACGCTGCGTACCTGGCAGCAGGGTGCGCGCATTAAGCGATTGGATAAGGACGGTGAGAATCGCGCCGTAGACAATGATCTTCTGCCCGGTTGCCTGGATCACCGAGCCAGCCAATGTGTTGGGTGCGGGACCGAAGGTAATGAGGAAAATATAGGCGGTGAGCAGGACCGCAAAGGCCACGAAGACCCAGGCGAAGCGGCGTGGGAAGCCCCGTGTGATCAGAACCGCGATCAGGCAGAGTACCACGGCGGCGAGAAAGGCGCGGAACGCCCACTGTACGAACATGTTATGCGTATCCAGGTAGAGGTTCCAGGGCGTCGCGGCTATGCCCACAAAACTGATGCTGGCGATAATGCCGAACGCGACCGCGAAGCGTCCGAGCCAGCGCGTAGTGGTGGAGGTTGTAAAGAAGCGAGTGAAAGCTATGAAGAAGACGACGAGGGCGATGGCGACGATCGTCATGCCGATGATGAAGAGGATCATTGAGGGCAGATTGGAGGCACCCGAGATGGTGTGGGTCGCGCCCAGGTCGCTGAAGAAATTCATGAAGAAGGCATAGTGCTGCGCTTTAGGATCGCTCACCGAGCCGCCGGGGAAGAGCAGCATGGCAATAACCGTCAGCAAAATAAAGAGTACGCAGGCGATAGCGATACCGCGAAAGACATCTCTCTCCCAGAACGAACGGCGTGACATTCTGGATTCCATAGCAGTGTTCTCCTTGTGTTGCTGTAAAGATGATGAGTGATAGGCCCTTGCGACGAGCAGGATAGTGATAGAAGTGTGCCCTTGTATTGTACCCCCGCTTTTGTGAAGACGCTTGTTGGATTTGGAGTGGGCCATTGCCAAATAACCCGCATTTTCGCAACCCCTCCCTATTGCCACGCGCCCACGATTTCGGATAGACTGAAGGGGTAAAGCAGGGACACACCTCCCTGCGCAAGGAGAGAAAGAATACTGTATGCCTGATTGTCTAAAAGTCGTAAGTACCTTTGCGTTTTCCGCACAGTCGCGGGAGATGCTGGGCAGGGCTGGTGGGGCGGAGATAGTGTGTAGTACTAATACCGATGAGATCTTAGCCAGGTTGCGCGATGCTGAAGTATTGTGCTCCTACTGGGTGCCGCACGATTGGCGCATCCTGGCACCGCGCCTACGTTGGCTGCAATACTCGGCGGGCGGCGTGGACGATCTGCGACCGACCGGAATACTGGACGCCGGGAGCGGCATCACCGTGACGACCGCCGTCGGTATCCATGCCAATACGGTCGGCGAGTATGTCTTTGGCAGCATGCTGATGTTCAACCGCACGTGGCCGCAGATGGTGCGCCTGCAGGATCGCCACGTATGGCCGCGCAGCGCGAACTGGTATAATCTAGGGGGACGGGAATTGGGGGAGCAGACGCTGGGCATCATTGGCCTCGGGAGCATCGGGCGGCGCATCGCGCAACTGGGCCGGGCCTTTGGCATGCGCGTGCTGGCGACGAAGCGTTCCCTTACAGACGACGCGTACGAGGCCGATGTCGATCAGCTCTACCCACGCGAGCGCTTGCATGATATGCTACACGAGAGCGATTATGTCGTCCTTGTGGTCCCCCTGACGAGTGAGACGGAGCACATGATCGGCGAGGTGGAATTGCGCGCAATGCGTCCGCACGCGTACCTGGTCAACGTCGCGCGCGGGCGTGTCATCGACGAGCAGGCATTGCTACGCGCACTGCGCTCGGGCTGGATCGCGGGCGTGGGACTCGACGTGGTAGAGCACGAGCCATTGGCGGCGGAGAGCCCACTCTACACGCTGCCAAACGTCATTCTGACGCCGCACATCTCGGGTGTGAGCGTCCATTATGAGAAACGGCTCGCAGCCCTCTTTGCCGAGAACCTGCGCCGCTATCGCGCGGGCGAGGCGCTGCGCAATCGCTACGATCCAGAACGCGGATATTAGAGACAAGAACCCATGTAAGGAGAGAGGTGAAAAATGAGTGTAGAATTAGGACGTGTCAGGGTGCTTGGTGCCGATGCCGTGGGAAAACCGGGCGAGCGCCGCTTCCGACTCTTCGTGCAGACCTCGCGTGGCTCCGCGATTATGTGGATGGAGAAGGAGCAGTTAAACAGCCTCTCGCTGGCCCTGGACCAGGCTCTGGCCCAGCTTACCGAGGGGCAGGTATTACGCACGGAAGCGCGCGTGGGCGAGCAGCCCACACCGGGCAAGATGCCGGATAGCTTCCCCAGGACGCCTGACTACGAGCTGCAGGCGGGCCAGATGAAGATCGGGTACGATGAAGATAGCACGGCCCTTCTGTTGAGCGTCGTCGGGCTGGAGATCGTGCTGGACAGCAATGAGGAGCCGCAGGTTGTGATGAGAGAGGACGATGCTATTTCATTCCTCTTCTCGCTGGAGGATGCGCGCGAGCTCTCTACGGCAATCATCGCGGTTGTCAACGCCGGACGACCGGTCTGTCCGCTCTGTCACGCGCCGTTGGATGGTGGCCCCCATGCCTGTGTGCGGCAGAACGGGCATCGCGAGATTTTACAGGTCGAGACGAGTGATGACGAGGATGACGAGGAATAGAAAGGGCGCGTCTATGCGCGCCCCCTTCTCTGCTTAACATTGGAGATCACAGGATCGCGATATCCTGTTTTACTCAGCCATACAGAAGTATTTGTTTGCCTTTTGAAGATAGGTCTCTTCGTTAGCCTCGATCATAAGCTTATGGAGCACAACGACATCGGCATCGGGCAGACACTCGACAGGTTGCAGGCAGAGACGCATGGTCGCACGGCCATTGTCGATCACCTGAACAAAGCCCTTGCTCTTCGGGACGCGATATACGCGCTGAGGCTCAGTCGGACTGGGAATCTCCAGATATCCGCGCCATAAAAGTTGGTGTACCTGCTCAGGCGTCAGTATAGCGCGCAGAAGGTTGGCGGCTCGCCGTTCGGCACGCAACCATCCCCTGAAGTATGGTTGAAAGAGCAGCCATACCACTGGTGAGATGGCGAAAGCGATAACGATCCAGCACAGGGCGGTGAGCACCTGGGGGACCGCGTTCATCCCCCGACGACCCTTGGGACCATCACTATCTGTTCAGCCGTAGCGTCAAATTGTTCAATACGCTCGATTGGCTTGCCTGGTACGATGCGGAAGGCGGTTGCGCCCTTTGCGCGCTCTTGCGAGAAGATGCGCTCTGCTTCGCGGATCGCGGCGCTCGCCTCGGGGTCACCTGCCTGAACTTTCTGCTCGTCCCAGGTGACACGGTCATCACCGCGCCGTGACATCACACGTAACATTCCCACAGTCGTTCTCCTTCGTAGTTACGCCATTTGAGTGGCAGACGAATAAGTTTGGAGCTTCACGATTAGTCGGCCTGATTACAAAATAACGACCTACAGGGTCCAGCGCCGTGGACATCCACCGTGGGTATCCTTACTAAGGGACACGTTTTGCTCTGGCAGAGTGTTTCATTTCTGGCTTCTGCCAGGCTACTACGTCTGCTTTTTTCCTTGTGCGGGGTGCTGTAAAGCATCACCATAGTACTACTATTGTACGTGAGATATCCACTGATAGTCAATGGTTAGAACTTTTTTCCTGCCCTATCCGTGTAGTTTCGCGCCGCAATCCTGGCAGAAGCGGGCCGTACTCTCGACGGGTGCCGAGCAGCCGGGACAGAACAGATCCGGCATGGGCAGCTTGGTGCCGCAGTCCTGGCAGAACTTGCCGGGAGGTCCCATGCGCCGACAGGTGGGACAGGCCACGCTTTGTGGATAGCCGGGCGTCCCCATGCCGATCATGGCCGCCGGACTTAGCTGAGGCGCGTTCTGCCCTGGGGCATTGAGCTGCTGAGCAGGCTGTTTCAGCATATCGGGCGTCGCCGCCGAAGGGATCGCGCCTACGTTGAAGCGTGGAGCCTCGTAGCTCTGCCCGATCTGCTGATGCTGCGCGTCAATATTGAGCTGGTGCTGGAACTGCGCGCCATCGGCCTTGAGATCAGGCGCACACGTGTTGCAGAGGTTGAGCTGCATATTGAAGCAACGCATGCAGACGGTCGCGTGACACTTCGGACAGAAGTGGAAGTTATGCTCGACCTGAGCCCAGGACTTTTGTAGCGCCTGCGCCTGCTCCTTGT
Organism: Chloroflexota bacterium; assembly: GCA_030854195.1. Classification (GTDB taxonomy): domain Bacteria; phylum Chloroflexota; class Ktedonobacteria; order Ktedonobacterales; family Ktedonobacteraceae; genus JACDAE01. The sequence goes on from JALYTQ010000018.1 coordinate 19,954, forward strand.
GCCACTGGCTCCCGTAGATCTGCTCACCGGCCTCGGCTGCGCGACCCCAGAAGCCGCCCAACATGCCGACGCCTATATCCATAATATTGGTAGCGGTCGATACAGACGAGCGGATCGGTGTAGTATCGATCTGCCACTGGCAATGTTGGCAGACGAAGCGGAACGCGAAATAGCCCTGTGACTGGTTGCTATTGTCCTGGTAGATATTGGGCACCTGATAAAATTGTGACATCGGCAGCAATCCCCCTATACACGTTAAAAAAATATTAGCGGCGAGCCTTTACGACCGCTATAGCGGCGGTTCCAGGGCCGGTATGGGTGCCCAGCGCGGAGCCGAGCTTGTAGCGGGGCACCTCGCCCTGGTACGTGGCCTTCAGCGCCTGCGCGAGCTGCAGGCCGACCTGTTCATCGGACTCCGCGATAGAGACCGCCTCCAGCGGTGCCATATCGCCCAGCATCTGCGCGACGCGGATGTACGCCTTGCTGCGCGTGCGCGGCTGCTCCACGGCGACCACGGCCCCTTCTTTGAGCGAAATAATCGGTTTGAAGCTGAGCATATTGCCCAGCATGGCCCTGGCGGTACCGATGCGCCCGCCGCGCCGCACGTACTCTAGCGTATCCAGCACGGCCAGAATGTATGTGCGTTCGAGTTGGTCGACGACGTGGGCCTTAATCTCGTCTAGCGGCAAGCCATCACGGGCCTCCTGTGCTGCCTGCAGAATGGCGCGGGACATCCCCACGCTGATGCTCAGCGAGTCAATGACCTCAATGGGTACTTTTTTCACATCGTCTGGCAGAGAGGTGCTCGCGTTGAATGCCGACTGGTAGGTTCCGCTCAGTTTGGAAGAGAGGTGAATCGACAGGATGCCGTCCGCGCCCTCCTCGATCAGGCGCGTGTACGCCTCTTGAAACTTAATCGGCGAAGGTTGAGAGGTGGTTGGAAGCTCCTTACTGGCCTCCAGCTTGCGATAGAAGCCCGCGTTATCCAGTTCCACGCCATCGAGGTAGGCATCGTCGCCAAAGAAGACGGTCAGCGGCACAACCGTAACGCCCGCTGCCTCCGCCTCTTCTGCCGGAATATCGGCGGTGCTGTCTGTCACAATTCGAACAGTCATAATAATTCTCCTGGCAGCCGGGTTGCTTACTCGGCTGAAATAATATAGGCGTAGTATGGTTGGCCGCCGTTCACAAGCTCGATTTCAAGATGCGAATGCTGCTCTTTGACGCGGCGAACCATCTGCTGCGCCTCCTCCTCCGTCACATCCTCGCCAGAGTACAGGGTCACGATCTCGTGGCTATCGATATCCATGCGTTGCAGCGTATCGTGCATCACCTGCTTGATATTCTGGCTCGCAACGACCAGGTTGCCGTTCACCACGCCGATAAAATCGCCCTCGCGCACTTGCAGGTCGCCCAGTTCCACCGTGCGCACGGCGCGCGTGATCTCCGCCGTATCGATCTGCTGTATAGCCTCGGTCATTGTCTCGCAGTTGGTCGCGAAATCGGCGCCGAAATTGAAGGTCGAGAGCGCCGCGATCCCTTGCGGCATCGACTTGCTGGGGACTACGTAGACCTCTTTCTGCGTCAGGCCGAGAACCTGCTGCGCGCTCAGGATCACGTTTTTATTGTTCGGTAGGATAATCACTTTGTTGGCCGCGACCCCCTCGACGGCATTGAGCAGTTCCTCGGTACTGGGGTTCATCGTCTGGCCGCCTGAAACAAGCGCACTGGCACCCAGACCCTCGAAGACCTGGTCGAAGCCGGAGCCGGAGCTTACCGCGATCGTCGCGATCTCGGATACATGCGCCTCCGTGGGAGTCTCAGCGGCGTGTTCGGCCTTGCTCTCCGCCTCATACGTCAGGCTCTGCTCCTGCAGGTTCTCGATATTGATATCCAGCAGGCTGCCCAGGCTGACGCCGTAGTCAAGAATCTTGCCGGGCGTCGGTGTGTGCGTATGCACCTTCAGCATTTTCTCATCACCGGCGACCACCGTAGAGACGCAGCCCATATCGATAATCGTCTGGCGAATGCCCTCTACATCGAGCTGCAGACCGCGCAGCAGAAAGACCACCTCATAGCCGAACTCCTCCTCGACACTCACGCGCCCCTTCTTCACATCCACCGCCTCTTGAGTGGAATTGATACTTATGGCTGGAGCCGCCGTCTCTCCGCGAGCGTAGCGCCACATGCCCTCCAGCAGCGTACAGAAGCCCTGCCCACCGGCATCGACAACGCCCGCCTGCTTCAGCGTAGGGAGCAGATCGGGCGTACGCGCCACCGACTGGCGGGCGGCGTAGACCACCGCTTGCAGCAATTGCACGAGATCATCGCCGTGCTCGGCGCTCTTCTGCGCCGCCTCAGCCGAGTCGCGCACCACGGTCAGGATGGTCCCTTCGACCGGCTTAATCACCGCTCGGTAGGCGAGGCGCTCGGCCTGTTGGAACGCGTTGGCGAGATCGGCAGCGGTAAACGTCGTCTTCTTGTCCAGACCCAATGCCAGGCCGCGCAATGTTTGCGAAAGAATGACTCCGGAATTGCCGCGCGCGCCCAGCAGCGCATCGTGGGCCACCCGCGCCGCGATCGCGCCCGCCGACTGCTCGTTACTTGTCGCGATGGTGCGGATTGCCGACTTCATCGTCGCAGACATATTCGAGCCCGTATCCCCATCGGGGACGGGAAAGACGTTGAGAGCGTTGATCCTCTCGCGATGCTCTTCTAACCACTCCGCTGCCGCCACGATGGCCTTCTTCAGATCCTGACCATCGAAGACGCTGACGCGCCGGGGGCGTTGTCGGGTGGTGGAGCGCGGTGGCTGTTCCTGCATAGCGGCTGTGCTACCTCTTGTCCTTCTCTTGCTTATCCAGAGAGGCCGGGCCATGAATGAGTCCCTGGACGTTAATATTGACCTGTCTCACGGGAATGCCCAGCATTTTCTCCACGGAAAACTTCACGCTGCTCATAATATTGTGGGCGATCTCAGAGATGCGCAGCCCATATTCCAGCGCTACATAGATATGTATCACCAATTGATCGTTTACCATCTGGACGCGCACGCCCTGGCTCGCCTGAGCGATTGGGAGAATGACGGCCCGGCCATTGCGCAACCTTGGAGAAGCCATACCCAACACACCGTAACATTCATAGGTAGCCTGTAAAGCGATCGTGTGAATAGCGTGAGGGAGAACCTCGATTTTACCAAGAGTGTGTGAGCCGGGTTGTGGTTGAAAAGCAGATGTTTTTGACCGCAGCATAAAGTCTTCTCTCTTGCCAAATTCGTCAATATCGGGTATACTCGCATAACGTGTTCGGGTTCCAGTCAGTGCACGCGTTGTATTGATGCAGTATATCAGAGGCCCCGATCAGAATCAAGTAAGCACAGCGGAGCGGAGTCATGGCTTTCACATGGTTCAGACAAAGCCCGTTGAAATTTCAGGGAGGTAGAAAGTTATGGCAGCAGGTCGTTGTGATATCTGCGAGCGCAAGCCCATGTACGGCAACAACGTACCGTTCTCGCAGCACCGCACGCGCCGTCGCTTCGTGCTCAACGTGCATCGCCGTCGGCTAGAGATCAATGGAGTTCCCAAAACGGTCAATATCTGCACGCGTTGTCTGCGCACAATGAGCAAGGTGCCAAAGGTACGCAACCAGAAGTAGAGACTTCGGTCGGAGAGGGTACCCACGAGGGTCACGCTTAGCATATATATGAGCGTGTTCCTCGCGGGTACCCTGTTTTGTGTTGTGAGAAAGGTGACTACGGCTGCATGTGTGCTACGACCGGCAGCTTTTTCTTCTGTTCGAAGCGTGTGCGCAGTTGTCCGCAGGCGGCGGCGATATCGTCGCCACGCTCGGCACGCACGCTATTGCTGATACCATGTTCGAAGAGTACCTCGCGGAAGGTGCGAATGGCAGCGGGACCCGGTGTGCGATAGCTGGCCGCCGTGGCGTTGACCGGAATGCAGTTGACGTGGGCGAACTGCTTCAGTGGTGCCAGTAGCGCCGCGAGCTGGTGCGCGTGCGCGGGCGTATCGTTCACGCCGGAGAGCAGCACGTACTCGAACGTCACCTGCCGCTTCGTCGCCGCGATGTAGTCCCGACACGCCGCCATCAGCTCCGACAACGGGTACTTACGATTGACCGGCATCGTCTGGCTGCGTAGCTCGTCGGTCGGCGCGTGCAGCGAGATCGCCAGGTTGATCTGTAGCGGCTCCTGGCTCAGTCTGCGAATGGCGGGCACCACCCCCACCGTCGAAACCGTCATGTGGCGCGCGCCCAGATTGAAGCCGTCCGCGCTATTCAGAATGCGCAGCGCCTGCAAGACGTTATCGTAGTTATGTAGCGGCTCACCCATGCCCATGAGCACGATATTGGTGATATGGTCGATGGCCTTGCTGCCCGGCAGGCCCGCCGCGCTCCAGGGCGCTGAGCGTAGTTCGCGCGCAAAATAGAGCACCTGGGCCACGATCTCGCCCGCGCTCAGGTGGCGATCAAAGCCCATCTGGCCCGTCGCGCAGAACGTGCAGCCGTAAGCGCAGCCCGCCTGGCTGGAGACGCAGACCGTTGCCCGCGCGCTTGACTCGCCCAGCGGTGGATAGAGCATCAGCACCGACTCGATCAGCCTGCCATCCTCAAGTTCCAGCAGAATCTTGCGAGTGCGATCGTCCTTCGAATGCTGTTCGCTGCGCACAACCTGCGATCCGATGGATGCCTCCTCCGCCAGACGCGTGCGCAACGCCTGTGGCAGATTGCTCATTGCCGCGAAGTCGCTCACAAGCCGCTGATAGAGCCAGTGATAGATCTGTTTGGCGCGAAACGCAGGCTCACCGCGCTCCCGCAGCCATTCCTGTAATTGTGGCAGTGTCAGTGAGAGCAGGTCAGTTTTTTTATGTATATCGTTTAGTTCTGTAACCATAATAGTATTTCTCTTTGCTCTCGGATATTTGCGCGCGAAAGGCGACGAGCGGATGCTAAATCGTTTTTATGCTTACCCGCCATTTCGTTGAGGCATATCTGTAACACATAACAATCGAAATGAACGCGGTATTCCACTGGTGTATCGCGGTCAGTGTAACACAGTTATTCGATCCTCACAACACGGCCATTTGTCTGCTCGCTCATCCCCTGGCGGGCCTCCCGTTCCGTGCGCGCCATACCTACCCTTACAACCAGCTCTTGCAGCCGCTCGGGCTCGCTTATACGGTGGGCAACCTGCTGAGCGAGCGCTTCGATACGGGGAAAGCGCGCCTGCACGATAGCAAGGAGCGCATGGCGGTGCGCGTCCAGTTGCTGCTGCTGAAACGCTTCCGCTACTTCATGTTGAATATCTCTATAGATCCACGTATCCTTGAGCAAATCATACGAACTTGACATATCTTCCTCCACACACTTAGTACATGTATTGTAGCATATACGAGAAGAGTTGTCGAGTTTTGTTATGCATAGCATGACTTTGGTGCGGCAAAAATAAAACCGCCCAATTGATAGTGAGAATTGCTTACTTTTTCCTGCATTGTTCGTAGTATAGAATGGATACCAGAAAGCCTCTTCGGAATGCTGTGACAAATGAAAGCCGGGTGTGCATGTCGATTCCAACACAGGATCAAGAGAAGGCCGATAATACGGGACAACTGAACATGTCCAGCTTCAGGCCCATTCTCAGGAACCGCAATTTTGTGCTGCTATGGAGTGCTCAGCTTGTCTCGCAAACCGTGCTTAACGCGGCAAACTATGGCGTCATCGTACTGGTAAATCAGATCACCCACAGTAACGTCTTTATGGCGGGCCTCGCCATCATCGCCTTCACCCTCCCCGCCGTTCCCTTTAGCGCCATTGCCGGTGTGCTCGTCGATAGACAGAACAAGCGCAGGGTGTTGTGGACGAGCAACATATTTCGCGTGATAACCATGTTCCTGGTGGTCGCCTCGCTGCTGGTTGACGATACGAACCTGTGGCCGCTCTTCACCTTGAGTTTCCTGACCTCGGTGATCGGACAATTCTTCAGTCCGGCGGAGGGAGCCTCTATTCCCTTGCTGGTGGGAGAACGCGAATTGATGCCCGCGCTCTCTCTGTTCAACATTTCGCTCACGGTAGCGCAGGCGATCGGGTTCCTGCTGCTTGGGCGCGTGATCGCGACCATCTTCCCGCCCTTCACGCTCACCCTGGGTGCCCTGGCGCTGCATGTGCAGTCGATCGACATGCTCTTCGTCCTGGCGGGCGTGCTTTATGCCGTCTGCGCGCTGCTGATCCTGCTGATTCCAGGCAGCGCCTTCAAGGAGGAACATATCTACCAGCGCCACCGCGACGATGAAGCGCACGCTCAGATCGGGCAAGCGATATCGTCATTATGGAGCGACCTTGCGAGTGGCTGGCGCATCATCAGTTCCGATCGCCTGCTCTACTTTTCGGTGATCCAGGTCTCCGTTGCCAGCGTGGTTATGTTGATGATTGGCGAACTGGCCGGTGCATTTGTGCAAACCTTCCTGCATCGTCCTCCTGAAGACATGTCGCTCATTCTGGCACCCGCCGCCATTGGCCTGGTCGGTGCCTCAATATTGATGCCGCGTCTGGCGCAGCGGGTGGGGAAACTACGCCTCACAACCATTGGCCTGCTGGCGCTGGGGGCAGGCTTTGTACTGTTGCCTGTGAGCCACTGGCTTACTCTGACTTTAAATCCGGCGCATGGTATTGAATCGCCCCTGTTCGTGTGGTTAATCGTGTTCCTGGTCTTCACCCTGGGCGTAGCGATGTCGAGCATCAACATACCGGCGCAGACGATTCTGCAGGAGCGCGCTCCCGAGTCAAGCCGTGCCCGTGTTTTGTCGCTGCAATTTATGCTCTACAACGCCGGTTCGATTCCCGTTCTGCTGTTCGCGGGTGTCATCGCCCAGATCATCAACCTGAGCGCGTTGATGTTTATTATGGCGGCTGCGATCCTGCTATTCTACTGGTGGGGCATCCGTTATGTCCGACAGGGCGAGCAGGGACACGGCGATGTGACGCTGGGACCATCGCATTGATAGGCGCGTTCAGCTCAACAAAAGCAAGAGCACGATCTGGACTCTGGGTCGTGCTTTGAAGATGTAGTTCTGTCAGGCTGCCGAACCAGGAAGCGCTACATCAATATATCCCGCGCTGCTATGCAACGTAGGAATGGGTTCCTGATCCTCGATCATGCCTTCCAGGTGTAGAATGATAGCCTCGCGCATGTTCTTTTCAACCTCTTCGCGTGTGTGCCCTGTGGCGACACAGCCTGGAAGATCTGGGACGTACGCGCTGTAGTTGTGCTCGCCTTCTTCAATGATAATCAGGAAACGATGCATTACTGCTCCTTTAAGGTGAACGGACCGCTCTCCGTGCTCTTACCAGCCTGATGAGGTTGTGGGCCAGCGCGTCGGCGTTGTAGCTTCCCAGGCCCGTCGCCATATCGTAGCCGACAGTGGCGGGATAGCGTCCGGCATTGAGGCCATTGTAATCGTTGTTGCCTTTCGTGACATCGTGAAAGCAGGCGCGATAGGTGCGCCTATTACTGGCGATCTGGTAGAGGAGCGGATTGAGAAAGCCGAGCTTGCCTGCACCCTGTTTCTGCAACATCTCGTTCGTCAGTGCCGCCAGGACCGCCCACAGCGGCGTCGCGACCGAGGTGCCACCGACCACGTTCCACGGCATATCATTGCTACAGGACTTTGTGGCTCGCGCTGAGCAGTAGATGATATAGCCGGAACTGGTATCCGCCTGCAGGGACACGTCGGGCGTCTCGCGGCAGATAGCTCCAGCACGTGCTTTACACACCTTCCCGCTACTATACGCGTTCTTCACACCGCCCATTTGCTGCCAGGAGGGGCGCGTCCAGTAGTGGCTGATGCCGCCGCCCGACGCGCCAATAAAGCTCGCGGGCGGCAAGCTGGAGGTGTTCCAGACGCTCTCGCCATTGTAACCTGACGCTCTAGAAAGTGTGAGGCTGGTCCCACCCACGCTCGTCACAAGAGGCTGAGCGGCGGGATCATCCACATTCAGCAGAGAGGTGGAGGACTTTGCATTGCCGAGGCAGCCCGCGCTACCTGTATCGCCGGTAGAGGCGAAGAGCGTCTGCCCCTGCGCCGCAGCCAGTGCAAAGAGGGTATTCTCCTCAGCGATGAATGGCGCGTTCAGGATCTGTTCGCACAGGCCCCAACTTGTGCTCACTACGGGTGGCGCGTCCTGGATGATGCGCGCCCACTGCGAGAGGTAGCCGACAGTATTATTCCCCGCCTCGTATATTTTGAGCGTGCCGAGATGAGGAGCCGCGCTCAGCACCAGTTCGGCGTCCATCTCCGTCTCCATCATACCCGCGTCGGACTGCGTGGCCCCCGTCTGGATTGCCTGGATCTTTGTGTGGCTGTGCCCGAAGCAGGCGTTGTACGTCGCGAGATCGCTCTTTGCGAAAGGGGAGAGTTCGAAGAGGGCAAGCGTCTGTCCCTCGCCCGCGTAGTGCGCCCGGTACAGTCCGTTTAGATTATAGGCGGAAGCGAACTGGTCGGGCGTCATGTACTGGCTGTTGTGTCCAGGACATTGAGAAGTACGGAGCTTTGTGGAGGCCAGTCGCCGGGCGAACGCGTGCGTGTGCCAGTGCAGCGCGTTGTTCAGGCCATTGATCGCCAAGACCTGTCCCGCGAACTGTGCCGGGATAAGCGGATTATTATTGTTCGCGAAGTACTTTTGTCCATCCTGCCCACTATATGCGTATATGGTAACATGAAACGCTCGCTCGACCTGGGCAATCGTGCCGCTGAAACCGAGCAGCAGGCGGTGCGTATACTCCCGCGTCACCGCGAAGCCCTGCCCTTGCAGGAAGCGCGCAAGCTCGCTATAGACAGTCGCGTCGGGACTGAACATGCCTGGATGGTTCTCAGGTGCCGCGAAGTGGGAATTGTGGGCCTGGCTGGTCTGTGGAAAATGGAGATTGTTTAAATAACCCTGTAGGCGCAGGGCGTTCCGTGGGCGCAGGCCAAGCGAGAGCGCGATGCGTTGCCGTGTATCGACGCTTCCTAGTAAGCGGCTAGAGGCGAGTTGCGGTGGAATCATATCCATGAGCGCCACCAGCGCTGCACTCGATCTTGCCCGCGTAGAAGACATGGGGAGTTGAAAGGTAAAAGCGCCCATCAGTAGCGCAACGATCAGCAATATCATGAGAGACACGTCTCGCGTTTGAGCATATTTTAATGTGGTGTTGCATGTTGAAGAGCTAGAAGTCATAAGCGAAGCGAGCCCCCTTTCATCCCATCGATCCCGAAAGCTTTTCTCTAGAGTAATGTATGTTTATCCACTCTTCTACCAGTATACTCCCGCAAAAAAATAGTGGGGCGGTGTAGCCTTTAGGGTGGGACCAAAGTACTTTGGTAAATGCGTCAAGTATGTAACGTGGTAGGAAATATGTCCATAGTACTACACTCAATAGGAAATTAATGGAGGCATCTCCTGCTTATGTTCTATTCAGTCGCTATTCCTGGTATACTACAGGCACAATCTGTTGGAGCGCTTCATCCAAAAGCTGCCTTAAGAGAGAGAGTATCTATTAGCATGCCAGTTGAAAAACATGCAGACCATCAGGGAGCGGGCGCAGTAAATGAAGTGACGCTGGGCAAATTATATGAACAGTTCCGGCGACCCATTCACTCCTATATTTATCGTCTGCTTGGCAATTTAGAGGATGCCGACGACGTGACGCAGGAGGTCTTTGTGCGCGCCTGCACATCCTGGAACGGCCTATACGAGCGGGAGCACCTTTCAGCCTGGCTCTATCGCATAGCAACTAATCTCTGTGTAGACGCGTTGCGCAGGCGGAAGCGCATCTCCTGGTGGCCGCTGGCGCATCGCTATCGCAACGACGATCCAAACGAAGAGGTCATCAACGATGATGCCTCTCTATTCCTGTCCGACACAGGTGGAATTCCCGAGATTGCCGAGCGCGAACTGATCCAGCACACCCTGTCGCATCTGCCGGAGGAATACGCTATCGCGCTTGTCCTCAGCGCGGCCCAGGGCGTTCCCTATCAGGAGATAGCGGAGATCGTGGGCGTCTCGCCAAATGCCGCCGCAACGCGCATCTCGCGTGCAAAAAAGATGTTCGCCGAACAGTACCTGCGTCTTAGTAAAGAAGGTGTCGGAAAACGGGAGAAGCGCAAATGAACAGCACCGATCTGCCACCCCTGCCACCGCCAGGATCAACTGGCCCGGAGGTGTGCTCTGTCATCAGCCTGTATCTTGCCGTTGCGCGGGATCTGAGCCCTTACCAGGCTCGCGTTGTCGCGGGTCATCTTCAGATATGTCCGGAATGCGCCCGTGCACAGCGCCAGATGGGTCGCACGACCAATCTTATCGCTAGCCTCGAAGGCAGCGAACCGTCGGCCCGCGTCGATCAGGCCGTTATGGCGGCCATTGCTGCGCGCAGCCGCAACCAATCGCTCAGCACGCCACAGCCCTTTATGCGCCTGGCCACACCCTATCGCAACGCGCCGCGCCGCCGTCCCGTACGCGTAGGCGGACTGGTAGCTGCCGCCGCCGTCCTCGTCGTGGGCCTGTTCAGCGTGCTCCACTTCGTCCTGCCCGGTCCCACGCAGTCGGTCTTTGCGCTACCCGCCAATGTTTCATGGGATACTTATGTATTGCATCATACGCAAACGATGACCGACAGCAAGGGCCAGAGCTATCACGTCGAGAGCTACCACAATATGGCAAACGATGATATGAACGTCGAGACCACTATGAATGGCAAGCTGGACGTTATGGTTGTCAGCGATGGACATCAGACGCTGGGCATCGATATGATGAAGCATGTGGCGCAGTGGAACGCCGACGCGTGGAGCAGCGACGATTCCATCTTCGATCTCACCCAGCTGCGCAAAGACCTGCAATCCGGCAAAGCTACCTACCTGGGCAAAGGTCAGTTTCAGGGTAAGCCGGTTTACCGTATTCGCGACGATACGGGCGACATACTCCTGCTCGATATGCAGTACCGTCCCGTCAACGTGTTGGAGGACACGAGCAATTCCAGTACTGGCAAGCCGATGTACGATAAGCTGGAGCTCCTGAAGCCTACCCAGGTGCCCGACTCGATGTGGACTATGACCGTTCCAGCGCACGACAAGATGGGCACACTGCCACCGAAACCTTAACTAGTGGGTCATCTGTCAATCAGGTAGCCCTTTTCTGGGCTTGTCAATGGACCCAGTTGAGGAC
>JALYTQ010000180.1 GCA_030854195.1 Chloroflexota bacterium
CTGGCTGGCCCGCACGTCTGCTCAGGCTACTGGAAGCGACCAGAGGCGACGGCGGAGGCATATCGCGGCGGCTGGTGGCATACGGGCGACCTCGTGCGCCGCGACGCGGAGGGCTACTACTTCATCGCCGGGCGCAAGAAGGATATGTTTATCTCCGGTGGCGAGAACGTCTATCCCGCCGAGGTCGAGGCCGTGCTGATTACGCACCCGGAGATCGCGGACGCGGCGGTGATCGCCCGGCCCGATGCCAAATGGGGCGAGGTCGGCCTGGCCGTGGTCGTAGCGCGCACGCCTGGCAGCCTGACACCCGAGGCGGTGATCGCCTACTGCAATGGCAAGCTGGCGCGTTTCAAGATACCGCGCTCCGTCGTCTTTCTCGACGAACTGCCGCGCAACGCTATGGGCAAGGTGATTAAGACCGAGCTGCACGCCCGCTACGCGGAGTAGGCATAATTAGCGCATAACCGCGCTCGCGGCCTCTACGGCGTGCTCGACTTTTACACCGTCCAGGCAGACGTAGCCGATCGGGCAAGTCTGGTAGCCGCACGGTCGGCACGGAACCTCGTGGGCCAGGACGCGAAAGGGACCGTTCTGCAAAGGACCATTGAGGAGCGGACTCCCGCCGCCAAAGATGGTGACGGTGGGAGCGGCAAGCGCGTAAGCGATATGGGCCGGTCCGGTATCGTTGGTGATGAATACGGAGAGGTGCGTGATGAGCGCGCCCAGGGTGACGAGCGATGTTTTGCCGATGAGATTGAGGCAGGGGCCAACGATCTGCCGCGCGATCTGTTCGCCCGCGCTCTGCTCTTCGGGCTCGCCGAGGATAAGAACGGTGCCACCGTGACGGCGTTGCAATTCGGTCCCCGTCGCGGCGAAGCGATCGACCATCCAGCGGCGCGTAGCGTCTCTGGCCGCTGGATGCAGCCCGATAAGCGGCGGCTGGACGCCCTGGATAAGGGCTTCAGCAGCCTGGAAATCTTCGCGCTGCAAGGGAAACTCGATCGCGTCACTCTGGGCTGGCGCGCCAAGAAAGGTTGTCAGGGACAGGACAGTATGGATTTCATGGCTAGCTTGCGGATAGGGCAGGGCGGCATCCAGCAGGCCAGGAGGGTCGCCGGGACGGATGAAGCCCGCCGTGGCACGTGCTCCCAGCAGCAGGCAGAATGGATTGGAGTTCACGCCGGTCCCTTGCATCTGTACGGCAAGATCGAAGCGTTCGGCCTGCATCGCTTGAAAGAACTGCATTGTCTGCCGTGCATCGAAGAGCTGTTCGGCAATGCCAGGATAGCCTGGAAATGGCATATAACGATCAAAATAGGGCAGGCGTAGCGCGATATCACGTAATATGGGCAGGGTGATGATGGTGATTTCGGCATCAGGAAGCGCATTGCGTAAAGCGCGAAAGGCCGGAGTAGCGCAGATAAAGTCGCCAATGCGCGAGGCACGCAGCAGGGCTACCTTGCGCGGCGCTTCAGGCAGGCGTGAGAGCAGTCCAGGCAGAAAAGGATTGCGCGTGCTCATTCCGTCCTCACCTCGGCTGGCTGCATCTCCGTTGGCACATCTGGAGCATAGCGTTGAATCATTTCAGGCAAGAGATCGAGCGCGTGCCCATCGACGCTTCCGGCATCATTCAGTACCGTCGTCGGCACTTGCGAGTAATAGGTGCCAGAGGGCATGATGGCACAGCCGCCCCATCTTCTCATCAACAGGTTCTGGACGAGCACTTCTTCGCCCGAGTGATAGCGCGGCAGGCGTGACCAGAAGGAGAAGCCGCCAACATCTAACAGTTTAGCGCGCTCATAGAGAATACACGAGGCGATCCAGGCCATCTTGTAGAGGCGCAAAGTACCCGGCGGGAGCGCCTGACTGGCATGGTAGAGGTTAGCGGCGCGATGAAGTTGCCAACGTTCCCACTCAGGCGAGCCAGGATCAACGGCCTCCGGGCGCACCGGACCCTCCCAATACTCCACAATCTGCTGCTGAGGACGCACGTCGTCGCGGAACGATAATCCTGCCGGAAAGGCTCCGACGAAGCCGCATTGCTGCTCGCGCAGGGTAGCCAGCAGGCGCTCGATGACCCAGGGCTCCATAAATACATCGTCGTCAAGATAGAGCACGTAATCAGCAGTGGCGCGCTTGAGCAGAAAGTCGCGCTGCTCAGCGATGCCATGCACTGGCGGACGTGTGTGCCATTCGACAGTGCCGCCACGCGCCTCGATAACGCGGCGCAACGTCTGCATCTCCTGCACATGTTCGGTCGGCTCCTGGCCCTGATCGGCGACGATAACACGCAGGTCAGTATGTGTCTGTGCCGCCACACCGGAGAGGGTCAGGATGAGTGAATTGAGACGATTATACGTAGGCAGTAGGACATCGACAGTTGTCATATAAGTTCTCCCATAACATGACCTGGTTCACATATGAAATCAAAACGTGCCTGAATAGATCGAGCAGGAACGGCAGACCTCCGGCGGCTCATCGGACGAGAGCTGGTCGCGGAATGTTTGATACGCTGGACCACTCCAGAGCGCGTCTGCCCCCTGTTCGGCGAGTTTGCCAAAGTTGATACGATCCGGCGTCGAGACCATACAGCAGGGCATAGAGTAGCCTTGATAACTGATATAGGCACCGCGCCACGGCCAATCGCAGCGCTTCTGACCAGGCGTGCCAGCAGGGTGCAGGCGCAGGCGCGTACGTGGAAGACGTAACTCTACGCCCAGCGTCTCTGCCACCTTCCTTGCTTCACCAAAGTAGTGGTCGACCCGCTGTGGATCTTCCTCAAGCAGCGTCTCTTGCTGCACAAAATCGCGCATAGGCAGGTAGCGCTCAGGCAGGCTAGACTCGCCGAAATCGTGGCAGAGGTGCTGCACGAAGATGCTTTCTATCGACAATTGATGGGCCATGCGCACCAGAGCGGGCAGTTCGTGCAGGTTCTGCCGCATGATGACCATAACGATGCGCAGGCGCGGAGTTGCGCTCCCCAGGCGGCGGCGGGCAGCTACGATACGCTCCAGATTGGCAACCACACGCTCAAAGTGGGCGCGCACGCGGATGCGCTCGTAGGTTTCGGCGGTTGCGGCATCAATAGAGATATACAAACAATCGAGTCCACTGGTCACGCAGCGCTCGGCCCGCCGATCGTTGAGCAGGGTCACATTTGAATTGGTGGTCACGCGAATACCCTTCTGCGCGGCGTATTCCACCATCTCGAAGAAGCGCGGATGCATCATCGGCTCTCCCAGCCCCTGCAGATGCAACTCCTGCAAACCTACAAATTGATCGACGGAATTGGTAAACGTTCCAAACGACATAAAAGCAGGCGGTCCATACGGCGGCCCATCCTGGCGAAATTGTATCGAGCACATCTGGCAGCGCAGATTGCATTGTCCAACAGGCTCAATCTGCATGTAGGTTGGCAGTTGCATTAGGAGTTCCTTCCTATTCTTAATTCCGTAACCCTTCAGTAGGGATGGGCCTTGCGTCCATCCTGGTGCCATTACGCAGCTCTGTTGCCTGATCGCGCTCCCTGAGCCGGATGGACGCAAGGCCCATCCCTACTATAGAAAGAACACGCGGAACTTCAGCATACCGCGCCAACGCCAGTAGAGCGACAATGGTGGCAGCAGCGCCGACGTTACGACCATCTCAGCGATATGCTTTGGAGCGTGTGACGTTCGTTGTAATCGCAGCGCGCAGAAGCGCCCGGTCAGATAGGCCCACGCGCCCAGCCCTCCTAGAGCCAGAGGGCGCGACCCTCTACACAGGCCAAGCACAGCAACAAACAGAGCGCCCATGATGCGATAGTAGTGCCACGGCGGCGCGGCCTGAATCCTCTGGCGGTACAACGTGGGATGCTTCTTGTAAAGCAGGGCGTTGAACATACTCTTGCGCTGCTGCTGAATGCTCACTCCCCAGGCTGCCGGGCGCACGGGATGCACAACGACCGCTTCAGGCTCGAACGCGTAGCCAGCCCCATGCTCGATCAGCGTAAAGAAGAGGTCGCTATCCTCGCGCCAGGGAGCGGTGAAGCATTCATCGAAGCCGCCCATCGCGCTAAGGAAGTCGCGAATATAGAAACAGTTCGCCGTGACGAACTCGCTTTGCGCCAGGTGCGATGCATTATATTCGTAATCGGTCGGATCTGGACCCAGAGGCACAATAATACGACCCGCGACGCCCGCGACGCTCCCGCTAAAGGCCGCGACACCAGCTTGTAGCCAATAGGGATCGGGAATACAGTCGTCATCAGTAAAGGCGATGATCTTACCCTGCGCGGCTCGCCAGCCCCGGTTGCGTGCAGCGGCTGGACCGTGTACGTCGCCCGTAGCCGCTATGTAACGGATAGTGTGGGTAGCGTTTTGCGTGACGCATTCCTCCACCTGTTGCTGTGTAAGGGTACTGGCGGCATCATCGACGATGAGAATCTCGTAGTCGGCGGGAGGAAAGTTCTGCGCCAGCAGTGCGCTCAGGCAGCGTTCCAGCATGTCCGGGCGCTTGAAGGTTGGCACGACAACAGATACACGCATGGGCACGTCCTATGCTTTTTCTAACAGAAACTGACCGATCACCAGCGCGTCCAGCGGCGAGGTCCAGAAAGACTCGATAGCGTCGCGTGGCGTGCAGACGATTGGCTCCCCACGCGTGTTAAACGAGGTATTGACGAGCACTGGAACGCCGGTGCGCGCCTGAAATGCCTTAATCAGGTCGTAGTACAGCGGGTGCTGCTCGCGATTGATAGTCTGGATACGCGCTGTCCCATCGACGTGGCGCACGGCGGGGATCAGCTCGGCCTTCTCCGGCAGGACATCGTAGACGAAGAGCATGAAGGGCGAGACATCCGCGTTGGCGAACCATTGCGCCGCCTCCTCTTCCAGTACCACAGGTGCCACCGGGCGAAAATCCTCGCGGTCCTTGATATCGTTCAATTTCGCCTGCATCGAGGCGTGCAGGGGCGAAGCCAGGATAGAGCGCGCACCCAGCGCACGCGGTCCAAATTCCATGCGGCCCTGAAACCAGCCAATCACCTTGTCCTGCGCTAAAATATCCGCCGTCTCCTCCGCGATGTTTTCCAGGCGTCGGTAGGGCAGCTGCGACCAGCGCAGGAACTGCTCGATCTCCTCGACCGCGAACTGCGGACCCAGGAAGGCATGCTCCATACAGTAGATGCGCTCGTTGGTAGCGCGCTCCAGGGCGTCGATCCATACAGCGGCTCCCAGTGATGTGCCCGCGTCCCCGGCGGCTGGCTGCACCCATATCTGCTTGAATGGTCCGCGATCGCGGATGCGCGCGTTCAGCACGCAGTTCAGCGCGACGCCACCCGCTATACATAACGCCTCAACCCCTGTCACCCGGTGCAGCCAGGAGACCAGTTCCAGCACCGTCTCCTCCAAAACGACCTGCAACGAATGGGCGATATCGTAGTGCCGTTGCTCCAATGGACCACCCTTCAGGCGCGGCGGTCCGAAGCGTTCTTTCAAGCGAGGAGGCTGAATGGTATACTGCCCGTTCTCGCCCAACTGAATGATCTCGCGGAACTCGCTTAAATAAGTAGGTTTGCCAAACGAGGCCAGCGCCATCACCTTGTACTCGTCGGATGAAGGCAGAAAGCCGAGATACTCCGTCACCCATTCGTACAGCAGGCCCAGCGAGTGCGGCACATCGACCTCGCCCAGCCAACCGAGCGCGTTGCCGTTCCCCAGGCTATACGTCGTCGAGGCCCGCTCGCCGCGCCCATCCAGCGTCAGCACGGCGGCGTGCTCGAAAGGGGATGCGATAAAGGCGCTGGCGGCGTGCGCGATATGATGCTTGACGAAATGCCACTGAAACGGTCCATCGAAGCGCGCCCCGCGAAAGCGCTCCTGTAAGTGCAGCGGCACACCGCCGACCAGGTGCCTGGGCGCGTTCACGATCGAGGATAGGAAGAGCGGGTCCCAGGCCGCTTCCCACTCGGTAGGATGCGCGCTAGGCTCTAACGGTAGCGTAATCGTCGCATCGGCGCTGTATTTGCCGAGCAACAAAAAGGGATCGTAGGAGTACGCGATATGGTCCACATCCACCAGCTTGATATCAGCCTCCTGCAAGCAGTAGTTGATTGCATTGAAGGGCAGGTCATACGTCGAAAAAGGGATGGCGCGCTTGCCATGCTTGATATGCGTGAAGCGCTCCTCCTCCGCCGCCGCGACGACCCGCCCATCCTTGACGAGGCAGGCAGAGGGATCGTGATACACGGCGTTCATTCCGAGTGTGTACATGGACACGCGTCTCCTTTATGTATCTGGCACATAATGCCGCCGTAAATCCTACAGGATGCTCACGCTCCAGGATGCATCGGCAGGCTCTGAAGTTACAGATTGTACACGCTAAACAGAGCAAAGATGTAACATAGCCCTTGCTTGCAAACATGTTATGATATCACCCCAGAATATGCGTATAATATTTAGCGAAGTTTCATTCAAAACGCGATAACTGGCAGGATGCCTATGAGTTGGAACAGCGTAGTGCCATAGATAAACTAGAGGAGATTGTGAAATGCGTACACGTGCAGCAGTGCTACATGAATTGGAAAGGCCCGAACCTTACGCTGAATCATTGCCGCTGGTCATCGAGGATGTCGAACTGGAGGCACCGGGGGCCGGTGAAGTGCTGGTTGAGATAGTGGGCGCGGGCCTCTGTCACTCCGACCTCTCGACACTCAACGGCGCGCTTCCACGCCCGCTACCAATAATTCTGGGACACGAGGCGAGCGGCATTGTGCGTGAATTAGGGGCAGGCGTCAAAGATCTGCAGGTGGACGACCATGTGGTATTTTCGTTTGTCCCCAGCTGCGGCCACTGCCAGTACTGCGCGATCGGCAGACCAGCCCTGTGCGAGCGAGGCGCAAAAGCGAATCTGGTCGGCACCCTGCTCGACGGTGCCGTGCGTTTCCGCGCTGATGACGGGCAAGCGATCAAGCACTACCTGGGCGTCTCGGCCTTCTCGCAATACACGGTGGCGGCGCAGGAGTCGCTAATTAAGATCGATAAGGACGTGCCGTTGGACAAAGCCGCCCTCTTCGGTTGTGCCGTCCTGACCGGCGTCGGTGCCATCGTGAACACGGCAAGGATCGCGCCCGGTGAGTCCGTCGTTATTTTTGGGCTGGGCGGCGTGGGACTGAGCGCCTTGATGGGGGCAAAGCTGGCCGGTGCATGGCCGATTCTCGTGGTTGATATGATAGCGGACAAACTCGCGCTGGCGAAACAGCTTGGTGCCGACTACGCAATCAACGCCAACGAGGGCAATCCCGTCTCCGCCATACGTGACTTGACCAGGGGCGGCACCGATTATGCAGTCGAAGCGGTCGGGAACGCGAAGGTTCTCTCGCAGGCATTTGGCTCTACCAAAACGGGCGGCAAAACCATCTGCATCGGCCTGCCACATATGAGTCAGCAACTCTCGCTGCCGATTATCGCCCTGGTGGGTCTGGAAAAAGCGGTGCTGGGTTCCTTCATGGGTTCAGCTATTCCGCACCGCGACATCCCGCGCCTGATCCGTCTGTATCAGGCGGGCAAATTGCCGCTGGACGCGCTGCTCAGTCCCTCTATCGCCCTTGAGGAGATCAATCAAGGCTTCGATCGTTTGGCGCAGGGCACCGCTATTCGTCAACTGATCCGTTTTGCTTCTTAACGCTTAATCCTTATTCCGAACACCAACGCCCCTACCGTGGCTAGCTAGCGCTCAGGTGTTCGGAGAAGCAGTATTTTTTCAGAGAGGAAAAGGTAATCCAATGGCTAAAACATTCCGTGCATTTGTGGTCAATAAAAGCGACGCCGATTTTAGCGCCGATTTCCGGGAAATGAGCACGAACGAGCTGCCAGAGGGCGAGGTGCTAATCCGCGTCGCCTACTCCGGCGTCAACTATAAGGATGGTCTGGCTTCGATTCCCGAGGGCAAGATCGTGCGCAGCTATCCCTTCGTTCCCGGCATCGACCTGGCAGGTGTGGTTGAGGAGTCCA
Source organism: Chloroflexota bacterium (assembly GCA_030854195.1). Classification (GTDB taxonomy): domain Bacteria; phylum Chloroflexota; class Ktedonobacteria; order Ktedonobacterales; family Ktedonobacteraceae; genus JACDAE01. The sequence goes on from JALYTQ010000180.1 coordinate 7,992, forward strand.
GCGATGCGAACTTTAAAGAGGGCGACGAGGTGCTCGCGACCAGCTACGATATTGGCGTCTCGCACTATGGCGGCTACAGCGAGTACGCGCGCGTCAAGGCCGAGTGGGTCGTGCCCTTGCCTGCTGGCTTGATGCTCAAAGAGGCGATGGCCCTGGGCACGGCTGGCTTTACGGCGGCGCTGGCGATCTACCAGTTGGAGAAGAATGGCCTCAAGCCACAGAACGGTCCTGTCCTCGTGACCGGCGCAACCGGCGGCGTGGGAAGCATTGGCATCGATATTCTCCACAAACTCGGCTACACCGTGGCGGCCAGCACCGGAAAGTCCTCGGAGCACGCTTATCTCAAAGAGCTGGGCGTCAGCGAGATTCTGAGCCGCGAGGAGACCTCCGCCGAGAGCAAACGCCCGATGGAGAAGGAGCTCTGGGCGGGCAGCCTGGATTCGGTCGGTGGCTCAACCCTGGCCTATCTCATCCGCACCACATCGACCCACGGCTCCATCGCGTCGTACGGCAACACCGGCGGCCCCAATTTTTCGAGCACTGTCTTCCCATTCATTCTACGTGGCGTTAACCTGCTCGGCATCGACTCGGTCCACTGCCCTATGGAACTGCGTCGCCACCTCTGGCAGATGCTGGCAAACGACTACAAACCTACGCGCCTGCTCGACATAGTCGCCTCCGAAGCGCCTTTCGAGGAGCTACCCCAGGCTCTGGCGACGGTCCTCAAAGGCGGTACCCGAGGCCGTAAGGTGATTCGTATACAGCGCTAAAACTGAATATTCTCTTGATCTGTAAACGTGTGTAAGATAGAAAGATCATTTTCGATCTATCCATGAGTGCTTGACAGCAGATTGAGAGAGATAAATGCTTGATGTCATAATCGTCGGAGCGGGACCCGCTGGCCTGAGCGCCGCGCTCATCCTTGGGCGCTGCCGCCGCAATGTGCTTATTTGTGACGCTGGAAAGCCGCGCAACGCCTCCGCGCAGGCGATGCACGGCTTTCTGACGCGCGATGGCATAGCGCCGGACGAGTTCCGGCGTCTGGCACGCGAGCAGTTACGCCCATATGAGGGCGTTGAATTGCGCACTATCGAAGTCGTGGATGCGGAGCCACAGGATGGTCACTTTGTGGTGATGCTGCAAGATGGCACGCGCCACGCCACCCGCAAGCTGCTGCTGGCGACCGGCGTCATCGATGAGCTACCAGAGATCCAAGGCATCCAGGAGCTCTATGGGAGCAGCGTCCACCATTGTCCCTACTGCGACGGCTGGGAGGTGCGCGACCAGCCCCTGGCGATCTACGGCAAGGGCGAGCACGGCTACGAACTGGCGCTGGAACTGACCGTGTGGAGTCGCGACCTCGTTCTGTGTACTGACGGTCCGGCTGAGCTGGAAGAAAAGCAGGTGCGCAGACTGCACGATAACAAGATTCGCCTGTGCGAGGAGCGCATCGCCCGCCTGGAAGGAACGGATGGCATGCTTGAGCGCGTCGTCTTTGAGAATGGCGAGGTTCTGCCGCGCCACGCTCTCTTCTTCTTTTCGGACGAGCACCAGCACTCGCCACTACCTGAAAAGCTGGGCTGCGATTTCAACGGACGCGGCGCTGTCCGCACAGGCGAATACGAGGATACCTGCGTCGATGGTCTGTATGTCGCGGGCGACTCATCCCGCCACGTGCAGCTCGTCATCGTCGCCGCCGCTGAGGGCGCGCAGGCCGCGTTCGCCATCAATACCGAATTGTTGAAAGAGGATCTTACCACAACTGTATAGATTGTGATCGCGACGTTACTTCTTTGCTTGACATGCCTATCGCCATATGTTTAGCTTCTAAAAGAAGAAATTTTTGAAACATGCGGACAGAGAACCATGCAGTGCGACAGGGCAAGTGAAGATGGGAGTGCGCTTCTCATCTTCTTGCACACAAAGGAGTATGCAGCATGATTGCCAGCGACATTATGACGCATAGGGTCTGCACAACTCGCCCTGAGACGAGTGTGCAAGAGGTAGCACAGCTACTTTCAAGTCAGCGCATCAGCGGCGCTCCCGTCGTTGATGCCCAGGGCCGTATCCTTGGTATTGTGACCGAGGGCGATATTATCAGCAAAGTCGATCGCGAGGGATTAAGTGTGGCTGATATTATGTGCCGCGAGCTGATCGCTATTGCGGAAGAGACGCCGGTGGGCGAGATCGCCCAACTGCTCACCGAACGCAGAATTAAGCGTGTCCCCGTTGTGCGTAATGGCAAGATCGTAGGCATCGTGAGCCGCGCCGATATCGTCAACGCGGTCGCGCAAGGACACGTAATTCTCCGCCAGTGGTGAACTCATCTCTGTAGGTTGAGCACTTTTTTGTCTGAGTAGGGATGGCGCTTGCCGCCATCCGGCCCGTGGAGCTACACTGTGA
>JALYTQ010000181.1 GCA_030854195.1 Chloroflexota bacterium
GGCCCATCCCTACTGATAATGAATGCGAGTTCTCCTGGCATAGTTGCTTTTTCTTGCGTTTACTTCTTGCAAGTGCTATCATATCGGTAATGTTCCCCGCGCTTTGCGGGTTTCCTCAGCACATTGATTTTTTTACCAAACGGCTCTCCCTACCCGTTTTGCATAAGAGAGAGCCGTGCAAATAAGTAAGGAGCAAACATGGGAAGCGTGTTTAATCCACGTGATCCAAAGTGGGTCAAAGAATCCCGAGACGTTCTGGAGCCAAGAGGGATTATCCCTGCCGTTATCGAGTCAACACCACGCGGTGAGCGCTCGTGGGACCTCTATTCGCGCCTGTTGAAAGAACGCATCATCTTTATCGGCACGCCGATCGACGACAATGTAGCCAATAGTATCGTAGCACAGTTGTTGTACCTTCAAAGCGAAGATGCAACCAAAGATATCAATATGTACATCAACTCCCCAGGTGGGAGCATCTACGCGGGTCTCGCCATCTATGACACGATGCAGTGGCTCCGCCCCGAAATCTCTACGGTCTGCATGGGCATGGCGATGAGTATGGGCGCGGTACTACTGGCCTCGGGCCAGCACGGCAAGCGCTACTGCCTGCCAAACTCCACGATGCTGATCCATCAGCCGCTCGGTGGCGCGGAAGGCCAGGCAACCGATATCGAGATCACCGCTCGCGAAATCCTGCGCCTGCGCCGCAACCTGTATGAGATCCTTTCACATCATACGGGCCAGACGATGGAGCGCATTATGCAGGACTCCGATCGTAACTACTACCTTACGGCCAACCAGGCCGTCGAGTATGGCTTGATCGACGATATCCTTAATCCTACTGAGGAATCGTCAGCACGCTAGCTTAAAAGGGGTGAGAGGCCCGATTGCACGCCTCCCGTAGAACGCGGGAGCCTGGCCACTGCAATCGGGCCTTTTTGTAGTTTAGAGCAAGGGAGGAAGCGGTGCCGAAAAAGAACCGCCTACAGGGCAGGACCATCCGCTGCATTCTGTTCGACTGCGGTGAAACGCTCTGGACGCGCAAAGATAAAGCGACATGGCAGGCCCTGGAGCAGGCTGCTAATTTGCAGGCAGTCGCTCTTTTGCGCAAATACGCGTCCACCCTGGACCTCCCTGTTGCCGATGATGAGCAGCTTGGCAGCAAGGTGCGCAAGGCGATTGAGAAGCTGATGAGCAAGATTCGCCACCAGCACCCTGGCTACGAGCCGGATTTCACGACAGTCACCCAGGAAGCGCTGATCCACCTGGGCTTCCCTAAGTTCACCAGGGTCGTTGCCGATGCTATCTTCGAGGCGTTGCGCGTGCGTATCCCGGCGTCGCGCACCCTCTTTCCCGATGTCCTTCCGACGCTGACTACGCTGCACGAGCGCGGCTTTATCCTGGGCCTCGTAACCAATCGCCAGTGGGGAGGCACGCCTTTTGTGGATGACCTGCGCACGCTCGGACTACTCGACTACCTCGATCCTTCGCGTATAGCGGTTTCAGCTAACCTGGGCATACGCAAGCCCAATCCTCTGATCTTTACGCACGCGCTCAATGCGTTGCGTGTGACGCCCACAGAGGCGGTCATGGTCGGCGACTCTCTACGCGCCGATATCGCGGGTGCCAATCAGCTTGGCATCTTCGCCGTCTGGAAACCCGGCCAGCGTATGCTCGCCGAAGTCAAGGCGGAGCTCTCATCCGATAAGCCCGATCTGAAGGAGAAACATCTCCTCTCCTACGCGCGCAAGCTGGAAGAGAAGAAGGAGAGGCCGCTTCTTGATATGGTGACGCCCGATCTGACTATTGAATACCTGGGCGATCTGCTCGATATATTCTTGAAGGCGGGCCCACAGTGAAACCGAACGTGCGCAAATTGCTCTTCGAAACGCTGTATAAGAACCGCTACCTCTATCGCTTCGCCAGCACGGTCCCTTTCGCGGGCCAGTGGCGCGGCTGGCAACGCCAGGTCCTGCCGCGCATTCATGGCAAAGAAGTCCTTGAACTGGGCTGTGGACTGGGCGATCTGCTGGCGGATATATTGGAGGCGGGCTATACTTGCCGGGCGGTCGAGCATTCACCTGAGATGGTCGCCGCCGCCCGCGCAACGCTGAAACGGCGGCACGTGGGCCAGGATAACCAGGTGATGCAAGGCTCTGCTCAACGCCTGCCCTTTAGCGCCGCTTCGTTTGATACAGTGGTAAGCACTTTTCCATCCGAGTATATCTATGATCCCGATACGATCGCGGAGGTGGAGCGCGTGCTGCGTCCCGGTGGTCGCTTGGTTGTGATCGAGGGTGCCAATCTGCTGCCCGTTGGCTTTCTACAGCCGTTCCTCGTCCTATTGCAGGCGCTGGTGTACGGTCCCGCCGCCCTCTTCGGTCCGCGCGAACGGCGCAATCTCGACGATGAGGTCGCTCGCAGCAAGTATGTCGCCGATGAAGATGGCGCGATCACCGATGTCCTGCCCGACGCCTGGTTCGGACGCCACATTCCCCTCGAACAGCATGGCCTGCAGCGCCGCTCTGAACGTGTACGCAGCCGACGCTGGGAGGTGTATATTACGCTAGGAGAAAAGCTTTAAACGCCGCATTGCTCCACGGCGGCGGGTAACGTTACCCTGAAAGGTACCCGGCAGGCGTCATACCTGGAGCACATCACTTATTCTTAAAAGGAAATTTTCCGTTTATGCAAACATACCTGGAGCAGCTTTCTACCCGCTATCCTCACCTCGCCGCCGCCTTCGAGCGCGTGCCACAGGGGGAGGCACACCTGCGCCGCCTGCAGGATCTCAATAGTTCGTGGCAGCAGATGTTGCTCTCAGGACGCCAATACGCGGAGGTCGTTATCACTGAGGAACGCCCGCTGCTTCCTGCCATTGATACGTTTGACATTATCTACGCTGGCGGTGGCCTCAATCTACTCAACGCAGCGGTGATGACGCTGCGCTACGGGCTGCGCGTGCTGGTCTTTGATCGCTTCACAGTGGGCGCTGTCCATCGCGAGTGGAATATCTCGCGACCAGAGCTACAGGAGCTGCTCGATGTGGGCCTGCTCACGCCCGAGGAGCTTGAGACGGTGATTCAGCGCGAGTACAGCGATGGCCTGGTGCGCTTTCATGCCGCCAATATCCAGGTGCCCGCGACGGAACTGCACCTAAAGAACGTTCTGAACATCGCCGTTGACGCGGAGAAATTGACCCGGTTGTGCCTGCAAAAGATTCTACAGCACTCCCCAACCGGCAAACAGCCCAACCTTGTCTTGCACAATACGAACTTCCTGCGCGCCGCCGTACAGCCGAACGCCGTGACCGTCGATGTGGCTACGGCGAGCGGTGAGCAGCATAGCTATGGCGCGCATCTGCTCATCGACGGTATGGGTTCGACCTCGCCGATCGCCTGCCAACTCAACTGCGGACGCCCCTTCTCGCTCGTCTGCCCGACAGTCGGAACCGTTGCGCGTGGCTACAAACAGGGACAGGCGCTTGACGAGATTGATCCCGCTATCGGCGAGGTGCTGGTCTCCACAGAGGACGCGCGCAACGGTCGCCAACTGATCTGGGAAGCCTTTCCTGGCGTGGAGGACCAGGTTGCTATCTACCTCTTCTACTACGCGGAGGCGGGCCAGCGCGTCGATCTGCTCGAACTGTTCGACGATTTCTTCGCTCTGCTGCCATCCTATAAGGATACCAGCGCCGTCGAAATCCTCAAGCCGGTCTACGGTTTTATTCCAGCGGGCTATAATATTACGCTTCCCTGGCAGCCTGAGCAGAAGGTTCTGGCCTACGATCGCGTCCTTTCGCTGGGCGATGCAGCCGCCTTCCAATCCCCCCTGACATTCTGTGGCTTTGGCTCGTATGTACGCAATCTGCGCCGCATCACTACGCTGCTCGCTAGCGCGCTCAAGCACAACCTCTTACGGGCGGAGGAGCTCAAGCGCATTCGCGCATCCGAGGCGGTACCCGCTGTCGCGCGCGCCTTTAGCAAATTTATGATCGCCAGACCGGCTCATCTCGAACCAGCATGGCAGGTCAATGAAACGTTGAACGTCTTCTGCCGCGTCCTCGCTGATATGGGACCGACAGTGACCAACGCCTTCTTCAAAGACCGTAGCAGCTGGCGCGACTATACGCGCATTATCCTTAAAACGCCCGCCTATTATCCCCAGATCTACAGCCTCGCGCTCAAGACGCTGACAAAGACGGAGCTGATAGGCTGGTTTACCGCGTGGCTCAGCCTGGGCCGCCAGGCCGCCGCCTACACGCTTTATCGCGCCATCAGACCGCTCGCTCGTTCCCTTGTGGGACGCGCACTGCGCTCGCTTATTGAGCGCGCTTTTCCCGCGTTCGGGTTGTCTATGATGATGCATGAAGAAGCAATGGAACAGATAAGATGCGGAGAACGCGCCGAGGCAGTTGCGCTACGCCCGGCACGAGGTGGCTCAAACAACCCTCTGGGCAGGCGCTGGCCGCGAGGATAAAAAGCCGACAGTCAAGGATCGTCAAACTACTGGCGGCCTACTATCGATTGACTGTCGGGCTACTGGTGGACTATTGGTGATTTGCAGGTGGCCTACTATCGATTGACTGGTGGGCCACTATCCGGTTATCACAAGATGCTTTCTCTCCTGCCACTGCTCCTCGCTGCGCACAACAAAAGGAGCCTTTCCTTTCTGTGATATGACGAGGTAATAATAGAGCTTGTATGGCTGTTCTTCTGGTTTGATCTGCACATCCAGATCTGGAAATTCTTTATTAATTTTTTCACAAAACGCGCTAGCTTCTGCCTGGGTAAACATACTTTCTCCTGACTCCCCACTTTTTTTGCTAGATTTCACTTCTATACAGTATGCAAGCAAATATGGTGAAAAGGAAGTATATGCAGGAGACAAGTAGAGAGCATCTATAAACGTATTAGATGTTGCAGGAAATTAGTAGGAATGAGAAGACTTGCTCCTCATGGTCAAAATTTTTAACGATCTGCCCATTTTGAAACGCTCTCCCTTGACATTGGTATATCTGCATGATATATATCTAGTAGATATATATGGAGGTGTGACAAGTGACGAAGGAAAATAAGAGCAAGTATGCGGTTATGGGTGTACTGAGCATCTGCCCTGGCTCCGGCTATGACATCAAGAAATTTATGGAATACAGCACCAGCAATTTCTGGAGCGAAAGCTATGGGCAGATTTACCCTATTCTGAAGCAATTAGTGGAAGAGGGATTGGCAGCCAGTCATGCTGAAAAGCAAGAAGGAAAGCCTGAGAAGTATATCTATACCCTGACCGAGCAAGGGAAAGAAGAACTGCGAGACTGGCTCTCAGAGCCGGTTGCTTCTGCGGTAGAGCGCAATGAGTTGCTGCTCAAGCTCTTCTTTGGCGCTCATATTTCCCTTGAAAAGAACAAGGAGCATGTCCACGCATTTCAGGAGCTTCAATCGCACCTGCTCGAAAAATACAAAGGGATCGAGCGCGAATTGTTGGCTGAAGTTCAAAATGACGCGACCCTCTCGTATCCGTTAATGACGGTGCGCTATGGCATTTATCGCTGTCGCGCCTTGCTGGCCTGGTGTGATGAAACATTGGGAACCTTGGACCATCTGGCGCAACGAGAGAGAACGGCACCGCAAGAAGGGCAAGATGCTGTTGAAGTGAAAAGGAGTATTCCAAATGGCAAAGATCATTCCCGGACGTTTTACGGCACAGACTGACGAAGCGTTTGTTGTTTTCATTATTGGCATGCGTGTGAATAAATTCTTTGCCTTCCGCAGATGGATTGCCACTGCGATGGCGATGGGACCGATGCTGCGTGTCCTCTTCAAGCATCCTGAGAAGGGCATGTTAGGCGCACAGACCTTTTTCTATTGGCGTGGCATTGCTCTTGTTCAGTACTGGCGCTCCTTTGAAGATCTGGAGAAATTTGCCAGGGACAAAGGCGATCCACACCTGGAAGCCTGGCGTCGCTTCAACAAAAACATTGGTAGCGATGGCAGTGTTGGTATCTGGCACGAAACCTTTCTTGTCGAGGCAGGGAAGTACGAGGCGCTCTACGGGAATATGCCCATCTTTGGTCTGGCGGCCTCAACCAATCATGTTGCCGCCACCGGACGGCGTGAAACCGCACGTCGTCGTCTCGGTGGACAGAACGAACCGGCGATTGCCTCGCCGCCTGCAGAATCAGAGATGTAGAGGTGTTCTCGTTCGTAAAACCGTAGCTATATGGTAACATACTTTCTTGTCGTCAAAATGTCACTTACAGGCCAGTTACGGACGTATCGTATCGTAGATCATTTTATCTACATGCACAGATGTATCGCTCCAGGTATAGCAAGCGTAAAGCGCATCCTGAAGGGCTGCTACCTCCGCGTCGTTGCGCGCGTGTACCTCGATCAGAGGATCACCGGCTTGGAGATACGCGCCGACTTTTGCCTGCAGGACAAGTCCGGTGCGCGGATCAATCTGTTCGCCCTTCTTGAAGCGTCCCGCACCCAGGCTCATGCTGGCGAGGCCAATGCGCTCGGCATCGATGCCCGCGATATAACCGCTACGCGGAGCCGTGAGCAACGTGCGCACGGGAGCTGAGGGTAACAACTGTGGCTGCTCGATATAGCGCGCATCGCCTCCCTGGGCGGCGATCACCTGCGCCAGCTTCTCCACGCCACTCCCCGTGCGCACAGCACGCGCAACGACCTGTGCGGCCTCATCGTCATTCGTCGCTTTACCGGTCATCACCAGCAGTTCGGCGGCCTCGTGATAGCACAGTTCCGCAACATCCTGCGGACCCTCGCCGCGTAGGATGGCTATGGCCTCCGCCAGCTCCAGCGCGTTGCCGACCGCTCGTCCCAACGGCTGCTGCATCGAAGTGATCGCGGCGACCGTGTGCATAGCAGCGGCGCGCCCGATCTCGACCATCGTCCTGGCCAGCTCGCGCGCCTGCTCCAGCGTCTTCATAAACGCGCCGGAACCGAACTTGACATCAAGGAGCAGGTGCGAGCCGCCTACCGCCAGTTTCTTGCTCATAATGCTGGCCGCGATGAGAGGAATGCTCTCGACCGTTCCCGTTACGTCGCGCAAGGCGTAGAACTTGCCGTCCGCGGGTGCCAGCTCGCTCGATTGGCCTGCCAGCACAATATTGTACTTTGTCAATATCTGGAGAAACTCGGCGCGTGAGAGCTCAGCGCGAAAGCCAGGAATAGATTCCAATTTATCAACGGTGCCGCCTGTATGGCCCAGGCCGCGCCCGGTCATCTTGCCGACGGCGACTCCGCACGCAGCTACCAGCGGAGCGACCGCCAATGTGACCTTGTCGCCGACGCCGCCTGTGCTATGCTTATCCACCACAGGCGAGATCGTCTCGCGCACATGCAGCTCTTCACCCGAACGCGCCATTGCCAATGTCAGATCGCCTATCTCGCGAGCGTCCATGCCACGCCAGTAGACGGCCATCAGCCAGGCAGATATTTGATAATCGGGCACCAGCCCACCTGTATAGTGTTCCACCAGCCAATCAATCTCAGCTGTGCTTAACGCCTCCCCATCCCGCTTCTTGCGAATCAGTTCTACCGCTTGCATACTTTGTCTCGTTTACTCCGACAGGACAACGCGAATAGCCTCAGCTTCAAAGCCATTGCCCGTCTCGATCTGGTAGCGGTTCATAGTCTGGCTACCGAGGCGGACGTTGCGATCAAACTGAAGCTGCCCATTAGTAAATCCATACAAGCTGTTTCCTTGCGCGTAAATCCCTTGAATGATAATGGTCGCAAATTTGTCTGAGCGCTGCTCTTTCAACGCCTTATGGAGAGTAGCCATCTGCTGCCACGGCGCGCAGCGCGGATAGAGGATACGCACGGTCCTCTTGCGCCCCACACTCTCCGTGTCGTCCACGATAGTATAGTCAAGAGCGCTGCCTTCGAGCGACTTGAGCTGCTCCATAGTACGCGGCGGAAATCCTGCGGGCGGTTGCAGTGCTGCTGGCGCGGGAGGCACTGTGGGGCGTTGGCCTGCTGGCGCTGGTGGCACGCGTTGTGGAGCGGGCGCTACTGGTGCAGGTGGTTGCACTGGCGGCTGCGCTGGTCTGGGATATCCTGGTGCCGCTGGTGCCTGGCGCTGATTTGGATAAGGATACGGCTGTTGCGGCGGATACGGCGACTGCTGAGGTGGATAAGGCGAGCGCTGGCGCGACGCGGGAGTCTGTACCGCTGGCGTCTTCACCGCGATGTCTCTACCACAGCGGTTGCAGACCTGCGCCTGCTCCGCGTTCAACCCTCCACAATAGGGGCAACGCATACCTGAACCTGCCTTTCTGGTATTGCTATGAGGACACCTTTACTCTGCTATACGTTGCAATCTTCCTGGCGTTGCATGCTCCTCCGGCAGTGCTGAAAGCTGCGTAGTTCGCGTGCTATCCCTGTTTGACAATAGCTTCCACCAGTTGCGCATTGGAGTGAGTCTTCTCAAACAGGCGCACCACCTGCTCGGTGCTATCACGCCTGGATAAATCGGCCATGCGGCGGCGCACGATCGCCATTGCGCGCAGCTCATCGGGGGAGAGCAGGCGTTCCTCCTGGCGCGTACTGGAAACGGTCACGTCGATCGCGGGAAAGATGCGACGATCGGCCAACTCGCGCGAGAGGCGAATCTCCAGGTTGCCGGTCCCCTTAAACTCTTCGTAGACCACATCGTCCAGGCGGCTTCCCGTCTCAACAAGGCAACTCGCGACAATGGTCAGGCTCCCGCCCTCTTCGAGCGTGCGCGCAGAACCAAAGACGCGCCGCCCAACCTCTAACGCGTGCGCGTCGATGCCGCCGGAGAGCGTGCGGCTACCGTAGCCTCCGCGCTGATTACGTCCGCCGCTCCACATATCGGTGCTAAGGTTGTGGGCACGCGCCAACCGCGTCAACGAGTCCAACAGGATAATCACATCCTGTCCCCGCTCGACTTCGCGCCTGGCATCCTGCAAGGCGCGCTCGACAAGCGGTCCGTGTTTCGACAATTCCTGGTCGAAACTCGAAGCATAAAGCTTTACCTTAGGACCCTGCACCACCATGCGCCACTCGGTCACCTCTTCGGGACGTTCGTCCACCAGGCACAGGAATAGATGCGCTTGCTCATGATTCTTGAGCACCGCTGCTGCAATCTCGCGCAAAATCGTCGTCTTGCCGGCTTTCGGCGGCGCGACGATCAGCGCCCGTTGTCCAAATCCCAATGGAATCAACAGGTCTATCAAGCGCGGAGCTATTGGCGTCGCGCCTGTCTCTAATGTAATACGACGTTCGGGATGTATCGGGGTCAATTTCTCAAAGGGAGTACGTGTTGATGCCACTCGGCCCAGCCTCCTGATCAACTAATAGCGGATGTGCACGTCCCCCTTACTGTATCACATGTGGTCAACCTCCTGTAGCAGATTTGGAGCGCGTGCGCGTTCTACCCAGATGCGCGCCGAACTCGCGCTTGAAAATTTCCTCGGCAAATGCGCTGACTTCATCCAGCAGCATCCCTATTGGCCCGCCGTTGCGCGTGACCACAACCTTATTGCAAATGCCAAACTCCCGCTCAAACGCGTGCGCCATGTACTCACAGTCATCCCCGCCATAGTACGTGCGCATGATATGCTCAGAGACAAAGTGATTATCTAGCAATGACGGCTCTGTGACGCGCTTGCGCACGCGCCGGATACACTCCTCCAGATCGGAGTCGATAAAGAGGAAATACGACTCCTGCAGAAAGGTGGGATTGAACAGGCTGAACGCTGCGCGATAATCGTTGCGCGCAAATTCGATCACCGCGATATCCGCTTGCCCGACAGCTAGAGACGCCTGCACGCTTATCTCCAATTGCCTCAATGCGCTATCCAATACGGAAAAGTCGAGGACATCAAAGCCTCCACAGTCCGTGGGGCGAAATTTTTCAGGCTCAGCTAGAAACATTTTGTACAGAATATCATAGTCCTGTAGAAAGAGGGGAGGAAAGTTTCTGCGCCGCGCCAGCTCGCTGAGATAATGGGCGGCGGTCGATTTACCACTACCGGGACGCCCTAAGACAAACACTGTTGCACCCATCACCAGGTACACCTCCTATTAATTCGCTCACACCCACGTAATACCCCTGCCATGTTGCGTGATCCCCTTTAGTATCTCTGCCGTACCTCTTGCAGATACCCGGATCTTCACACACTGAAACATTACAACTAGTATTATCACAAAATTCGTTCAATTACAAGTGTATTGTGTAACTATTACAAAATATGCATATTTATACACTTTTCTTACATTGCATACAGCAGGCTCTTTTTCTACCAAATTTATAGAAAAGGGTAGGAACACGCCGAGGCTGGTTCCTACCCTGTTTACAGAATTGAGC
>JALYTQ010000182.1 GCA_030854195.1 Chloroflexota bacterium
ATGCAATCTCGTATGGTTCGCCCGTCTGCAGCGCCTCGCGCCAGCGCTTCAGGCACCTCTGCCGATCGTCGGGATGCAGCACCGTAAGCCACCCCTGTCCGCGCGTCTGCTCACAGGTGAGGCCCGTATACTCAAACCAGCGTTGATTGTAATAATCCACATTGCCATCGGGTCGCGCAGTCCATACAATAAGTGGCATAGCTGATGCCATGCCACAGTGCTCATCCTCAAGCTGTCTTTTTCTCACCTCCTGCCCTGCACCATCCCTGTTCTCCGCTTTGACGGAAGAAGGGATGCAGCGCTCCCAATGCTCTAGCTCCTCTATTGATTGCTGATTACTCTCCTTTTTCATAAAATATTTTCTCCTCTATAATTTTGCCCATTTTTTCCTCCATAGGGAACGTTGCAAGTGCCTGGATAAGTTCTTTCCCCGCCCATATGCATTCCGCCAGTTCCTGGTCGCGCTCGATCTGAGTGGCTAACAAACGAGCCAGCACCAACAGCAGCTTCGCTTCCAGCAGACTGAATTGGCGTGGTTCTGCATGCGTAATGCTAAGCGCGCCAAAGAAGATGCCATTCGATAGGACAACAGGCACGCCAATGTAACTGCCGAAACAAGGGAACATAGTAGAAAACGTGCTCTCGCCACAGTGCAGGTTCTCGCGTATAAGCGGCGCTGGCTCGTGGCTGTCGCTCAGCAGCACCGGAAAGTCCATCACAAGCGGCGCAACCGTTCCAACCTCTATAGCACAGCGCCCCGACCCATTATGTGCCGCCACCACCTCGCACGTGTCTTCCTGGATGCGCGTAAAAAAGCTGGCATCCATAGCCAGTTGCTCCGTTAGTAACTGAAGCACCGCTTCACGCGCCGCCTGGAACGTGTTAAAACCGCGCAGGGAGAGCGTCGAAAGGCTTTCGAGGCAATCAGCTATATCCTTATTTGTGCTCATATGCATGAAGACACCTTCAAAATTGCTATTAGCGGAATAACCACTCCGTAGACGAATACATTCAATTTATACTGGTGCATGAAGAAGACGAAATCGAAATAGTTGATAAGTTGCTCTCTTTCTCACCTACATTCAGTATAAAAGTCATACAAAAAAGCCAGCGCGTAACTTATATTTCCGCGCTGGCCCTGGCATTAGCAGGTATTATACGACCTGTGGCAATCTCTCCTGAGCCGCCGCGACAGCATCGGCGGGATATTCGAAGTCCTGCAACTTGCCTGCGAAATAGGCATCGTACGCCTGCATATCAAAGTAGCCGTGACCGGACAAGTTGAAGAGGATTACGCGCTCTTCGCCCGCCTCTTTGGCCTGCAGCGCCTCCTCGACCACTGCGCGCACGGCGTGACCGGCCTCGGGCGCGGGCACGATGCCTTCGCTGCGCGCGAAGAGGACCGCCGACTCGAAAGTCGCGTTCTGATGGTAGGCGTGCGCCTCGATGATGCCCTCGCTGTGCAATTGGGAGACCAGCGGCGACATGCCATGATAGCGTAGACCGCCGGAGTGGATGCCCGGCGGCATGAAGTCGTGGCCGAGCGTATGCATCTTCATCAGCGGCGTCATGCCCACAGTATCGCCGAAGTCGTAGGCGTAGATGCCCCTGGTCAGACTGGGACAGGCCATCGGCTCAGCCGCCAGGAAACGCGTCTTGAGCCCTTTGCGCTTTGCTTCACCGATGAAGGGGAAGGCGAGGCCCGCCATATTGCTCCCGCCGCCGACGCAGCCTACCACGACATCAGGATAATCATCGGCCTTCGCCAGTTGCAGCAGCGCCTCCTCGCCGATAATGGTCTGATGCAGCAGGACATGATTGAGCACGCTACCCAGCGAGTACTTGATCGTCCCTCCGCTCTTCGCCGCTATCTCGACGGCCTCGCTGATGGCGGTACCCAGGCTGCCCATATTCTGCGGGTCCTGCGCTAAAATGCTGCGGCCTGCTTCGGTGAGGTCGGTAGGGCTTGCATGGACTGTTGCTCCATAGGTTTCCATAAGGCTGCGACGATAGGGCTTCTGCTGGTAGCTGATCTTCACCATGTAGACATCGATATCGATGCCGAAGAACGCGCCAGCCATCGCCATCGCGGAGCCCCACTGTCCAGCACCCGTTTCGGTGGCGATCTTCTTGATCCCCTCCTCTTTGTTATAGAAAGCCTGGGGGACCGCTGTATTCGCCTTATGACTACCGACCGGGCTAACTCCTTCGTACTTGTAGTAGATGCGGGCGGGTGTGTCGAGTGCCTTCTCCAGGCGGCGCGCCCGATACAATGGACTCGGCCTCCATTGCGCGTAAATGCGGCGCACGGGCTCTGGTATCTCGATATAACGCTCGGTGCTCACTTCCTGCATAATCAGGGCCATAGGAAACAACGGGGCCAGATCGTCGGGCGTTACCGGCTGTTTTGTGCCTGGATGCAACACCGGGGCCGGGGGATTGGACATGTCGGCCATGACGTTGTACCAGGTGCGCGGCATCTCATCCTCGCTCAAATGATACCTTGTATGCACATTGTCGGGCATAATACACTCCTCTTACGGCTATAAGCAATACGGAATACCAGGGCGCGTACCACGTCAGTGGGAAAATAGCTTCTCTGACCACAATTACCCAGAAAATTGGGCATACGGAAACAGGAAGCAGACGCGCATTCTAGAGGTCTTGCTCACAATGCTAAACTCGAATATATGCTCTTGTCAAGCCAATTAACCTTGCGCAAGCTACCTTGAACGAGGTGCTAAGCGCGGGGAGTGCTATGCAGGATAACAAAAAGAAGGGGCTGGAGTCCTTTTTTAATATCTTCTCCAGCCCCTGATGTATAAGAATAAGTGTAACTGAGCGGGCTAGTTCACGTCGAACTTCTGATTCTCTCCCGCGGGCTTCTCACCATGAGTCACCAGATTCTTGGCCGCTGTGTAGAGCGCGCCCATCTTCCCGCTCGGCGCGTCCCAATACTCCGCGCTGGCGACCGTTACCTTCAGCAGTCCCACATTCGGATCGTCCTGCCCGTTGGGGAACCAGGCTTTGACAAAGGGATTCCACAGTTCCTTGATCTTCTGGCGATCCCGTACCAGCTGAGCGGTTCCCGCGACCGAAACGAACAGGTTATCGTCGGGATTAGAGTAGCTGACGTTGACGTGGCTCTGCTGCTCAACGTCTTCTACCTTGGGTGCATCCGCGTAGGTAAAGAACCACAGTACACCGTCGGCATCCATCTCTTGCGTTGCCATGGGACGGCTGTGCAGCGTCCCGTCCTGCTCCGTCGTCGTCAGCATGGCGATGCGAATGCCTTTTATCTTTTCATTGAGCACCTGTACACTGTTTGTTGTGTTATCACTCATCATTTCGCTCCTATTTCGTCTCTTTTGTTACAAACTTCTACAGACTCCTGCAGACTTCCCTGCCCCGTTCATTCCATCTATCAGATACACGAAGCAGCTTCCCTAATCGATACAGAGCCAGATATATCTCATTCAGGAACCCTCTAATCCTGAACAGTTGTCCGCAGAGCGTTTACCGCGCATCCGCCTGATTGATCTGCTTGATCAGGTTCTGGTATTTCTCTTGCAGCGCGTCCCGCTCTTGCAACACCTGATTCAGGCGAGCATTGGCCGCATTTTTTTCTTTCACAGCCTGCTCCATACTGCTGCGCAGGGCAAGTTTCTCCTTCGTCAGCTTGTCGGCACCCGCGCGCAATTCATCTTGCTCGCGCTTCGTCTTATCCAGTTCATCGCTGCTAAAGCCGTGTTCGCGCTTTGCCTTCTCCAGTTCGTCCTCCAGCGCGATAGCGCGGTTCTGCTCTGCGACGATGCGCGCGCTCAAAGCCAACAGCTCTTTTTTGTACGTATCCTTCTGCGCCTGCAACTCCGTTGCAAACTTTCTCAGCTGAGGTTCGTAGCGCCAGCCCAGTAATACGCTGTATAGTTCGTGGGTCGCACTCCCCTCTTTGCTCTCCTCGCGCAGCCTGGGCAGCGTGTCCGCATTCCAATGACCACCGGCCAGCAGTCCGCCCAGCGCACGCAGGGCGATTGCCATCCGATCTGGAAAGAGCACGTCCTGGCTATTGGCAGAGAGGCCATAGGTGCTGAGGCTCTGCGCGGCCTCAACCACTTCAGCGGGTGTCACCATCATACCCAGCAGCGCCCCCAGTTCGGCCCGTAGTTCGCTCGGGGCATCGGGATCGTTAAAGACCTCCAGCAGCGCCTCTTGCGTCTCAGCACCCAACAAGAGAGGCATGTATGTCAACTGCTGACGATGCTGCGTATTCTCTTCGAGGCTCTGCACCAGATGGTCGGCAATTGCGTGTTCACCGAGCAGCAGGAGCAGCGCGATTACGCGCAGATTCGTCTCCTCGACGCCGTGTGTTTGCACATAGCTGATCAATTCGGGAACCATGATGCGATCGGCGTAGAACTGCTGGGATTCGTCATCGATGCGGTCCAGCAGCAACGAGACAGCCATGGCGATATCTTCGGGCCGGTTGCTGATGAGCAGCGCAACCAGTTCATCTTTGATCACGTCGGTCGGCATGCTATGAAAGACCTCAAGCGCCGCTGCGCGCCGGGCCGGATTGTTCTTGTCACTGTGAGCGTTCCAGATAAACGGAAGGGCTGGTACGCCTATATCGCGCAGAATCTGCTTCGCCGCTGCGGCGAGCGAGGAGTCTGGGGCAGTGATCAACGCGCCCACACGCGGGACAGCGGGTGCGCCGATCCTCACCAGGGCGGTCTCAGCTCCACGTCTGCGCTCGTCTATAGGAATTTGCTCGATCAGGATAGCAAGCACGCGCTCCTGCATGCCGGGCTTGCGCGACAGCAGGGTAAACGCTGTGGCGACATCCTCAACTAAATAGGCATCCTCTAACCCCTCTAGCAGCGCGGGCATGCTGATATCGGCCAGTTCGTTGGTTAAAACGCTGAGTAGCGCGTCGCGGGCACGCGCTGGCAGCGGCGGATTGAAGAGGCGTACGACCTCGCGCAGCACCACCTCCTCCTCTCCGCTCTGTCGGACCAGCGCTATGAGAATCCGTTGCGCGCGCTCGCATGCGGCGACGCGCTGATCATCCAACCCTGAGATCAGTGGACGCAGGATTCCTCTGCCAAAGCGCGGAAGAAGCGCAGCTGCCGCATCTCCACGCTCCTGTTCACCCAACAGCTCGACCAGCGGCGAGAGCGCGGCTTCAGGATATTGTAGCAGGATGGAATTGACAATGGCGCGCACCGCCCCCTGGTCCAACACATCCAGCAAGGCAGGAACGACTACCGGTCCAGGCATATCGTTCAGCGTCTGTACTACGTAAGTACGCACAGCTTCATTTTTATCTTGCAGGTGCCCGACCAACACCTGCGCGGCTTCGATGCCCTGCTGCTTGAAGATTGCCAGGATCTGCTGCGCCTGTGGCTCGCTCGCCTGCTCCAGTACTTGTATCAGTTGCTCACCTGGGAATGGCGTCATGCCCAGCAGGGCGCGCTGCACGCGCTGCGTTACCAGCGACGGCTGCTGCACGTCCAGAGCGGCCACCAGTTCGTCAAACGCAATACTGCCAAGCTGGCTCAGCGCGTTGATTGCCTCTTCGTACAGCATAGGATTCGTACTTGATAGCGCCGCTATCAGCGGCAGGACCACGCGCTGGTCCAGGAACTGACTGAGCGCCTGCACGACAGCCATCGCCAGTAGCGTTTCGAGTTGTGGCATCTGCAATAACGTAATCAATGCGGGCAGCGAGCGCTCGTCGTGAATCTGATCCAATACTTGCACCAGGAGGCGCATACGTTCGGGCGCACTATTCGCCAGCACGGTGCAGATCGGCTCAACGGCTGACTCGCCAATGCTGCTCAAAATCTGTGCCGCCCGTTCGGCCACAACATCATCTGCATCCGAGAGGACAAGGTTGATCAGGCCGGGCGCGCTCTCCGGCGCGTAGCGATGCAGCACCTGCGCTACCTGCTGCTGCACGGTGGGCGCTGGATCGCCAACCAGGAGCAAGAGGCGTGGCAACGCGCGGAGATCGTGTACAGTTTTGAAGATCTCCACTACGCGTGTACGCACCAGATCTGAGGATTGATCCAGGAGGGGCAACAGGAACGGCGTCGCAGGCGCGCCAATGGATTGTAGCGTATACATAATATTACGCACCGCGACCTCATTTTGCGACGAGAGATGTTGCACCAGCGCCTCTATAATCTGCCTCTCGTTATGTACGCGCGCGTCGGTTTCGTCCCTGCCACTAAACTGGCGCACAAGGATCTGCATCGCCTGCTGTTGCACCTCTGGCTGGTAGTTGGCGGTGAGCACGGGCACGATCGTATCCAGGGCGCGCTGGCATTGCGGCGGCGTCATCCCTCGCTGTGGCTCCTCCAGAAAGCGCTCCAGGATAACGAGACAGGCACGATGTACGCGGCCCGCAAGCGGCGTTGTGCCGGGCTGCGCAAGCTCCTGCAAGACTGCATTCAGCGCCAGCTCAGGTCCCAGGCGCAACAGCGCGTAGACCGCGCGGTCGACGATAAATGGCTCGGCATCCTCCAGGCGGCTGATAAGCGGTCCTACGGCTTGCGCATCGTTCGTGCCGCCCAGGATATTAATTGCAGCTGCGCGGAGACGAATACTTCTTTCAGCGCCGGGCTGACTTAAGCGCGCCGCACGCTCAACGCCATTCCCGCCCAGACGGGCGAGCGCGCGTACGAGGCGCTTGACCTGCGTTTCATAGGCAGCATTATCCACCGCGTCTTGCAGGTGGGTGAAGAGCAGATCCGGCACGATACGTCGATCCAGGCGCAGCAGGAGATTATCGAAGCCGTCGACCATCACCAGCGGCAGCAGCGCGTAGTAGATCTCCTGACCGCCCTCTTCCGCGCAACGTGTGAAGATGCGCGCCAGCTCCTGGCAGGTCGCCTGATCGCGTACGGCAATCGAGAGCGCTTCTTCTACTCCCGGCGGCAACTGCACGGCGCGCCGCGCCTCAGCCTGTGGCGGCGGCAGCTGCACGCCGATACAGATGAGAGTGAGCACCAGCGCCTGCAAGGCATACTCGGGAGCAGCACGCCCCAGCGCATTGAAGCGCTCAGTCAGTGCCAGTGGATCATCCTGCAGACCCGCCCAGAGCGCCACCGGCCCACACCAGTCCTCAACACGCACCAGCAGCTCTTCTCGGAACGCCTGGTCTACTGCCTGCTTCTTATCGGTTGTCAAAAAGAAAGCCACAAAATATTCTGCGATCAATTCGTGGCAAAAACTCAATACATTGCCAGCGCTGAGCGAAATCAGTCCTGTGTTAAGCGTGAACTGTAAGAGCTGTGCCATATCGTCATGCAGCAAGGAACCACTCTCGTTCGCGGTAAACGGCCCCATTGCCGGATGCTCGTCGAGCCAGGATTGCAGTCCCTCGGCCAGTTCCGCAAAGTTTGGCCGTGTCGCTTTTCCTGCCGCCGGTGTAGAAATAGGCACCTGGATAGCATACGAGCCATCAGCCCAACGCGCCGCGCACGCCACCTCGCTCAAGAAGCGGACCACCTCCTGCTCCCTCGGCGCTTCACCCTTCCATGTCGGCTGCCGCTGCTCATTGACGATGCGTTGCCGCACCGCCTCGCGCAACAGGCGACCTCGCGTATCGAGCTGCTTGCCACGCTCGACGCCGATCGTATCGATTACGCTCAACAGGGTAACGAGCAGCATTGGATTGCTACAGTGGTAGCGCAGGCGGCTGCGCTCGATCACCTGCATAATTTGCCCCGCCGTATGCCGCCACTGCTTTCCTTGCTTAGCCACGTAGTTCTCTATAAATCCAGCGATCTGCTCAGGCTCCAAAGGATAGAGCACGATACGTTCTGCATCCCCGTCGTCAACAAGCCGCACCAGTTCGCGCTGCCCGCGATAATCAACCATACGACAGGTGATGACCAGCCGATTCGCTCCATTGCGCGCCATATCCACCAGTTCCTGGCAGACTTGAGAGAGGTAATCGCCGTCAACTTCGTCCAACCCATCGCAGAGCAGCAGCAGACGCCCCTGTTGCGACAACTGGAAAAGATAGGGACGCAACAGACGCATACCCGGTAGCTCGCTCGTATAGAGAAAATTGAGCAACGTTCCCTGTGCTTCGTAAGCACTATCACCTGCCTCTTCATCAATTGGCCCGGCAACGCTCTTCAGGTACAGACTATAGAGCTCCAGCGGGACGTAGATGGGGATGCGCTTGCGTTTGAGTATGCTGTCGAGCAGCTGCCGGGCGGCACGGTACTGAAAAATACGCAGCGCCATGGTCTTGCCTGAGCCTGACGCACCAGGGATCAACTGGTGCGTATCCTCGCGCTGCAGCAGATCAAGCAGTGAAGCTTGCTCCTCTTGGGTAGAGACTCTGCTGGCCGCGCCATCTTGCTCATCGGCAGCAAGCACCCTGCGCGTATTCACCGACATCTCAAGCGGCGTGTACGATTGCTCATATGGCTCCTGCGCGCCGCGTACCTGGCGTAGATAGAGGATGAACGCGCCCGGCTTCACAAGCAAGTAGGCCAATAATGTGAAGAGTAGAAATTGCAGCAGCAGAACCAGAAGTACTACCGGAACATGGAGCGGCAATGCCAGAAGGGCGGCAAAACGACCTGTGCCGTCGCCCAGGATATGTGATGGATTGACTAGTAAGAGAAAAACTGCCTCTAGCAGGGCAAAGATAATTGTCAAACCTGCCCCTAAAAGCAGGCTGATACGCAGGCGCGCCGCTCCATGCTGTTGTGGTACCTTATATTCTGTAGGAGTAGGCGCTCTTAGTTCCTGTTCCTGTAACATCGCGATCCCCAATCCCTTTCCGCTGCAAAGTGGTGGTTAGCAATAGTATACCGCGTGGCTATCTTCGTTACCAAATAATAGGAAATTCGGGTATTGCATGACATAAGATGAAACACATTATGTATTCTTAATGAAAGGCCAGCACAAAATCAAGAAAAATGGTGGTACAATGGAACACTAGATTTTACGGTACTGTACTTCATTTCCGTAGTACTCAGAACAAAGTTCGCGCACATTGCGT
The DNA here is from genome assembly GCA_030854195.1 of Chloroflexota bacterium. Lineage (GTDB taxonomy): Bacteria > Chloroflexota > Ktedonobacteria > Ktedonobacterales > Ktedonobacteraceae > JACDAE01. The sequence goes on from JALYTQ010000182.1 coordinate 9,026, forward strand.
TACGACTCTTGTATACGACACGTTCGTAACAGTGAACCGATCTATTTTCTCATTCTCTATACTAAAGTATAAAAGTATAAAAATTTTTTCTCTCTTATGAAAGGGGTCGCACCTATGCCATCGCTTCACCCCTGGTCACATGAAATCGACAATGATGATGAACAAGATATGACGTTGAAATATCCTGCTATCAGAAATTCGTCGCGCGCTGGCACCTTGGAGCAGGATTCTATTGCTGATACGCTTGAACAATCCAGTACAATGAGAAGCGAAACCGACAGCATGAAGACACCGCAAGATCCAAACATTTATGAAGATAATTCCGTCGATGCAGGTCCTCACAGGGCACAGCAAGTCGAACGTCCCGTTGTTCAAGATGGGCAAGGAGCCACAAGGCCCCTTCCCCTTGTTCGGGATATGCAAGAAGTGACAAGGCCCCTTCCCCTTGTTCAGGATGAGCAAGAAGTGACAAAGCCCCTTCCCGCTGTTTCTTTGAACGGCAAAGCATCCGAGACGCTGCGCCCTGGACAAGAGCTTGTGTCAGCTCAAGCCCCTTCCAGGCCACCAACTTTGAAAAGAGGAACGGCGCTTCTGCTGATCGCATTTCTTGCTGTGATCGTCCTACAAACGCTTACGCAAGGACCGGCCTCCTTTCTCGGTGCGCAAGGCTGGGCCTCTGTAATCAATGGTCCTGCTATGGCGGGCAATGCTAATCTCATTAAAAACATCGATACGCATCTCAAACAGAATACCCAACCCGGTACAAAAACTTCTCCAAAGGCACAGCTAACGCCGCAACAATATATCGATCTTATAGTAAATAAGATGTCGCTGGATCAGAAATTGGGACAGATGATGATCGTTCAGTTCACCGGCTCTACATACGCGTTGCCGATCAGCACTATGATCAGCCAGTATAACGTCGGGGCCGTCCTTGTCTTCTCCGCCAATGGCAATATTGTGAGCAAAAACCAGCTTACTGGTCTTATTAAACAAATGAAGGGCGATAGCACAACAATCCCTCTGGCCGTAGCAATCGACCAGGAGGGGGGAACAGTAGATCGGCTGGCGAACCTGGACGGTCCGCGCCCGGCTGAGGCAATGCTTGGAGCGAGCAACGATCCAGCAAAGGCGAAACAGGCTGGCATGCAAGATGCGCAGGATCTCTCTTCCTATGGCTTCAATCTCAATCTGGCACCGGTCGTCGATGTCACCAACGTCTATAATTCGCAGTTGTATGATCGCACCTACGGCAATACGCCGGGACTGGTCACGAAGATGGCGGCGGCCTACCTGCAAGGATTGCAGAAGAGCGGCAAGGTCGTGGGC
>JALYTQ010000183.1 GCA_030854195.1 Chloroflexota bacterium
CACTAAACTAGCATGGAAAGCGCGCTTGCTGGACAAATGTGCTCAATGTGAAGCTATGCCAGCAGGGGCGCTGCTGCTATTACCAGCAATGGGACGGGTGACAGTGATGCGAGCGATGGTGGTGCCAACTGTGCCAGTCGTTGCAGTCAGAGCCCCACTGGAACCCACACTGATCGTGTCCGCCATAATAGCGCTGACGATCGCGATCATCACAGCGGTTATCACAGTCATTACCGTGGTGGTAATCTTGACCACCATTGCAACCGCCGCTGTCACAACCGCCCGTGCCACCTGTCACCATCTGCAACTGCTCATCATTCAACTCTACGAAAAGTGTTATGTTCTCCATTTTTTTCTTACCTCATGTTCATGGTTACAAGTTGTTCTTGACAATGGACCCTTGCTGTATCTATACACAGGCGTAGAGCGTAATCCCCGCCAGGAGATAGATAGCGCATGTTAAGCGTCAAGAATAACAAAAACTTTAAGCGAAGAGCAATGTCTTCTATTACCATTATAAAGGCGGCAACAAATTTTATAGGACCAATATCTATTGTAATGACATAAGATGTAGAAATAAGAAGTTTTGTGCCAGGGAATTTTTACTTGCAAATGAAACAATTTGCAAGTTCTTGTGCATAGCTAGCTGAATATGTCACCTCTATTGCTGCTTTATCAGCAAATGGCTGTTAAATATACATCGTTTCTCAGTCTATTTTACATTTTTCTTGTGTATACGTCTCTTTTATAAGAGCAATGAGTGTATATAGAAAGGAGCAAAAGTTATGGTGCTGTACGAAGTCATCACTACTGGCGGGACCTTTGTGCTACTCTGGTGGTTTTTCTATCGCTTTACACATCCATACACTTGTACCTGTGGATATCACACCTGGTTTGCTGGAAGCTTCAAAAGGCACATGCTCGCGGGGCATAAATGGCATGACAAATGAGCTGCCGCCTCGGGAAAAGTTCCGCTGCTGAGAAAGAGATATCCAGACAGCAAAGAACCGCCGTGCCTGTTTCCAGGTACAGCGGCTCTTTGCTGTCTATCTATCTATCTCTATTAAGCAACCCTGGTCATCTCAGTCTGTGGCACGACGGCAATGATGCCATCGCGCATAGTCAAGACGGCTGCCTGACCACTGGCGATCTCGCCTGCCAGCAAGGCGTCGGCCAGCGCGTCATCAACGTAGGTCTGGATCGCGCGGCGCAATGGGCGCGCACCAAACTCTTCATCGAAGCCCTCCTCTAACAGGAAGTCGCGTGCCTCGTCGGTGACTACCAGTTCGATCTTCTGCTCGCTCAAGCGTGCGCGAACCTGGTTCAGCATCAGTTCCACGATGCTGTAGAGCTCACTCTTGCCCAGCGAATGGAAGACGACGATCTGGTCGATACGGTTGATGAACTCTGGGCGGAACATCCTCTTCAGGCCGTCCATTGCCTTCGAGCGCATCGCCTCGTGCTGCTCATCACGGATGTCCCCGTCCTTTTTGGCCGAGAAACCGATGCGCGCGGCACGCTTCAGATCGGTGCTACCAGCGTTACTGGTCATAATCACGACAGTATTCTTGAAGTCGATCGTGCGACCCTGACCATCGGTCAAGCGACCGTCGTCCATGATCTGCAACAGGGCATTGAAGACCTCGGGATGCGCCTTCTCAACCTCGTCGAACAGGATGACGCTGTACGGGCGGCGGCGTACCTGCTCGGTCAACTGCCCACCTTCGTCATAGCCGACGTATCCAGGAGGGCTACCGAACAGGCGCGCGACGGTATGCGGCTCCATGTACTCCGACATGTCGAAGCGGATCATGTTGTCCTCGCCACCGAACAGTTCGGCGGCCAGCGCCTTCGCCAGTTCGGTCTTACCAACACCGGTCGGTCCCAGGAATAGGAAGGAGCCAATCGGGCGTTTTGGATCTTTCAGACCCGCGCGCGAGCGACGAATGGCACGTGCAACGGCGTTGATCGCCTCGTTCTGGCCGACGACATGCTTACGCAGATCCTCTTCCAGATTGCGCAAGTTCTGGCGCTCGCCTTCCAGCATCTGGCTGACGGGTACGCCGGTCCAGTTCTCGACAACGTGAGCGATATGCTCGGGCGTCACGATCAAGGCAACCGAGTTGTTTACCTGTGAGCGGGCGCGTTCCAGTTTGCCCAGGACGACCAGCTCCTGCTGGCGCATCAGCGCGGCGCGCTCGTAGTCTTCACTGGTTGCGGCGGCCTCTTTCTTGGACTGAATGTCGGCCAGCTCAGCCTCCAGATCGGAGATCAGCATCGGGCTGACAATGCCTTGCTCGGTCGCCTCTAAGCGTAGAGCCGATCCGGCCTCGTCCATCACGTCGATGGCTTTGTCGGGCAAGAAACGATCGTTGATATAGCGGTCGGAGAGCTTGACGGCTGCTTCGAGCGCCTCATCGGTAAAGCTGACGCCATGATGCGCCTCGTAGTTTGCGCGGATGATGTGCAGCATTGCGATTGCCTCTTCCTCGCTCGGCTCGTTCACGATGACCGGCTGGAAGCGGCGCTCTAAGGCGGCATCCTTCTCGACGTGCTTGCGGTACTCGTCAAGCGTAGTTGCGCCGATACAGCGCAGCTCACCGCGTGCCAACGCAGGCTTAATCATGTCGTTGGCACCGACCGAACCCTCGGCGGCACCCGCTCCGACGACCGTGTGCAGCTCGTCGATGAAGACGATAATCTCAGGCGCGTTGCGCAGTTCCTCAAGGATAGACTTGATGCGCTGCTCAAACTGTCCACGGAACATCGCTCCGGCGACCATGCCACCAATGTTCAGCGAAACGATGCGCTTGCCACGCAGTGTGGCCGGGACGTTCCCCTCGTTGATGCGGCGGGCCAGTCCCTCGACGATGGCGGTCTTACCAACGCCTGGCTCACCAATCAGTACAGGATTGTTCTTCTGACGGCGACCCAGAACGGTAATCACACGACGCAATTCACGATCGCGGCCCGCTGCCGGATCAAGTTTTCCTTCAGCAGCTTCGGCGGTCAAATCACGACCGAACTGATCAAGGGTTGGCGTTTTACTATTTTTAGCCGTTTGCTCGGCGGTGGCGGTGGCGCGACCACTGCTCATCCCTGCTGCGGCGGAATTGTTGTTGTTATTCGAAGTGAATCCAAAGGGTGTACCGGGCATACCCTCGAAGCCGTCTGCCTGCCCCATCATGCTCATCAGCTCGTCAACGCACTGCTGGCAGAGATAGTGCTGCTCGCGGCGTCCCTCGACGATCTGATCCACGCGCACGCGGGCGGGATTCTTTTGACATCTTTCGCATTTCATTCTATGTATGCTCCTCGTTCTATCTAGAATGGTGTGGGTACGCCCACATCGTTGTTAGCAAACACGTCAGGCGACTGCTAGATTATAGCATAGAACCTTTTATATGTCTAGCACTCTCAGGTCTTGATTGCTAACTCACCTTTTATAACATTGCGATCCAGTGCCTTATTCCCGGATGTCTCTGCATCTTTCTATCGGCGAAGCGAGGTGGAAAAACCAGGGTATTTTCAGGGAGTGAACTGCTCTCTCCTGCAAGGCTAGAAGCATGTTGAACACGTAATATGCAGGAGCCAGGTGATTTGCTCACTCCTTATAACATTTTTACGCCGCGCGATCATCCCGGTTGCAAACGGGTTTTCAGGAGCATACTATGCGCTTGAAATGACGCTATGGCTGAAGTTGATAACTCCAACCATAGCGAGTGGGATAACATTGATATGCAAAGTGAGAACGTATACAATTTTAGGGTGTATGGGAGTCGTTATAGGAAGGGCTACATAGCCCGTCAGTCGCAGCACTGGGACTTCTCCTACAACGTGTTCTCTCTAGCTACAAGCACAGCTGCTATTGCTAGAAAATATGAGTCGGAGGCCCACGTATCGCATATACTGTTTTGCCTGTTGTTCTCCCGCCAGTGACATCATAAGTTGGGCCAGGGGTGAAAGTGGTAATAGCATTGGTTACTCCTCCTCTTGTCGCGCTCCCGGGCAGCGGGTGCGCGCTATATTGGCAGATGTGTTCCTGCGTGTTGTGCGTGAAGGGTGCGCGCTCTACGGTGGTACAATCCATGCGTGTTATCATTGCGTTTCTCCTCACTAATCACTACAATCGGCTTATTCACGGGCTTTCGTAGCACCGACGTGTTAGCCTTCCTTGTATGTCATTATGATAACAGCGAACTATGAGTTGGCACTGTGGTAAGGCTGAATCGAGGCTGAGGAAGAAAATTGCGCAGGGGATGTGATATAGTGCTGACAGGAAGGTACGACTAGCAAAGGAGCAGCGAAGATGGATTTTGCATATTCAGAGAAGGTCAACACCCTACGCGAGCGACTTATTGCTTTTATGGAGCGCTTTATTTATCCGAACGAGCAGACGTATCGCGATCAGATCAAGGCGTCCGGTAATCCGCATCATCACACCGAGATTATTGATGAATTGAAGGTGAAGGCGAAGGCCGAGGGGCTCTGGAATCTCTTCCTGCCCGACGAGGAGTACGGAGCGGGCCTGACGAACCTGGAGTACGCGCCGTTGGCCGAGATCATGGGCCGCGTCCCCTGGTCCTCAGAGGTCTTCAATTGTGCCGCGCCCGATACTGGTAATATGGAGATTCTGGCCCAGTTCGGCACGGAGGAGCAGAAGCAGCAGTGGTTGCGTCCCCTCCTCGATGGCGAGATTCGTTCGGCCTATGCGATGACCGAGCCCGACGTAGCCAGCTCCGATGCGACCAATATTCAGCTCACCATCCTACGCGAGGGAGACGAGTACGTGCTGAACGGGCGCAAGTGGTGGATCTCTGGCGCGGCCCGCGAGCGCTGCAAAATCTTTATCGTGATGGGCAAGACCGATCCCGAGGGCTCCGACAGACACAGGCAGCAGAGCATGATCCTTGTGCCCAGGGATACGCCCGGCCTGACTATTGTACGTAGCGTGCCCGTGATGGGCTATCTGGATAACGAGAGCCACTGTGAGCTACGTTTCGAGAATGTGCGCGTCCCCGTGAGCAACCTGCTAGGTCAGGAAGGCAGCGGCTTCGCCATCGCGCAGGCGCGCCTGGGTCCTGGTCGCATCCATCACTGCATGCGTTCCGTGGGAGCGGCGCAGCGCGCTCTGGAATTGATGGCCCACCGTGCCGCCACCCGCGTTGCCTTCGGCAAACCTCTGTCAGAACAGGGCATGGTCCAGGACTGGATTGCCCGCTCGAAGATCGAGATCGAGCAGGCGCGCCTGCTTACCCTGAAGGCCGCCTGGGCGATCGATATGCTGGGCAAGAAGGCCGCGCAGAACGAGATCGCGATGATCAAGATCGCCGTGCCAGAGATGTACACGAACGTCGTGGATCGTGGCATCCAGCTCTTCGGCGGCGCGGGCGTCAGCGACGACTTCCCGCTGGCCGCGATGTGGGCGAACGCGCGCGTGATGCATATCGTCGATGGTCCCGATGAGGTACACAAACGCTCGCTGGCCCGCTCGGTTGTGCGCCAGTTAAATCAATAAACAGGAATACCAACGCATGAATGACGAAGTAACAAACGATCCATTTTTAGTGCGGCGTGAAAACGCCGCTGAACTGTTTCTTATCCGCCACGGCGATGCCATTCCGGGTCCCGAGGAGATCATTCCCAGCGGCATCTACGACGACCTGCCGCTGAGCCGGAGGGGCAGAGAGCAGGCCAGCGCGCTAGCTGAGCGCCTCAAAGAGCTGCACTTCGACGCGGCCTATAGCAGCCCGTTGCGCCGCTGCCAGGAGACCGCCGCGCCGCTCATCGAATACGCCGGGCTCTCCCTACAGATCGTTGAAGGCATCAAAGAGGTCACCCTCGGCGACATTCGTCCTCTACCAGTCATCAAAGAAGGCGATGATCTGGAGACCTTGACGCAGGCGCTAACCGCCCGTCAGATCGATATTGTGCGTATCGCTGGCTCAACGGGCCACTGGGACGATGTTCCGGGCAGCGAGCCATCGCAGGCATTCCGCAAGCGTGTCGTTGACGGTATTGACGGCATCGCGAGCAAGCATGTAGGGCAGCGCGTGCTGGTCTTTGCGCATGGCGGCGTAATCAACGCCTATGCCGCCGAGGTGCTTGGCTTGACTAAAGAGTTCTTCTTCCCATGTGCTAATACGTCCATTACACTGGTACGTGTAGCCGGGAAAACGCGCGTCGTGTATATGCTCAACGATGTCGCGCATCTGAAACTGGGCGAGCAGCCCGGTATGAACTCTACCAGTACTTCCGTGCCTGCTTGAAGGCGTTGGGATGATTGAAGGGCGTTTCTGTGTTTCATTAAGTAGAGAATATTTTATGGCCGTAAGAGAGAAACGCGAAGCGCGACACTTTTATGGCTTCGGAAATCATGCTATAATCAACACATATGAAGCACAACATATCGTTTTCAGGCTTAAAGCCCTTCAATCTGCCATATTGGGCGCCTGCCACGCGCCGCGCCACAATTGAGCGCTACCTGCTCGCCGCCGGGTAGCGACGCTTCATTTTGCCCTGTAGTGAAAGAGCCATGCAGGCGCTATGTGTAGACTCATTGCTAGACCACTTGATGAATTCATCCATCCGTTCAGACACGTTCTACGACTGCTTCCAGCGCTGAGAAGCGCGCCAGTACCTCCGTCTGTCTGGCGGGCGGATTGTCAGATACGGGAGGAGGCCAATAACTATGGATCTTATGGGGAAGCTTGCCAACCTGGCACAGCGTTACGAAGAATTGAATACATTAATGTCGCAGCCAGAAGTGCTTGACGACATTCCGCAGTTGCAGCAATACGGTCGCGAACACGCCGAGCTGGAAGATGTCGTGAATAAATATCACGAGCTCATCGACACTGATAAGCAGATCGCCGAGGCGCAGGAGCTCTACGATAGCGAGGAGGGCGAGATGCGCGACATGGCCTATGAGGAGCTCGAACGCTTGCGCGCCCAGAAGGAAAGCCTGCTTGACGACGTAAAGATCGCGCTGCTGCCTAAAGATATTATGGACGAGAAAAATGCGATTGTGACCATCCAGGGCGGCGCTGGTGGCGACGAGGCGGCGCTCTTCGCGGGCGAGCTCTACCGCATGTACAGCCGCTACGCCGATAGCCACCGCTGGAAGATCGAGGTGCTGGATGCCAATGAGACCGAGCAGGGCGGCATTAAAGACATCACCTTCGTAGTGAAGGGCAAGGGTGCCTATAGCCGTATGAAGTACGAGGGCGGCACTCATCGCGTGCAGCGCGTCCCTGTAACCGAGGCGAACGGACGTATCCATACCTCGACGGCGAAGGTCATTGTCTTGCCGGAGGCCGACGACGATACCGCAGTTGATATCAAGGATAACGATATCCGCGTCGATGTCTACCGCTCCACCGGACACGGCGGCCAGAGCGTGAACACGACCGACTCGGCTGTTCGCATCACGCACCTGCCCACCGGCCTCGTCGTAACCTGTCAGGATGAGAAGTCGCAGCTCAAGAACAAGCTGAAGGCGATGACTGTGCTCAAGTCGCGCCTGTGGGATCTAGAGGAGGCAAAGCGGCAGGAGGAGCTGAGCAAGAACCGCCGCTCCCAGGTGCAGACGGGCGACCGCAGCGAGAAGATCCGCACCTACAACTTCCCGCAGGATCGTGTCACCGACCACCGCATCGGCCTGACGCGCCACAATCTTCCCGGCGTGCTCAACGGCAATCTCGACGAATTCATTGATAACTTGATTACCGCCGACCAGGCCGATAAGCTGCAGAGCGTGGTGGTGTAATCATGCCATTTGAACAGCCACAATCCATTCGAACCATCTTCTTTGATGCAGGCTTTACGCTCATACGGCCTTATCCCTCGACGGCGGAGATCTGCCAGAACGTTTGCCGTCATCTTGATCTACATATCGATCTTGTCCACGTTGAGGAGCACATGAACGCGGCTGAGGACTACTTTCTGCGTCAGGCGCGTAAGAATCGCCATACCTGGGCCGATGAGCAGACTATCAACGAATTCTGGATCGGCTACTATATGACTATCCTGCGGCCCCTGGTCGCGGAACACGATGAGAAGCGCCTCTACCAGCTCGCGTATGCCATCAATCAGGAGTTCGAGAAGCATACAAGCTGGGAGGTCTATGCCGACGTGGTGCCAACCCTCCAGGCTTTGCGCGCCCGAAATTACACATTGGGCGTCATCTCGGATTGGGGCATCGCGCTCGGACCTATCCTGCGCCAGCATCACCTCACGCGCTACTTCGACTACCTGCTGGTCTCCGCGACGACGCGTCACGCCAAGCCATCGCCCGCGCTCTATCAGCAGGCACTCGAACGCGCCAACGCCGTCGCCGACTACACGGTACATATCGGCGATTCCTACATTCACGATGTGCTGGGCGCGCGCGCCGTGGGAATGTCCCCCATCTTGCTCGACCGCGCAGCCAGCTTAGAAGAGAGCAGCGTCGATTGTACGTTGGTCCATTCGCTCTACGAACTGCTCGACCTGTTGGAGGTGCCTCGCCCGTAGAGAGATGAGGCACGCTCGGTTGCGTTCAGCTTGCCTGTAAGGAGTGTATTTCGCGCACGACCTCGATACCGTTCAGGCGCATATGGTAGAGAAAGAGCAGGTGCAGTGCGTCGCCATCGTGGGGCATTGCGCCGATCTGCCTGGCCGTTTCGACAGGCGTATCGTAGGTCTGCACAGCATTCTCCGGCACGATCACGCGTAGCTTGAGATTGTGCTCATTGGCGTGCAGCTTCAAATGCATCGCCGTTTGATAGACGCACAGATCGGTGCAGTTGCCCACTACGACCACCGTGCTCAGGTCTCGATGCTCCGCCAACCATGTGTTGAGCGCGGTCCCGTGAAAGGCGTTGAGCGAATTTTTGGAGACGATCGTGTAGAGGTCGGCGAAAGGCAGCTCCGCCAGTTCCGGGATGGTATTGGCCTCGCTGGTACCAACCTGGCAGTGCGGCGGGAAGTCGGAGAACTCAACGGAGTCGGGAGTGTGGCAGTCCTGTGCCAGTACAAAGTTGCGCACACCGATCGCGTGGGCATCCTTGAATGTCGTCACCACCGCCGGAATAATAGCCTTGATGCGCGGACTGGCGAGCGCGCCCTCGTGGCAGAAGCCATTGAGCATATCGATGCTGAACAGTGCTACTCGTCCCAGTTGCGCGTCCGCGAGCTGGTCCGCCCACGCGATTGTTGGCAGGTTGTTTTTCCAATCAAGCAGCGCCTGGAAAAATTGCGCCGTCTGCTCCTGAACATTCTCGGGAAGTATTGTCATCTCTTCTCCTCCTTGCAAGCGCTATAATTTGGCTTCGGCCTCGGGATTGAAGCGGTACAGACGGGCAGGACGGTGCGTCCCCTCCATCTTCTTAGCCCCGGTATCCTCCAGAATGCCCGTTGCCAGAATCTTCTTGCGGAAATTACGCTTATCAAGTCTTTTATGTTGAATAATCTCATAGACGCGCTGCAGTTCGCGCAGCGTAAATTGTTCGGGCAGCAGGCTGAAGGCGATTGTTGTGTAATCGAGTTTGCCGCGCAGCCGGTCCAGCGTATACTCCAGAATTTTCGCGTGATCGAAGGCCAGTTGGGGCAGTTCATAGACCGAGAACCAGCCGACCTCAGCCGCGTCGCTGGCCGCTTTGACCTGCAAGCGCTCGGAGTCCAGCAGCGCGAAGTAGACGACCGTGATGACGCGCGTGCGTGGATCTCGGCCAGGATCGCCAAAGGTATATAACTGCTCCAGGTAGACATCCTGCACACCGGTCTCTTCCTGCAATTCGCGCTTGGCCGCCGACTCCAGCGACTCGTCGATAGTCACGAAGCCGCCTGGAATCGCCCACATCCCTTCAAAGGGCCAGGAACCGCGTTTGACTAGCAAGATCTGCAAGTCGCGCTGGCGCAGGCTCATCATCACCACGTCGACCGTCACCGATGGACGTTCGTACTTGCTCACATCGTAGTGACGCTCCTCTTGCTCCCCTTTTGTGTGCTCGTCAATCCTCTCCGCAGCCTGCACGCCAGCCTGTGCGCCGTTCGTGGCAGTGATTTCCTCTTCCATAGCGCTGACATAACCCTCCCGCTCTCCTGTATAAAACTAGACAAGGCGAGCACTATAGCTTATACTAGAATAAAAGAATATATAAAAATTGCCTCTTCCCATCCTTCAACGTCGAGACCGCTACTTAGTGTACCTCTTACACTAATATACTTCACCGTTATCGCCCTGTCAAGTAGCTGCTGTCAACGGCGTGCGCGTGAATTCTGTTCTCGCATATGCTATACTGCTGATACCAAAACAAAACAAGTGTTCTCATATCTGGGGGAAGCGAGGAGATAATGCAA
>JALYTQ010000424.1 GCA_030854195.1 Chloroflexota bacterium
GCCCGCGTGCAGAAGATGGCCGGTGCGCACATCGTAGTGTTGGCAGATCGCATTGACTTCCGTCAGGATCTGGGCCAGGCGACTGCGCGGAACGGTAATATCGACCGTGTAGTAGGCGGGTGCCAGGCGCGTTATCGCTCCCGCCGCGCTCTTGCGTGCCAGCCAGATCTTAGCGCGCTCATCTTCATTGAGCGCAATGTGCAGATTGTAACCTCCGTGCTGCTCCAGGATACGCCGAATCTCTTCCATCTGCTCATCGATGCTGGCGGGATAACCGTCGACATCGATAATAAGAATCGCACCCGCGTCCAATGGCAGACCAGCATGCGCGTACGGCTCAACCATGCGCGTGATCTGCTGATCCATCATCTCCATTGTCGCGGGAACGAGTCCCGTAGCGATGACGGCGGATACCGCGTCCCCAGCCTGCTCGACTGAATCGAAGATTGCCAGCAACGTCTTGACGCCGGGTGGCGTGCGCACTAAGCGTAAGATGATAGAGGTCATCAGGCCGAGCATGCCCTCGCTGCCGGTAATTAATCCGCACAGGTCATAGCCGGGATAGTCCAGAGCGTGACCGCCGACGCGTATAGCGCGTCCATCAGCCAGTACCACGTCCATGCCTATGACATAATTCGTCGTCACACCGTACTTGAAGCAGTGCGGACCTCCGGAGTTCTCCGCCACGTTGCCGCCGATGGTCGAGGCGCGTTGGCTGGAGGGATCGGGCGGAAAATAGAGGCCCAGTGTTCTTGCGCGCTCGTCCAGGCGTAGATTGATCAGCGACGGCTCGACCTCCGCGCTGCGTCCATGCGTGTCGACATCTACTATGCGGTTCATATGCGAAAAATCGACGACGACACCACCGCGATCAGCCACCGCGCCACCCGAGAGGCCCGTTCCCGCGCCACGAGCAACCACAGGAACGCGCTTTTCGTAAGCCCAGCGCACCACGCGCGCGACCTCCTCAGCCGTGCGCGGAAATACCACGGCGTCGGGGAGCCCTTTATCTACACCTGCATCGACTTCATAAGCAATAAGGGAGGACCTGTCGGTAAATACCTGTCCTTTGGGAAGGAGCGTCTTCAGTGAGCTCAGCGTGATCTCTTTCAACATTGCTAGTACCTTTCTTCATGGCGGCAACAGCTTCGAGATCGCAAGACAGAGGTTCTTTGCGCAAATATTTATTTATTATGTTCAGGCGCGCCGTGGGAGGGCTGCAACAAACGTGCCCACGACCTTCACATCGCCGTTCTGATCGGCGGCCTGCACCTTGCCAGCGACGCGTCCCTCGCCTTCGGCTTCATATTTTTCGGTGATGGTGCCTGTACAGGTAATTTCGTCGCCAAGGCGGGTCATGCCTTTGAAGCGCACGCCGAATTTGCGCAGCGCCTGCGGTCCCACGTAGTCGCTTAGCAGCTCACCTACAAAGCCCATAATTAGCATACCGTGCGCGATAATGCCGCCAGTGCCGATCGCCTCCCCAATCTTCGGATCGGTATGCAGCGGATTGAAGTCGCCCGACGCGCCCGCGTAGCGCACCAGGCGCTGATGCGTAATCGGCTCTTTCACCAATGGAGGAAGCTTGTCACCAATCTGCACATCTTCATAGTAAGATCTTGCCTGCTTGCCCTCGATCGCCATAGTTGTTGTTCTCCTTTTGCATCTACGCAGCCGTCAATTAGCGCCTAATCGCGCACTAGTATCATTGTGCGGGCGGCGAGCACAGGTTGATTGTCTTGATTTGTGTAGCGCGTCTCCGTAACGACGATATCCATTGTGCCGCGCGTCTTGCCATCTACGATCTTCGTCACCCCGGTAAGGATATCGCCGGGATAGACGGGCGACAGGTATTCGTACTCCTCCTCGCCATGCAGCATGCGCATCGCATTGATGCCGGTGCTTGCCAACTGCTTGATTAGATCGGTGTGTCCCCAGAAGGAGAACATCGTCGGCACGGTGGGAAAGAGTGGCACATCCTTATAGCCAGCGGCCTGCGCTGCCTCGCGGCTGTGATAAACGGGATTCTCGTCGCCAATGGCCAGCGCGAGTTCGTGGATCTTGCTGCGCTCAACTTCAATCGAGAACGGAGGAAAGCTGGTGCCGACCTTACTTTTGTCAAACATACGGGTGCTCCCTGATAAATCAACAATTAGCGTTGTGAAAATAGTATGTGCCTTGAGAAGAACGCTTGTCAAGGCACATCACCTGAGATCCACTTAACAATTCTCTCCCCCGAGAAGTCACTACTCTGTAAAATCGAGATTGGTTGGAGTACTCGCGGAATCTGCGTTACTGCTTATTGGAACGTCCGGTCCGGCCTCAGTAAATTGTATATCGTTAATCCATACCTGTCCTGAGCCTTGAAGAAGAATGCCAAAGGCGATAGACGCGTTCTCCTGGGGCACATCAAGGACAATTTCATATGGCTGCCAGTCGACCGTACCACGAATTGGCCGATTCATCATATTATCGAAACTGAGTATTTTGTTTTTTGCATCATCGACGCGCATCCAGAGTCCTGCCAGACCCTCCACCGCCTCAGCTTTTACCACTGCTGAGAAACGCAGATGCTTCCCACGATAGTCGTTAGCTTTGAACATCTGCATAAGAGTACCAAAGCCCTCTGGCTCATCATTCTTCGAGCGTAAGTAGCCGCCTGGTTTTCCCTGATACGTCTCCTCTTTATCTACACCATATTCGTACTGATTGGGGTGACTACCAGAGAGCGACCAGGACTTCATGGTCCTCACCTGGGAAACTGGCTCGTCGCTCGTTGACGGGTGGGGAAGCGAGAGTGTATCCCATGATCCTTTGAGCAATGCCTCACGCTCCAACGTGATCCAGTACTCTTGCAGAGCTGGATGTCGCTCTATCTCCTGCATTAATGCCGTGTTTAGTAAGGCTGCTCCATATGTAGCAGGCGTACTGCCATCGAGGGCCGCGCATAGCTCTAGAGCCTTGCGCATACGGGGGCTAAGGGTAACGT
>JALYTQ010000425.1 GCA_030854195.1 Chloroflexota bacterium
GCGAATCGGAGAGCCGTCCCATCTCGAATAGGACCAGTCCCTTGCCATTCCAGTAGGCGATATTGTTGCGATCGAAGGAGAGCGCTTGCTCAAAGGCGCGCAGCGCTTCTGGATAGCGCTTCAACTGCCTCAGCACCAGTCCCTTGTTGTTCCAGGTCTGCGCCATACGTCCATCGAAGTGGATTGCGATATCGAATGCCGTCAGTGCCTGGTCGGGCTGCCCCAGCGCGCTCTGCACAGCTCCCTTGCCGTTCCACGAAAAGGCGTTATCCGGTTCCAATAGTACGGCCTTTTCAAAGATATCAAGCGCCTCGCGATTGCGGTGCAGCAGGTTGAGCGCCGTTCCCTTGCCATTAAGCGAAGTGACCAACGAAGGGTCCAGTTGTAAAGCGCGCTCAAAGGATTCAAGCGCCTCGCGGTGGCGTCCACTGAGCGCCAGGGAGAGGCCGCGCCCCTGCCAGGCGAGCGGATTCAAGCTCTCAGTTTTTAAAGCCTGATCGTAGGCATCCAGGGCTTCCCGGCCACGCCTCTGCGCGTATAATGCATAAGCGTTTTGCAATAACTGGTTGCCCCTCGGCGCGCTACGGCTCGTCTTATCCAGCGGAATCGCGAAAGACAGCGTGCCGCTGATACGCTGCTGATCGATGTGTCGCAGTACCTTCACGACCTCCTGCGCGCTCGCGGGCCGTTTCACGGAGTCCATATCCAGCATCTGTTGCAGCAGATTCTCCAGTTCGGGCGGAACGGCGGGATTCAACTGCGACGCGGGCCGGAAAAAGAACGGCTGCTCGCTAGGATCAACGCCTGTGAGCAGGCAGTGCAACAGCGCGCCCAGGCTATAGATATCCGAGCGTGGCGTGCTCTGCGCCTTGCCGTACTGCTCGGGCGCGGCAAAGCCCGGAGAGCCGAGCGCCACGGTATCGTGCGACTGGCCCGGCTTAAAGATACGCGCAATGCCAAAATCGATCAGATAAACATGCCCGCTATCGCTAATCATCACGTTTGAAGGCTTGAGATCGCGGAAGATAATGGGCGGCTGATGCGTGTGCAGGTAGTTCAGCACATCGCAGATCTGTATGCCCCAGTCAAGCACCTGCTCCATAGGCAACGGATTCCCCGCCGCCTTCTCCAGATAGTCTTCCAGCGTCTGCCCTTCAATGAAATCCATCACCAGGTAAGAGCGTTCATTCTCCGTAAAGTGGTCATAGATGCGCGGCAGATTAGGATGCAGCAGATCAGCAAGCAGGCGGGCCTCGTGTTCAAAGGACTCCTCCGCCTCTTGAACCTGGGTAGGGTTCAGTCCGGCGCGGCTCATTTCTTTAATAGCGATCGGGCGATTATTGAAGCGCGTATCGGTCGCCTTATAGACAGCGCCCATACCACCCTGGCCGACGCGAGCCTCTAACTGGTAGCGCCCACTGAGCAGTGTTTGTTCAGGCAATGATCCGGTTGTATATTTAAAAGGGAGCGGCGCGGCACAGTACTGGCAGAAACGCGCCATCGCGACATTCGCGGCCCCACAGTTATCGCAGAACTGCTCCTGTGTTTCCATACAATTTTATTACTTCTTATATTTCACAAAATAACTCTACAACATTGAACGTGATAGATAGCGTAAAGGTTCCAGGTCCTGGGAGGTTGTATCTCTCTTAATGATAACACATGACGTTGGACCGCGTATCGCACGGCTCTTTCATGTGACCCCTCGCCCGCTTCATGCCTCTGCATGAATAGTGTGCCACAGGCGTAGCCAATCTTCAATACTTAGCGTCTCCGCCCGGCGACTGGCATCAATCGAGGCAGCGGCCAACCATGCGCGTACCTGCTCATTTTTCGCATGCAGGCCATGGGTCAGTGAGTTATGTAGTTGCTTGCGCTTCTCCGAAAAGCCCGCCTGGACAAGGCGGAAGAAACTATCGCGCGCCTCGGGCAAGAGAGGAGTTTGCGGCTTCACGTCCACGCGCAGAATCGCCGAATCCACTTTGGGCGCTGGATAGAACGAGCGCGCTGGCACCTGCGCGATAATACGTGGACGACCATAAAATTGGATGCTCACCGCCAGCACGCTCAGGTCGCCTGGCTCGGCAATGATGCGCTGCGCGACCTCCTGCTGCACCATCACGACCAGCAGACGCGGAGGATTCGCGCTCTCTAAAAAGTGGCGGAACGTCGGCGCAGTAATATAGTACGGCAGGTTCGCCACCAGCTTGTACGGCTCCTGGGCGAAGACCTCTTCGGGATTGAGAAAAAGCAAGTTGCGCGCCACCAGCTCAATGTTCGGATACGCGCTGGTCGTCTTTGCCAATAGCGCCAGCATGTCGCGCTCAAGTTCGACCGCGACCACGCGCCGCGCCTGCTTCGCCAGTTCACGCGTCAGCACGCCTGTACCCGAGCCGACCTCCAATACCTGATCGTCGGGCTGAATATCGGCAGCCTCGACGATCGTGTTCAGGACGGAGCGATCAATCAGAAAATTCTGCCCAAAGGATTTCAGTGGGCGCATCTTGTTAGCGGCAAGCAGGCTGCGCAGTTCGCTTATACTGGTCAGGTCTAATTCTGCGCGCACGTTTTGTGCTTCAGATGGACTATGCAGGCTATCGGTCACTCTATTTCTCTCACCTTACGGATTTTTTCAAACTGTACCAGAGCATGGCGGCGCTGTCAAATTCTCCGCCCACTCCGCCAGACAGCGCGTCCCAACAACAACCCGAGCATAGCGATGACGAGCGCGCCGATAAGCACAGCGCCGATCACGATCAGCGGAATCAGGATGACCAGGGCGAGCATACCCACACCAGCCAGAAACAGCGCACCCAGCACTATTACCAATGGCTTAAGCAGAAGAATGCCCAGCGTGATCAGCACAATCCAGCGCAACACATGAGGTCTGTTGTGACGCTGTGGACGCGCCCACGACGGAACCGCATATTGCATGCGTTGCTCGTATGGACGATAGCCATTCTCCAGGGCATCACCGTCGGG
>JALYTQ010000184.1 GCA_030854195.1 Chloroflexota bacterium
GCGAGCCGGGCTGCGCTGGTTACGGCTGCGCCCCCTGCCCCACCCCGACGGCGTTCTTCCTTCAATCCTTGGAGAGGTGACCCTTCCAAAGCCTTTGTTTAACTTGGCAAAATTTTGGACCGCACCCATCACGGTCTCCTTCCTTGCCAAAAATCACTGCCATTGCTATACTATAGAAAACTTTTTCTGAAAACACAATTTGGCTAGCATGGATTGGAGGAGTATATGCCACGTTGCCCAGGTTGCGGCCTTGAGAATGGACAGACCAGCAGTTACTGCGAACGCTGCGGCAGCTCCCTTACCGCTACCACAAATTATACCGACCCTGAAGCATACAAACACACCTATAGAATACCTGACGAACCGCCCGCGCCACCTTCGCCATATAGTTATGAGACGCCCGCGCCACCTCCGCCATATAGCTATGAGACACCGGCCAGCGAGTACCAGGTGCAGGCGGAATACTCACAGCCAGCGTCGTTCGGCTATCAGCCTTATACCGCCGCTTCCCTGCCGACGCGCAAACGGAGCGGAGGAGGCATTACCTTTAGCGCGCTCCTCTTCCTCTGGGGAGTCTTCTGTATCGCCTTCGGGCTGGCGGGTGGGATGATCCACGACGCATCCAATACTCTCGTTGGGTCGGTCTTTGTCATAGCTTGTCTGATAGGATTGGTCGTTATGATCCCCGTTTTGATCAGGCGCAAAAACCCCTATCTGCGTTCGGGCAGGCGCTTTTTGCTAGCAATCGGCATTACAATTATCGCCACACTCGCGCTCTTCATTGGCGTAGGAGCGCTCCCAAACATGATGCACTTTGTAGACACGTTCTTACAGTACTACATCTTGGGCGGCATACTGGTCGTCTACGGACTCGCCATCGCGCTACTGGCAAACTGGTGAGAACGCTTCATCCCTCCACGAGCACGCGCAACAGGGCGGAGCGCCCGACCGTGCCGACGAGCCGCCCATCGGCATCGACCACGGGCAGGAACTTACGATGCAGGGCCAGCATCTGTTCGGTCGTCTCCTGCACCGTCGCGCTCACCGCCACGGTCACAACCTCACGATACATAATGTCGGCGGCAACCTGGACCTTCCCGCTGTGAGCGCGCAAATGACCCGAGCGCCGTCGCCCACCAGCCCAACCGGTGAGCACTGAGAGCAGGCCAGGTCGCATGTCTTCCTGCAAACGCGTCAGCACGTCCACGTCGCTGATAATCCCCTTCACGCGGTGGTCGGCATCGACGACGACCACGCGCTTGAGCGGCGAGAGGATCAGCGCGTCGATTACTTCATCCAACGCGGTCTGCTCATACACGGTTGCTACATCGGTATTGATATAATCGGCAAGGGGACGCTGCTGTAGCGGAAGCGAGCCGTGAGCAAGTGGCTGGGTGGCGCTGCTGGCCTCTGGACTCATCAGAGGGCTGGTGATGACGACCTGGAGCAGATCGGCACGCGTCAACATGCCTACCAGCGTGCCATCGGACGCAACCACGGGCAGGCGACGCAGACCGCTCTCAAGCATCAGTTGCGCAGCCTCGCGTACAGGCTGCTCAGGCTTCACGGTGCGTACCTGCCGATTCATGATCTCTTGCGCGGTGCGTGTGCTCCGGCGCGCCTGCTCCATTGGCTCCTCGACGGTCTCCGCGCTGCGCTCATCCAGTTCCAACGCGGTACGCACTAAACGGCGGCGCATAGGCAGTACGCCCGTGTTGATCAGGTCGCCCGTACTGATGATGCCCTGCAGGCGGCCCTGACCATCCAATACAGGCAGGACGCGAAACGGCGCGTTCAGTAAAAGATCGATCACAATGGCGATGGGCGTCTCCAACTGCACGCTTGTCACCAGCGTCTCCATCACCTGCTGCACTGCTACCTTCGCCGGGAGACCGCGCCGCCGCGCGTGTGTATATTTGAGTACCTCGACTTCGTGCAGGGTCAACAGGCCACCATTGAGCATTTCCTGCAGATGTGGCAGCAGGCGTTGCAGGCGTGCAGGCTGGTCGATCACCTGAATGACGAGCGAGGCATCGGAGGACAGGCGCAGGCCACCGCTTTCGTGCAGACGCGCACCGGCTCCATAGCCCGCTACGGCCCGCGTCACCGTCGCACCGGCGCAGCCCTGTTCGCGTAGATACTGGATGATCGCGACATACAGCGAGCCGCCCCGCGATTGGTCGGACTCACCAAGATAGATCGTTAACGCCTGTGCCTTGCCCTGACGCAATAAGCTCACATCGCACCCCTTTCTTCTGGTATAGTGGTAGTATAACGAATAGAAGGGATTGCCACAAGCTATTTTGCAAGGAAGAGGATTGAACATGACCGTCTATGTATCACTCTTGCGGGGCATCAATGTTGGAGGGCGCAACAGGATACGCATGGATGAGCTTAAAGCTGCGTATGAAGCTCTGGGACTGCGCGCTGTCCTCCCCTATATACAGAGCGGGAACGTGGTATTTAAAAGCGAGGATGCAGACCCGGCACAACTCCGCCAGCAGATTGAGGAGAGCATCGAGAAAAGATTTGGCTTTCATGTAGAGGTCTTCGTCCGTACTGCCGCCGAGCTAGAAGCGATCATCGAGAAAAACCCTTTTGAAGGCCAGCCAGACAAAGAGCCAAATTGGGTCGTCGTGCTGTTCCTGGCGGCTTCTCCTGACGAGGCGGCTCAGGAAAATCTTCGCAAGTCGTATACTGGCCCCGAAGAGATCATTATCAGCGGCAAAGAGGTGTATTCGTACTATATGAATGGCATTGGGCGTTCAAAGCTTACCCTTACGCTGATTGAGAAAAAACTGAAGACGCTGGGAACCGGCAGAAACTGGAACACTATTTTGCAATTGCAGGAATTGACCCGGCGCTAACACCAGTAGGGATGGGGCTTGCCTCCATCCGTTTCCCCACAGTTTACGAGCCGGATGGAGGCAAGCCCCATCCCTACTGAAATTAGAGCAGCACAGGAGATTGCAAGTGGAAGAAGAGATTGCTCCTAAGCAGCCTTTGACGGATGCCAACTATCCGAAAATTGCGCGGAAGGCGCGTCTACAGATAGATAAAGTCAGTGGGAAACCGATTCTGCTGTATCCCGAGGGACTGCTGCAATTGAACACGACGGGCGCGGCGATTGTGGCCCTATGCGATGGTCGCCACCGCACACAGGAGATCGTCGAAGAGCTTGCCAGGCGTTACCACACAACACCGGAAGTGCTACGGAGCGATGTCGAGGAGTATTTACAGACGTTGTATAGACACACGCTACTTGCATTTCACACGACACCTGTAGCATAAGGAAACGGAGAATAGAGAGATGGCTGCATCCCAACTTCCGCGCTACCGCCCTTTCGGGCTATTGGCGGAATTGACCTATCGCTGTCCACTGCACTGTCCGTACTGCTCAAATCCCGTACAGCTAGCACGCTCCGGCACCGAGCTAACGACCGGAGAGTGGAAGCGTGTGATCGACGAAGCCAGCGCAATGGGAGTCGTGCATATCCTGTTCTCCGGCGGCGAACCGCTCCTCTACAAAGACCTCCCAGAACTAGTTGCGAGCGCGCGCGAGGCCGGGATGTACACCAACCTTATCACCAGCGCCCTCGGACTCAACCTACGCAGGGCGGAACAGTTGCGCGATGCTGGACTCGATAGCGTGCAGATCAGCTTCCAGGCCGACGAGGCGGAACTCGCCGATGCCATTGCGGGAACAAAGGCCCATCAGCGGAAACGAGAAGCCGCCCGCCTGGTGCGAGAGCTAGACTTTCCCCTGACCATCAACACCGTCCTGCATCGCGAGAATATCGATCGCATTGACCGCATTATCGCATTGGCAGAGGAACTCGACGCGCAACGCCTCGAACTGGCGAATACGCAATTCTACGGCTGGGCGTTCAAAAACAAAGAGGCACTCCTGCCAACGCGCGCTCAGGTGCAGACAGCGGAGCGCGTAGCCGTGGCGGCACAGAAGCGGCTACGTGGGAGAATGGAACTGCTCTACATCCTGCCCGACTATTATGGGACGCGACCAAAGCCGTGTATGCATGGCTGGGGCCAGCGCTACCTCACCGTCAATCCAATCGGCGATGTTCTGCCCTGTCAGACGGCTGGCGAGATTCCTTCGCTGCATTTCGACAATGTTCGCCAACACTCTCTCGCCTGGATCTGGCACGAGTCAGAGGCATTTCAGCGCTTCCGTGGCACCGAATGGATGCCTGAGCCGTGCCACAGTTGCGCTCAGCACACCAAAGACTTTGGCGGCTGTCGCTGCCAGGCGGCCCTGCTCACAGGCGACGCCGCCAATACCGATCCGGCGTGCGAGCTTTCGCCACATCGTTCTCAGTTGGTGAGCATTGTCGAGAACGTGCAAGCGCAGGAGACTGATTCTGATACGCGGCGGGCTAGCGTCGTTACAATTCCGCATCAATCCAACGATAGTGGCAAGGTAAAGTTCAATTAATCTCGATCATCCCTGGCATATTCAGATGGAGTTTTGCCGACAACGGTTTTGAAGTCCTTAATGAAGTGCGCCTGATCGAAGTAGCCTAGATCTTGGGCCAACTTAGTACAGTCTCCGCCCTCGTGCGCGGCCAATCGTTCGGCAACCTCGTGAAGACGATAGCGTTTGATGACCCACTTGGGACCGACGCCAACGTATTGATTGAAGAGCCGCTGCAGCGTCCTCTTATTGAGTGCAAGTTGCTCCACTACGTCGTCGACCCTGGTGATTTCCTGGTGAGCAATGATGTAGTCGATAATGCGATTGATCTCCATGACGTGCGCATCATGTTTCGGGAGCCGAGCGAGCAAGAAACCTTCCACGACCTCTTTCATTGCATTCTCATCCTCGTGGGCAAGCAGCGCCTCCTCTAGAGCGTTGCTATCCACACCGAGGGCGGCCTGGAAGCTGATGCACGCGTTGGTAATATGCACTACCGGCGCTTTGAAAAAAGGGTAGAAGGCACCGGGCTTGAACTTCACGCCGAAGACCCGACCATGCCCTTCGAGGAGACGCGCGAACTTCCCGGTCTCCACGCCATAGATCATCGAGCGATCCTTTTCAATGACCAGATTGACACATGGATAGGGCAGCGTCTCCTGCACGTACGGTGGCTGATCCCGAAGATCCCAACTAACGATCCAGTAGCGCTCCACAAAGCAGCTCAGATCCTGCGAGGGTGGAAGGCGTGTAAGCTGAAATCTCTTTTCGCCTGCCCGGCGCAACAAAATTCCTCTGGGCTTCCCGATTTCTGGCTCCATTGTTCCTCACTTAGCATAAATGATCGGTCTTCGAAGTGGGGGCTATTGAAGGGTTCCTGGCAATGCTTAACCATTGGCATTTTAGCACAAAAGTTCTTTTTTGTCGCGTTTTTACAATTATTCATGAGAATTATGCGCTATTATAGGGTCATAGGTTCTACATAGTGGGCAAAGGAGAATATTACCATGACCGACATTATGCAAGAGAAATGGCCCTGGATCGAGGGAACGCACGCGATGCGCACGCAATTGTTGGACACCCTTAGCGATGCCGACCTGACGTTTACCCCTGGTGGACGGAATGTAGCGCTGGGCGCGCTGTTCCGTGAGATGGGCGAGATCGAGCATTCGTACACACAATCGCTGCGAACCTTCAAGCAGGATTGGTCGTATCGCAATACACAAGAGGGTCTGGATAGGAGCGTCAAGCAGCTCAAAGAGTGGCTCCAGGGGCTGGACGAGAAGATGAAAACAGTAGTCTCCGCCCTATCGGATGAAGAGCTGACGAAGACGATCGATCGCAGCGGATATGCTGTGTCGGTCGAACTACAACTCGATATCTATCTGCAGGCGCTACTCATCTTCTTCGGCAAGGCCACCACCTACCTGAAGGCGATGGGCAGGACCTTGCCAAAGCAGATCGAGGAATACATCGGTTAACGCATCTTGTCTGGTGCTTCAAGTATGATATGCAGACAGGAAAGCGCCCGCATACCATACTTAAACATGCGTTTTCTCTTACACGTGCCCGGAATGACCGGCGCGCTCGCCATGAGCCGGTCCAGTTTTCTCTAACGTGAGCGTAGCGGGAATTGTCTTCTCGCTCAGGGGCAGGTTGACGACCAGGACTCCATTGCCGTAGGTAACGTTGGTACGCTTACCGTCGACGGCGTCTGGCAGGGGCAGTTCGCGATAGTAACTGCCCACACTCTACTCGTCGATCAGCACTTCCTTGAAGTCCTTTAGCAAGGCGCGAATCTCGCTTTGTAAAATGAGGCTCTTCTCGGTCACCTCGACAAGGATGTCTTCTGGCTCAAGCCAAGGCATGGGAGCGGCAACTACTACATGATCAGAAGTGCGATAAACCTTTATAGGGACAGATTGGATCTTTGCCTGTTCTGGCATACGCATTTCCTCCTAATAGAATACAGAGAATCACCATACGGCTATCTCTCATGCATTTCTATGTGACCTGATAGGTTTTTGAGAGTATACTTTCTCACTGATGGTCGCGAGAACCCTGTCCTGTCTCGACCCATTTGAGGGATGGAAACTAGCCCGCTGGGTTCTTACGATCGGGCGTATCGGTCGCCGACCCCATCTGCTGATCCTCGCCCCAGGATGTGCCTGTCTCGCGACCAGGGGTGGGCGGACGCGTCCCCGGTTGGTTCTGAGCATGTCTTACGCCGCTATGGGTCGGATCGTAGTCGTTCTGCGCCGCGTTGTCATCGGCGGACTGGCCGACAGTATTCTGCGCCTGCCCATAGCCTGTGCCTTGCGTATCGCGGTAGCCATCCTGCTGCTGACCGGACTGCACCTGATCGAAGGTCTGCTCATTGGAGACACCCTGACCTGTAGGAGCATCTGGCTGCTGACTCGCGCCAGTCACATCCTGCGACCCTTGCTCGCCCGAGGCGATCTGCTGCTGGATCTTCGCCCGCGTCGTTCCCTCGGCTCTCGCCCTGGCATCGATATCTTCCAGAGACACCTCTTGCTTGCGGTCGTCATTCGCATTGTCGGCCATTACTGATCCCTCCATTGTCTAAGCGACATAGACTACTCTTCTACTTATTAGCTTCTATCAGTCTCACGTATAGTAGGAGCAGGAAGTTTCAAGGTAGAGCTTCGCCTGGTCGCACTACTCATTTTTCATAAGGGACCTTTGCCTTAATGAGTACAACAGTCTATACACACACTTCCAGTTTCGCTATACTGGCTGAGAATGAGTTTACAGCAAACAAAATATAGCTGGGGGTACTTTAGTGGTGGTACAACTTACAACCGACCAGGTGTTGACGATGGCTCCCGATTCCAGCTCGGCGGCGGCTGGTAGAAAGCTCAACAATCCGAAGCACTGGAAAAATACCGGCCAAAGTCCCGAGGCGCTCTGGGGGGAGTGCCAGGGCAGCGCGCTCTACCAGGTGCGCGTCGACCTCTCTTCACTCAGCATCCAATGCACCTGTCCGAGCCGCAAACTACCCTGCAAACATGGTCTCGGCCTGCTCCTACTCGCCACAACTTCGCCCGAGGCGGTCCCCACAAGCGAGCCACCGGAATGGATTGTCTCGTGGTTGGCGAAACGCGCAGCGGCGAGCAAGCGCAAAGAGACGACGAAAACAAAGGCTGGCGAGCCGCCTTCAGCCGCACAGATCAAGACCGCCGAGAAGCGCATGGCGCAGGTGACACAGGGCATCGAGCGCCTCAATCTCTGGCTGAGCGATCTGATGCGCAACGGACTGGGCAGCGTGGAGAGGCAGCCTTTCAGCTTCTGGGAGAATCAGGCGAAACAAATGGTAGATGCACAGGCACCCGGACTCGCCTCGCGCATCCGACGCCTCGCGACACTCCCCAACGCCTCCCAGGATTGGCCCGGACGGTTGCTTGCTCAACTGGGGCAACTGGCGCTCATCTCCCAGGCGTTTCACCGGCTCGACACGCTGGACCCCGCTTTGCAGGAGGATGTACGCCAGTTGATCGGTTGGACGCTCAAAGAGGACGAGGTGCTGCTGCGCGGTGAACGGGTGAGCGACGATTGGCTGGCACTCGGACAGAGAGTCGAGAGCGGCGACCGCACGCGTACGGAGCGCACGTGGTTCCTCGGCGCGCATACACGGCGCGTGGCACTCGTACTACAGTTCGCCATACCGGGTATGGCATTCGAAAAATACTACCCGCTCGGTACGTGCCAGAGGGCGGATATGGTCTTCTGGCCCAGCGCAGCACCACAGCGCGCACTCATCGAGCGCGTACACGACGACACGCTAGAGCTGCCGGAACGCCTGCCGGGCATAGAGACGATCGACGAGTTCTTCGCTACCATCGCCAGCGCAAAGGCGAGGCAGCCGTGGCAGGAGCGCTTCCTGTGCGCCATACGTGATGTTATTCCTCTCTATACTCCGGCAAACGATATGTGGTGCATTCGCGATAGCAGCGGGCAGATGCTGCCACTGATGCGAGGCGAATACTGGCAACTCCTCGCCTTCTCCGGCGGCTATCCCGTCGATTTCGTGGGCGAGTGGGACGGCGAGTTTGTCATGCCGCTCGGCGTGATAGCTGAAGGCACATATCACAAATTATAATGGGGGATGGCATGGATAGTCTTGTTACTACGGCGATCATTGGCACCGGGCAGGCAGGCAATACAAAGCCGCTCACTGATACGCCTGTCGATGCGCTGGCGGCACAGCTCGGCACGACTGAAATTGAACGCCGCCTGCTGCTTACGGCGGGCGCGCTTGCCGTCTATCAGCAGGTGGGAAGCGTACCCGCTGCGGCTCCAGCAGCGCCGCAGCCCGCAGCAAGAGAGAGCCTCGCGGTCTGCAGCGAAAAGGCTGCGCATCTTGTGCAGGAATTATTGCAAGGCCAGCAGCGCGAACTCCTCTCTGAAGCCGTGCAACGTCTCAAACAGGCAAACCTGCGCCTCCCCTACACCCTGCTTCCATTGGCATTGGGATACGGTGCCCAATCCGTCGAGATACGCGCGGCGTTGGCTCCCGTCCTGGGGGAACGGGGCCACTGGCTCAGTCAGTTCGAGAAGAAATGGTCCTGGCTCGCGCAATTCCTTCCAAAATCGGTAGAGCAGGACGACGCCGAGACGCTCTGGCAGGAGGGTACGAACGGAGTGCGTCGGCAGGTGCTGGAACAGGTACGTGCCTCCGATGCCGCACTGGGACGCCAGTGGCTCATGGATACCTGGAAACAAGAGAAGGCCGAGACGCGCGCCCTGCTGCTTGAAGCACTCGAAATCGGCCTCTCAAGCGACGACGAGCCATTGCTCGAACAGGCGCTGGACGATCGTAGCGAGTTGGTGCGTGGCATCGGCGCTCTCTTGCTTGCCCATCTCCCCACATCGGCATTTATGCAACGCGTGCTTTCACGCGCCGATGCCATACTCACCTATAAAGATGGCAAATTCTCTATTGAACTGCCATTGCAGTATGATGAAAGCTGGCAACGCGACGGTATTAAGGCGCAGACACAACAACAATATAGAGAAGAGCAGATTGCAACGCAGGTGCTCACACGCGTTCCGCCCACGCATTGGGAGAAGCGCTTCGCTGCAACACCCACTAAACTTATCGAGGCTACAACACGCACGCAGAACCTGAAAGTAGATCTGATCGCGGTCTGGTCGCACGCGACGATGCTCTTTGGCGGCCCGAATTGGTACGAGCCGTTGTGGGCATGGTTATGCAGGCACCCAGGCACGTCAACGCTACACTATGAACAACTGACAGGTATATATAAGACGTTGGCCGCACAGCTTCCACAGCGCGTCGCGGAAGAGTATGTACAACAGCAATTTGAAAAAGAGGGCGAGCACTGGCACACCGCGCTGGTGGCGTTGAAGAGACCCTGGAGCGCTGCATTTGGAGATAGATGCCTGGAGGAGTTCAGATCGCACTGCTTTGCGCTCGATGAGCATACAACTCCGTCGAGTCAGTGGCAGGCAACGCTCGTGGCAACGGCGCTGGCTCTCCCGCCAGAGTGCTTCAAAGCAGCCCTGACAACCTGGCAATTTCCCGAGAACAAGAGTTGGCAGATACAGCAATGGAAACATGCGCTTAAAAATTTTACCGCAGTCATACGCATACGCAAACGCATTATAGAGGAGATTTAAGATGACGACATCGAACGGCACATCCAATAAGCACGAAGTAGCGGCCGGTGTTCTGCGCCAACACGCCGAACAGCAGTATGCCGAGGAACTGGCCGAACTGGCGAAAGCCGATACGCGGCAGCGACCGCCGAACTGGGCGCTCTCGCCGTGGGCCGTGCGCACCTACCTGATGGGCGCGACGCTCCCCAACAG
>JALYTQ010000185.1 GCA_030854195.1 Chloroflexota bacterium
AAGAGTCCCGGATAGCTATTTTGCAATGGGTATATAGTGAAAATAGCTAACGCCGTATGCATGCTTTTTGCTTACGCCTCTGACAGTGAATGCGACGATTGTAGCAGAGGAAGGGACTTGTCGATGAATGAGCATGTTTTGCCGACAGGACAGACCAGCTTGATAGTTCAGTTCCAGCAGTTCCTGCTACTTGCAGTGTTATCGCTGGCCTTACTGCACGGTCCTACTCCCAATCTTCCACTTACTGCGCGGCCAGCGATAACGCGTAGCGCTCACTTTGCCAGCGACGAGGCGAAGAGAAAGCACGCCTCACCTCCTCCGCAAAGCGTCGTGGCTGCAGTTCCATTTTATGGGAAAGCCATTATCGTCAGCCTTGCGCGTCAATGGCTCTACGCCTATCAAAACCGGCACCTGGTCTTTAACGCCGCCGTCCTTACCGGGCGTCCAGCCTTACCCACGCCGCAAGGCTTCTATCGCGTCTACGCCAAACTGAGTCCCACTACCTTCACTTCGCCATGGCCTCCCTCCTCGCCGTACTGGTATCCTGCCACAAAGGTCCAGCACGCACTGGCATTTAGAGCGGACGGCTATTTTCTACACGACTCGTATTGGCACACGGTTTATGGCCCAGGTACGAACAAGTGGCATCACGATCCGGTCTATGGTTGGCAATGGGGCTCGCATGGCTGCATCTCGATGCCGGACAAAGCGGCCTCCCGGCTCTACAACTGGGCACCGATCGGCACACCGGTAAGGGTCGTGGCATAAGACAGAGCAACCGCGCTTTGATGGGATAGAAGAAACGTGCTTTCTCTATCCCTCAAAGACAGTACGTTATATCAATAAATTTACATCTTTTTCTTTGCCCGCTTGCTAGACTGATAGAGAGATGCATCTTGTTGCATATGCCCGATGAAGCATATCTCATCAAGCCTCATGCATTTCCAAAGGTGATGTGTCTCGCATATAAAGTTTTGCATCTCCTCATTTCACCTACAAATCGATGATAAGAGGTGCCATTCCAAAACAGGTCAAGAGAAAGGATTATTTACTTCTATGCAGCAATTTCACTCTAATGACGCGGGAAAAGCACAGAAAGAAGAGGAGTTCTCTTCTTCACGGCGCAAAATGCTCTTAGGCGGCGCGGCAGGGGTCGCTGGCATCGCGGGCCTCACGCTCGCGGGACAGCACGCGTTCGCATCGCCTATCGACGGGCCGAGCTGCGTGACGCCTATCGCGGACATTCTCACTATCGCGCGTACCGCCGAGCGCTTAGCTGTGACGTTCTACACGCACGGTCTCTATCATGCAGACGAGATGGGCATTCACGGCGATGACCTGGCGTATCTGCGTGCCGCGCTGATCGAAGAGCAGATCCACGAACATTTCTTCGCGGCAAACGGCGGCGGTATCCTGGCTAGCGAGTTTAGTTTCCCCGATGGTCCAGACACCTTTACTTCGGTCCATAGATTTATCGCCACGCAGCAGCAGCTGGAAGGGGTTTTCGATTCAGCGTTTCTCTCGGCGGTCAGGGAGTTCGCCATGCAGAGTCGCCCGGACCTTGCCCAGATCGCGGCGCAGGTCGCCTGTATCGAAGCGGAACATCGCGCTCTCGGGCGCTCCATTGCGGGCCTCATCCCTGCCGATAACTGGGCCTTTACGCCGGTCCTGATTGGCAAGGTCGGAGATGCACCCGCGCTGGTGAAGAAGGCTGGCTACCTCAGTCCTAAAAAGGGCAATAGCTATACCTACCATCAGGTCAGTACGGAGCACGGCGGCGTCGTATACCGCACGCCATTCGCCGCAGCATGCTCTTAAATTAAAAGTTCGCCGCATTTCCAGAGAGTTGGTGCCGTGACGGCATGGGTCGCCACCGCGCTGACTCTCTCTGCTCATAAGCCGGACTTATCCACATAGCGTGTTCAATCGTGTTATAGGAGAGAGCCCTCTTTTCTCTCCAACAAGCACAACAAAGATTGGAACACGGCAATGCCAACAGAGAAACTAGCAACGACAACATCCAGGACATTCCCATCTTTACCCATCGCATCGGGTTCCTGTTGATGGTCGTCAGCGTCGTGTGCGTCAGCGCAATCATCCTGTGGCGCTTCCGCAATAAGGGATGGCTATGAAGTGAGCAGGCCAGCGACCGTGCTACAGACGTTCCTGACAATCGCCTGCCCGTCTGCCAGCGAGGACTGTTCCTGCGTATATACGGAGATGATATAGGTCTCGTTGCCCGCCGTGACGATACCCGATGTATTCATCGCCCACAGCCCATCGGGACCCGGCACCCAGCCATCTTTCATGGCTACGGTGAAACCAGTAGGCGCGGTATCGCCGACGCCAACCTGCTGATCGGGCTCAATGTTCTCCATAAGCTGAAGCGCCGTTGCGCGATCAGTGCTCGTCAGCACTTTCCCCGCGTTCAGCAGCGCGAGCAGATCGATCATCGCCTGCGGTGTGATGACGCTGTAGCCCCAGGAGCCATCCTCCGGGCTCAGACCGCTTACGCCTACCGTTTGCATAAAGCTCGCTAGACCAGCGGCCCCACCGATCTCGCTGTAGAGCTGCGAGGCGGAGTCGTTATTAGAGTTCTCGATCATGGTGGTAAGCAGGCTCATCTCGTTGTCATCCGGCTCGCGCCCCTGCTGCTCAAGCATGGTGAAAAGCGCCAGCATGATCGGCACTTTGATGGAGCTGGCGACGATAAATTGCGTCGTACTGTTATATGTATAGTAGCGCTGGTGGGTCACGTCGTAGAGCACCATGCCGACGTAGGGACCGGAGTCCGCGAGAGTCGCCGCCAGTTGCGGCGATAGCGCGTCCACTGCGGCCTGTACTGGACCATTGGCGGGCGCGGTGAAGGCCGTAGTGCCAGCCACCATCCAGCCAGCGCGGCTCTCGCCTTTAGGAAGCGACCACTGGACGTGATACCAGAGCGTTCCGTTCTTCCAACTCGTGTCCCCAAGCAGGGTAAAGGGAAAGTGTTGCCCCACGTGGGCGATTGCCTGCCCACTCCCTGGCGCGTCCAGCACGACCGCGTCGCCCTGCGCCCAGACCTTTTGCTGAGCACGCACGGCGATGGGCGGGAGGCCAACGGTATGCAAATAATCCAGGCCAGTAGCAAGCGGCTGAACTATAGCATTGCCCGTAGCGTTGAGCGTGTCTAAATCAAGCGTCAAAGCGGTGCGTGTGAATGCCTGGACGAGCATATGCTGGCGGTGACCGTTTTTGGTGAGCGTAAATGGCAGCGCCTCGGTCAAGGGAGCGCCCTGGTCGTTGAACCAACCGTCGGGCGAGACATCAGGGTGAGCGATATAGCGCAGGAATGGCAGAGGAATGAAATGCCCGATATCTTTTCCAGCGCGCGTCCCCTCCTTGATAAAGGTGCTCTGGTTCTCGATCGTGGGTAGACTCTGCGCCTGGGAAGGCGCGAACTTCATAAGGCCAGGAGAGGCAGCAGCGCGCAAATCGGCATACGTGATGCTACTCCCTGTTCCACCGATGGGCACCTGGCTTCCCAATGTCAGGAGCGCCAGCAGCGGCGGCAACGCCACAATTCCGCTCGTCTGGTCCTTCGTGCCAGTAGCCACCAGTTCGGCCAGTGGATCTTCGTTATCTTGATTGTGAAGCTGCGCCCCCGTCGCGGGTGGTAGCATGGTCGCTGCAGGCATGAGGAGCGCGCCGGACGCAAAAAACTGTATCCATCCCTGGTCGATAGGAAAAGCGTCTGTTTCCGTC
This sequence comes from Chloroflexota bacterium, assembly GCA_030854195.1. Taxonomy (GTDB): domain Bacteria; phylum Chloroflexota; class Ktedonobacteria; order Ktedonobacterales; family Ktedonobacteraceae; genus JACDAE01. The sequence goes on from JALYTQ010000185.1 coordinate 3,745, forward strand.
TTTCCAAGGCTTGTCGCGTGCTGTTGATAATAGTGCTTAAAAAGCGCGGATACATCAATTTGGGCCACTGGTGGCGCAAACGCGCTGGTCGGTGCCGTAACCATTGTATCGCCGTCCCAGCGATCGGCTCCGTTCGTGACGATTGTCTGCGAGACATTCGTTGAGAAGAGGCGCTGCTGCGCCCTACCTGTGAGGTTCAGGCTGGAAGATACGAGAAAGACGCCGACAACAATACTTATGCTTATTGTCAAAATAATACGCAACTTGTCGGAGAAAAGAGACGCCCTTTCTCCTCCTTCAAACGTTTTCTTCATTAATACGACACCCTACAGCAATACGACATGCCGAACTTAGCATAGTGCGCGCTCCCTGCATTCCCCTACGCGCATAACACTCTCATCACTATATCATAGGCAAAAAATGTCAAGAATGGGTAAAGAAATGCTCAAGCTTCTTTAAAGACTTCCTATTCCAAAAAAGCTTTCCAGAATATACGAGCGGGCAAATCCTACCCCATCCATAAAGAGAGATGTTATACTTATGTGTAGTATACAGAGTCCATCAATGGGCGTGCACTAATGATTGCGAAACGGAGGATATTATGGCAGAGAAGACGGCACATGAAGCTATCTGGACATTGCTTCAGTCCTTTCAGGAGACGAACCAGAGCATCGCGCAGAGCTTCATGGGTACCCAGGAGCGCAATAGAAACCTCGCACAGAGCTTCTTTACTGATGGTATGGCGGTGCTCAAGGCAAATCAGGAGGCAGCTGAGAAGCTGCTAACGGCCCAGGAGCGCAATCGAGAGATTGCACAGCGCTTCTTCTCGGATGGTATGGAGATCCTTAAGACAAATCAAGAGGCCGCCCAGAGCCTTGTCTCCGCGCAAGAGGGCAATGTAAAGTACGCCCAGCGCTTCTTTTCGGACGGTACGCAGATCCTTGAGAACCAGGCGGAGAGCGTGCGCTCGCTGATGCAGGAGCTGGAACGCCAGATGAAGAAGCAGCAGGAAGCGCTGCAGGCACTCGCGCACATCTCCGTCGAGAGCTACATGGATTTCCTGCGCTCCCCGCTCACCTACTATCAACAGACGCTAGAGGCCGCCGAGGCGCTTACGCGCCAGGGCCTCGAACAATTCCAGAAAGCGACGCAACAGATCCAGAACATGGGCAAACCAATAGAACCGTAGATCATTCCTTCACATCGCGCCGCCATGTTAATACGATCGCTACAGCAGCGAATATGGCGGCATAGACCAGCGCCACGACGAGCGTATGGGTAGCATCGACGGTGACATAAGGAGACACGCCGTAGTTGCCAAAATGGGCGGGCACGAGGGCAGCGGGCATCTGGTTCAGATTCGGCCCCAGCAAGTAGGCCGTGATGTCAAGCCAGAATTTGTTGTTTGTAAGCCGGTAGGCAAGCGCCATGAAGATCGTGCCAAAGTTGTCAGCCGGAAAGAAGACGAGTGCGGCACTCAGGCCGAAGACGAACGAGCGTCCCAGCGCGGTCATCGCCGTGGTCAACAGAATCGTTGCGCCCATGCTTATCAATAAGGTGAGCACGTAGAGGCCAGTGTTGTGCCAGAAGTCCGCGTTCAGTGCCTTGAGTCCGTCGAAGTTGCCCGCTAGAATGAGCATCTGCATCCCTTGCAGCAACGCGGTAAGGACGAGGCAAACGAGCAGGGCGAAAAGCGCGACAAGGACGACGGCCAGCAGTTTGGCGTACAGTAGTTGCAGGCGTCCAATGCCACGCGCCAGCAGCACGCGAATCGTGCCGAGCTGGTACTCCCGTCCGAAGACACAGGCGGTCAGGATAATCAGGAAAAAGCCGATGAAGACGCGCAGCACGAACAAGTTTTGCCCTAATGAGCTGTAGAAGAAATGCAGCGGTGCCTTCTGCAGGCTGGTCCCCTGCGCCTTGACCGTAACTGTGATGAGATAGGGCAGACACATCACACCGAGCAGGAGGACGAAGGGGATCCAGACGCTCCACATGCGCGTCACTTTAAAGATTTCGCCGAGCACGATACCGAAGAAGCGCGGCCTGGCGCTCGCCACCTGCCCGGCGGCGAGATTGCTCACAGTTGTACTCACTTTATGTCTCCTGTATGCGAATTGGTCAATTGTAAGAAGACCTGCTCAAGATCACGCGTGGCCGGACTGATCGTATCGGCGAAGAAGCCGGACTGGGCCAGAAAGAAATTGAGGTCGCGGCCACGTCCCTGCGGAGCCGTCACGAGCAGCGCGCCATCTGCGCGCATGGAGGCGTTTCGGCCCCACGCTTGCTGCTGAATAAGGGCCAGCGCCTCCTGAGCGCGTTCGACCCTGATCTCATATTCGCCCTGGCCGCGCGTGAGGTTCTCGATGGTGGTCTCCGTAATCAAGCGTCCGAAGTTGATAATAGCCACGCGCGAGCAGATCTGCTGCACCTCGCTGAGCAGGTGGCTGGAGATAAAGACGGTCTTGCCCTCACTTGCGAGGCGGTGCATCAGGTCGCGCATCTCGACGATACCAGCGGGATCGAGTCCGTTGGCTGGCTCGTCGAGAATGAGCAGTTCCGGGTCCTGCAACAGCGCGATGGCGATGCCCAGGCGCTGCTTCATACCGAGCGAGTAGGTGCGCACGCGGTCCCGCTCGCGCCCTCGCAGCCCAACGAGTTCCAGAATGCTGTCGTAGCGCTGAGTCGGCACGCCGCCGAGGGTTGCCGCGATGGCCTTGAGATTATCGAGGCCGGACATATAGGTGTAGAGCGCGGGCGTCTCGATGAGCGCGCCGACGCGTGGCAGCACCTCGGCGCGGTGCTGCGCAATATCCTTGCCAAGCACCTCGACGCTCCCCGCCGTGGGCGTGATAAGCCCGAAGGCCATGCGGATCGTGGTGGTCTTGCCCGCGCCATTGGGGCCGAGGAAGCCGAATACGTCCCCGCGCTGAATGCTGAGGTTGAGGTCGTCGACGGCCAGGCGTTGTCCATATTTTTTGCTAAGATTGCGCGCCTGTAGCACGACCTCGCCTGTGCGAGGCCGCTCTGCGCCTGGCTTCACCGCGTCCATAACATGATCGAGCATGTGTATTTCCTTTCACTACAAAAAAGTATGCATAAAGCATGGTATGACCAACAAAAAGGATTGAGATAAGCGAGATTTTAGATATATGGTCACATAAGCAATATTACTCTGTCCTTGTCATATTGCAATCGTCATTGTGTCGCAAATCTGTCGCAAGCCAGCGGCACGAGCATCCAAATAAGTAGGGACTCTCTCCTTGAGAAGTTCGCATTGTTTACTGGATATCTGATATACTTTTATACAAGGGCAGAAAGAGTGTTGAAGGTAGAATGTCGATACGTAAGATTCATCTTCTGTCTACGACATAATGACTTAGCACGCGCCTACAATCTCTACGGCTCTTGAAAGGAACGCGAATGAACATTGTAGTTATTTGACTACCACCTCCTGATAACAGGGAAGAAGAGGAGGTCATCTATGATGGAGCCGCAAGGAAGTTACAACGGCGAACCAGAGAACACGGCAATGCCGCATATCCAACGCAGCGAGGCAGCGGAGTCGGTGCTTCCCTCAGCAAGCAAGGCGGAGGTAACGACACTCCTCAATATTTCGCCCGATGCGTTGATCGTCGTTGATCCAGCAGGTACGATAGTTCTGGCCAATGAGCAGGCTGCAATTTTATTTAGATATGCTCAGACAGAACTGATTGGACAACCACTGGAGAAGTTACTGCCCGAACGGCTACGTACTGCGCATATAGCGCATCGTACACATTATGCGGCCAATCCACGCCAACGACCAATGGGGGCAGACCTCGATCTGGTCGGCAGGCGTAAGAACGGCGGCGAATTTCCGATTGATATCAGCCTGCGACCCATCCTGGTCGAGCAAACAGTCCATATTATTGGCGCGGTCCGCGATATGACGGCTCAGCGCTTGCTGGAACGCGAGCGAACCCAGCAAGCAGAGCGTCTACAGCAACAGACAGCGCTCATTAATCTGGCACACGACGCTATTCTCGTGCGCGACCCTATCAGCCGCGTGCTCTCATGGAACCGGGGCGCGGAGGAGCTCTACGGCTGGTCCGCGCAAGAGGCGTTCGGACGGATGACCCATATTTTGCTCAAGACACGCTTCTCCATCAGCCTATCAGCTGTGGACGCGGAGCTTGAGCGCGCGGGTCAATGGGAGGGCGAACTGGTTCATACGCGGCGCGATGGTCGCACGGTCATCGTCGAGAGCCGCCAGGTGCTGGTGCGCGACGAACAGGGACATCCGACCGCCGTTCTAGAGATCAACCGCGACATCTCCGAGCGGCGACGATTGGAGCAGGCGCAAAACACAACCTACGCCGAGGCGCAGGCGCAGCGCACCTTTTTACAGCAGGTGCTCGACGCCGTGCCAGGCAGTATTTATGTAGTACACGGACGCGACGCTCGCCTGCTGATCGCCAATCGCCAGGCGACAAGCATCTGGGGCGCGGTCTGGTCTCCCGGCCAACCGATGCGCGATTTTCTGGAGATGCACGGCATTGAGATCCTCGATGCCCAGGGACGCGCCTTGCTGCCTGATGTCTGGGCGACCATGCGCGCGCTGCAGGCGGAGACGGTGCTGCAACACCAGGAAGTGATCAGCCGCCCCACCGGCGATAGCCTGCCCGTCATGGTCAACGCGGTACCGCTGGTCTCGTCCCACTGGCGCGGCCCCGATGCTCAGGAGAAGCGGGACGACGACGACCTGGAGCCGTTAGCGCTGGTGGTCCACCAGGATGTACGCACACTCAAGGAGGCTGAATATCTGAAGGACGAGTTCATTGGTATCGCGGCCCACGAGCTGCGCACGCCGCTCGCCGTGCTCAAAGGGGCTGCGAGCACGCTGGTCGTGCAGACCGAACGCGGGCACGGTCCTCAGCTGGCCGACTGGCAGTACGAGACCCTGCAGGAACTAGAGCTGGCGACCGACCGCCTCACCGACCTGACCGAGAACCTGCTGGATGTCACGCGCCTGCAGGCGGGGCAGTTCTTCCTACAGCGTTCTGAGACCGATATAGTTGCGCTACTCGAACACGCTGTGGAGCGCTTGCGACTGACGACGACGCGCCACAACCTGGAGTTGTACGCGGAACCGCAGCAGCTCACAGTGCAAATCGACGCCAGACGTATCGAACAGGTGCTGGTCAACATGCTCACCAACGCCATCAAGTACAGTCCCGCCGGCGGCTCGATTATCGCGTCACTGGCTATAGATAAAAGTACGCAGATGGTGACAATCAGCGTGCAGGACTTCGGCATGGGCATTCCGTTGCACCAGCAGACGCGCATATTCGGACGCTTTATGCGCGCCGACAATGCGCGGGCGGCTGGCATTAACGGAACCGGGCTGGGGCTCTACCTCTGTCACTCGCTGGTCGAGCAGCATGGAGGGCAACTCTGGTTCGAGTCCGCGGAGGGTGAAGGCTCGACCTTCTATCTGGCGCTACCCCTGGCGTAGCGCCGCCTCCATCACGGCGAGCGGCGGCTCCGTTCCGGTATAGAGCTGGAACTTGAGCGCGCCCTGCCAGAAGAGCATGCGCTCGCCGTAGACAACCTTGCAACCACGCTCCTGGGCGTGGCTGAGTAGTTGTGTCTCGCGTGGGTTTGAGACGAGGTCCATGACGGTGAGCTCGGGCCGCAGTAGCTCCTTGCCCAGCGGCGAGGCGGCTGTGTGCGGTGCCATGCCAACGGAGGTGGCGTTGATGACGATGTGCGCGTCCCCAACCACCTCCGCGAGTCGCTCTCCGTCTGCATAGCGGCAACCAACCGCCTCGGCGAGGGTGCGCGCCGCCCCCAACGTTCGGTTGACAATTACCAGCTGCCCGCCTGCGTCGGCAATGGCGAAGGCAAGGGCGCGGGCAGCCCCACCGGCCCCGAGCAGGACGACGTTCTTTCCCGCGATAGCTGTGGCCTCCTGCAACGCCCGTACCGCTCCCTTGCCATCCGTATTGGCACCGATCAGCCTACCACTGGAGTTGACGACCGCGTTGACGGCACCGATTCTGCTGGCGTCGCTATCCAGTTCGTCGAGGTAGGGCAGAATCTCGATCTTATAGGGAATGGTGACGCCGAGCGCCTGCACTCCCAGGTGACGCACGCCCTCAACCGCTTTTGACAGATCCTGCACTATAAAAGGAATATAGAGGTAGTTTAAGTCTAAAGCCTCAAAGGCGGCATTATACATAGCGTACATCTTACTTGTTTTATATGTCGCGCCAAAGAAGCCGATGATATGTGTCTCGCCATTAATCTTTGTCATAAGTTTGCAATTCCATGATAAGCGTTGCAACGAGCTCGTCTACTTGCCCGCTGCTAGTATCGAACGTGATATCTGCTAATTTCGTATAGATGGGCAGCCGTTCCGCTAATAGTACGTCGAGCGAGCGCGCCGCATCGTCTGGATATGGAAACGAGGCCGGAACTCCCTGAGCAAGAATGCGCTGTAAAAGCACATGCCGCGCAACCTGTAAATAGACGACCGTGCCCAGGTGAGCGAGTATGG
>JALYTQ010000186.1 GCA_030854195.1 Chloroflexota bacterium
CGGGACTAATCATCTGGGTCACTTCGCCCTGACGGGTCTGCTCCTGCCCGCGCTGCTGGCAACGGCGCAGAGCCGCGTGGTGACGACGAGCAGCATGGCCCGCTACGCCGGTCGCGTCAACCTGGATGATCTGAACAGCGAACGCGCCTATACGCGCTGGGGAGCCTATGGACAGAGCAAACGCGCCAACCTGCTCTTCGCCTTCGAACTGCAGCGCCGCCTGACTGAGGCACGCGCGGGCACAATCAGCGTCGCGGCACATCCAGGCTATGCGAACACGGCCCTGCAAACTACCAGTGTGGCCGCTACCAATTCCGCGCTCGAACGCTTCTTTTACGGAGCCTTTGGCTCCTTTGCAGGTCAGAGTGCTGCAATGGGCGCGCTGCCGCAGCTCTACGCAGCGACTGCTCCCTACATTTATGGCGGTGAATTAGTTGGCCCCAGTGGCTTCTTCGGGATGCGCGGCTATCCTCGTGTAGAGGTGAAGGCCCGGCGCGAGTACGACCGCTCGCTGGCGGCGCGCCTATGGGACGCGTCGGTCAAACTCACCAATGTCGACTACGCGTCCCTGCGCTCAGAGACCGTGTCCGAGCCTCTGGCTTAACACGGTGTAGCGCCCCCGGTGCTCTATCAAAGATCATTGAAAGCTTTAATCATGGTAGGGACCCCGTAAACGGGGTCCGGCGATTATGCGTTTTAACAAGCGAATCCGGTTTTTACCGGTAGGGACCGCATAAAATGCGGTCCCTACCCGATTTTGGGTTTTATTGACGTTTGATAGAGCATTGCATCATGTGTAGTGCAATGCATTACACATCGCGTTACGCGTGTCGTTTGAATTTGCGGTAGCGAGTGATCAGCGTGTTTGTTGAGCTATCGTGCGAGAGTTTTGGCTCCTCGGCGTTCTGCAATTCGGGGATGATACGCGTGGCGAGCACCTTGCCGAGCTCGACGCCCCATTGGTCGAACGAATTGATGTTCCAGATGGTCCCCTGCACGAAGACTTTGTGCTCATAGAGCGCGATCAGGCGGCCCAGCAGCTCAGGCGTGAGCTTCTCGGCAAGGATGGTATTGGTGGGATGGTTGCCCTCGAAGGTGCGGTGCGGCACCTGGAAGGGCGCAACACCGTCCGCCGCGACCTCCTCGGCTGTCTTGCCGAAGGCCAGCGCCTCGGTCTGTGCGAAGAAGTTTGCCATCAACAGATCGTGGTGGGGTGTGAGCGGGTTCAGCGACTGGTTGAAGCCGATAAAGTCGCAGGGGATCAGCTTCGTGCCCTGGTGAATGAGCTGGTAGAAGGCGTGCTGGCCGTTGGTGCCCGGCTGTCCCCAGATAATAGGACCGGTCTGATAATCGACGGTTTTGCCTTCGAGATCGACATGCTTACCGTCGCTCTCCATATCGAGTTGCTGCAGATACGCGGGCAGGCGCTCAAGGTACTGGTCGTATGGCAGGATAGCCACCGTCTCAGCACCAAAGAAGTCGTTGTACCAGATGCCGATCAGGCCCAGCAGCACCGGCAGATTGCTTTCGAAGGGGGCCGTGCGGAAGTGCTCATCCATCGCGTGGAAGCCCGCGAGCATCTCGCGGAACTGCTCGGGTCCGATGGCGATCATCAGCGAGAGCCCGATGGCCGAGTCGTAGGAGTAGCGACCGCCGACCCAGTCCCAGAACTCGAACATATTGGCCGTATCGATGCCGAACTTCGCCACCTCTTTGGTATTGGTCGAGACGGCGACGAAGTGTTTAGCCACCGCTTCCTCGCTACCCAGCACGCTGACGCACCATTCCCTGGCGGAGCGCGCATTGGTCAGCGTCTCCAGCGTCGTGAAGGTCTTGGAGGAGACAATAAAAAGCGTCTCCGCCGGATCGAGGCCGAGCGTGGCCTCTACAAAATCGGTGCCATCGATATTGGAGACAAAGCGGCAGGTCAGATTGCGATCAGTGTAGTGTCGCAGCGCGTCGTAGGCCATGTGGGGGCCGAGGTCCGAGCCGCCGATGCCGATATTGACGATATTGCGGATGCGCTTGCCCGTATAGCCCTTCCACTCGCCGCTGCGCACGCGGTCCGAGAAGTTCGCCATCTTATCGAGCACCGCGTGTACCTGCGGCACCACATTCTCGCCATCGACCACAATCGACGCATCGCGGGGAGCGCGCAGGGCCACGTGAAGCACGGCGCGCTGCTCGGTAATATTGATCTTATCGCCGCGAAACATAGCGTCGATGCGCCCGCGCAGATTCGCCGACTCGGCCAGTTGCAGCAACAGGCGCAACGTCTCATCGGTAATGCGATTCTTCGAGTAGTCCAGATAAATACCAGCGGCATCCAGGGTGAAGCGTTCGCCGCGCCTGGAATCGTCGTCAAAGAGCTTGCGCAGGTGCAGATCGCGCACCTGCTCATAGTGCTCTACAAGCGCCCGCCAGGCCGGTCGTTGCGTGAGCGATGGTGAAGTCGTAGCCATAGGTGATTTCCGCCTTTCGAAATGTATTCAATTTCAATGGTGGCATTGCGATATGAAGGAGTTACATAACTCCCCCATATTATACACGTCCAGGTGGGGGAAAGTAGCGACTCTTACTGAAGCGCAGCATTTACTTACTTAAATACATAAAAACTTGTAAATATAACCGTTTCTTAACCAGAATCACACCTATTCTCTGTTGCTTTTAATTTATCCCTATTGCATACTATAAACATTAAATCCCGTTTAGAGGATTAGTTAGTAGGGGGGGGTTTTATGAATGAACCATATGATATTTTACTTCAATCTTTGGCGAAAACTATCACTGATTACCGCGAGAATGAGCTGTTCCCCATAACACCTGCTCATGTAGAGAAGTGGCTGAAACAATTTGATGCAGAAGATCAGCCCATCTTACTGGCAGAGGTGGCTTCCATTATGAAGCGCTTTTACTTCTCAAAGGCTCATATAAAAGCACATATTAGTCACTTTCTCAAAGACACTTTAATTGGATCTCAAGATCCAGGGAAACTTTTACCCCATGTAAGCTTTTTACGCATTCAGCAAGTTGGTAGTAGCCAGGAAGCGATGCTAGATCTCGTAGATGAAATCCTTCAAGAAGAGTATGGCCTTACTATCACTATGACCGGTACTGAAGATATTCAGACATACATTTATATTGACGATGCAATTTATACAGGTAACAGGCTTCGTTACGATCTTACGGACGGATCATCTACGGTCGGATGGTTTTCTAACCGCTCAGTTTACAACTGCGCGCTGATTATATATACCGTTGCAGCGCACAAAGAAGGATTAGCTTATGTATCTAACATGCTCAGGCTTCCAGCTCAAAAAAGGCGCATCTCCATTCAGTTTTCTAGCTCTCTGCTAATAGAAAATGCACGTTCTGTTGGTAAAAGCATAGAGGTTCTCTGGCCCCAAGAAGGGCTTGCTGATCCTATTGTTGAATCTTATGTGGCTAACTTATATACCCCTGCGGGGCGGAAGATAGAGGCTAGCAAACTTTTTCGTAGCACTACAGATATTGGAGCAGAAAAACTTTTCTCTTCTCCCGAAAACAGACGGATCGTTGAGAACGCGTTTCTTTCAAAAGGCATTCAACTTGTCAAAGCTAGTCAGAATCCGGCTGCCTCTATACGTCCACTAGGGTTTATGAAGCTAATTTCCCTCGGATTTGGCACGTTTTTCGTTACATACAGAAATATTTCCAACAATTGCCCGCTTGTGCTCTGGTGGGGCGATTCCAGTTATCCACCTACACACCCTTTAGGTAAATGGTACCCCCTCTTTCCCAGGCGAACAAATACATCCCGTGTTATAATAGCAAAAGAACAAATATTCAATGGACTACCTCTCTGGGGAGAAGAAAGATGAAGCTAGAGAGCCAGAGCACTTATCACCGCAACGAGTGCGCAGTATTTCTAAGAACTACAGAACGTTTCGGTGGCCTATCCAACATGGCAGGTGGCTATCCGCTGCTGATCAATGGTATTCATATACCAACGTCTGAAGCTCTCTATCAAGCTTGTCGCTTTCCTCATAGATCTGAACTTCAGAAGATTATTATTGGGCAGAAAAGCCCAATGACAGCTAAGATGAAAAGTAAACCCTATAGGGGAGATTCACGTCCTGATTGGGACAAGGTCCGTGTAGAGGTAATGTGGTGGTGCTTGCGCGTTAAGTTGGCTCAACACTGGGGAAAATTTGGTGATCTTCTTCTATCGACAGACAATAAGTACATAGTTGAGGAATCGTATCGAGATCAATTTTGGGGAGCCAGGCCGCTTGATTCGGAAATACTGGTTGGCTCAAACATTCTTGGGCAGCTCCTTACACAGCTACGCGAGCAATTGAAAGGTGCTGATCCAGATAAACTACGTGTGGTTGAGCCTCCCAACCTCTCTCAATTCTTGTTGGCAGAAAAACCCATTGGCGTAGTCGAAGGGACAATTCATAAATCTAATCCTTCAACTGTAACTGCTCCTTCACACTCAATCCTTTACGAGCCAAAACCTTTCTCTCAACTCGCCTTTGATTTTTTGAAACCACTTTGACCAAGCTGATGTATCCTCTGTTAAACACAACGTGGGTTCAGCACCCTTGACACACGAATCTAATAATATAGATATACACTGCAAATGACAGGAGGCTTCCGTGCGTCACCTCCCTACTGGGACCATCACCCTGCTCTTTACCGATATCGAAGGCTCTACACACCTGCTGCGGCGGCTGGGGAGCCGCTACGCCCGGATACTGACCGAGTACCGTACTCTGCTGCGCGCAGCTTTCGAGCAGTGGGACGGCTATGAGGTCGATACGCAGGGCGACGCTTTCTTCGTGGCCTTTACGAGCGCGGCGGATGCGCTGGCCGCCGCAGTAAACGCCCAGCGCGCGCTCTTTACGCACTCCTGGCCCGAGGATGGAGCGGTGCATGTGCGCATGGGGCTGCACACTGGCGAGCCGCAGGCAACATCCGAGGGCTACATCGGGATGGACGTGCATCATGCCGCCCGCGTGATGAGCGCGGGCCACGGCGGACAGGTTCTGCTCTCGCAGGTGACACACGACCTGGTCGTCTCCGAATTGCCCGCCGGAGTCGGCCTGCGCGACCTGGGCGAGTACTCCCTCAAGGATATTGAAGGGACCAACCGCCTCTCCCAACTCGTCATTGCGGACCTGCCGAATGACTTTCCGCCGTTGAGGGCGTCCGGTCCGCGCCAGATTCGCTACCTGCCGCTTACGCCGACGCCTTTTATTGGGCGTGAGCAGGAAGTCGCCACCGCGCAGAACCTCCTGCGCAACACGGACACACGCCTGCTGACGCTCGTCGGCCCAGCCGGCGTCGGCAAGACGCGCCTGGCCTTGCAAGTGGCAACGTCACTGGCGAATGCATTTCTCAACGGCGTCACCTTCATCGATCTCTCACAGGCACGGGATACGGAGAGCTTCGTTGCCGCCATCGCCCAGTTGCTCGCTATCAAGGAAGATACAGGGCAAGCTCTGCTGGAGTGCGTTGCCGCTACTCTGCAAACGCTGCATATCTTGCTGCTGCTGGACAATTTTGAGCAGGTTACTGCCGCCCGACCGATCTTAGCAAGGTTGTTGGCAACCTGCGATCGGCTACAGATACTGGTGACAAGTCGGGTTGTGTTGCATATGCAGGCGGAACGGATTCTTGATGTGCCGCCTCTGACGCTACCCGATGTCAAGCATCTACCCGATCTTGCCGCATTGTCGCGCTACGAAGCGATTACCCTCTTTGTGCAACGCGCCCAGGCGCTGCAGCCCGATTTTCTCCTGACGCCCACCAATGCACCCTTCGTTGCGCGCATCTGCACACAGTTGGACGGTATCCCACTGGCTATCGAGCTAGCAGCCGCGCGCAGCCGCTATTTCCCGCCCCAGGCACTGCTCACCCAGCTGGAGTCGGGCCTGAATATCCTGAGCAAGAAGTCTCCCGATATCCCTTTGCGGCAACAGACGCTGCGCGGTGCTATTGCGTGGAGCTATGAACTGTTGAGCGAAGAGGAGCGGCTGGTATTCCGCCACCTGGCGGTCTGCGCGCATGGCTGCACTAGCGAAGCAGCTCAACAGATATGTGGCCTTGAAGACGCTCCCACTGAGATAGTAGAGACGCTGGTCGATCAGAGCATGCTCCAGTTGCTGCAACAGAGCGAGCAAGGGCCGCGCTTGATGATGTTGCAGACGCTGCGCGAATTCGGCCTTGAACGCCTGGCAGAGGCGCACGAGACGGAGGCTACCCGGACCAGCCACGCGCTGTATTATTTATCCTGGGCACAACAGGCGGCGACGTTCAGCACAGGATCACAGCAGGTAGAATGGCTGGACCGTCAGGAGCAGGAATATGAGAACCTGCGCACCGCCCTGGAATGGATGCTGCAACAGAGCGGGGAAGAATGGAGCGAGAGGGCGTTGCTGTTCTGTATAGCGCTGATGAACTTCTGGGAGATTCGTGGCCCCTTTAGCGAGGGCGCGGCCTTCCTGGAACGCGCCCTCGCTGTCGGCCTGAATGCAGCACCGGCGACGCGGGCCGAGGCACTGCAACGGGCTGCCTACCTCGCGCTCTCCATGGATAACGCGACGCGGGCCGAGGCGCTTCTGCGCGAAAGTCAGCTCCTATTCCGCGCCAGCAAGGATAAAACGGGGATGGCGAACATTTTGCGCATGCAGGGCAGCCTCGCCTGGGCCAAGAGCAACTATAAGCTTGCTCGTCGCCTCCTCGCTGAAGCCCTGACCATCTATAGAGAATTGGGGGATCGCAGGGGAGTAATCTCGACGCGCGCCACCCTGGCCCAGATCGCTATTATCCAATGCGACTTCAGCCGGGCACGCGCTCTCCTGGAAGAAAACATCGCTCATTACCAGGCGTGGGACGAACGCTATCAGACAGCTCATCCGCTCTATCACCTGGCGCGCATCCTCTTTCTCGCTCATAGCCCTCTCCAGCAGGCGTTGGAGCTGGCGGAGCGCAGCCTGGCGCTTTTCAGACAGGTGAGGAATGGACGGTTGGTCGCTTACGTCCTCTGCCTTCTGGCGCAGATCCATCTCGTACAGAAAGATACAGCAGGGGCACAACAACTCCTTGAGGAAGCGTTAAGCAAGTTCGAAGAGGTAAATGACCGCTACGGCTCCGCTCTGGCACTGACCATTAGCGCCTGGCTCTCTACTTTACATGAAGATACAACAACGGCACGCAAGAGATATGAAGAGAGCTGGCAGTTGCTTCTGGCGATCAATGCCAGAGAACTCAGGGCCACCTGCCTGGAAGGTACAGGAGAAGTTCTACTCACGCAGGGGGAAGCAATGCGGGCGACGCAACTGTGGGCACAGGCTGCGACGCTGCGCGCAGACATGGTAGCGCCCATACCTCCCGTCTATCGCAGTTGCTACGAACAAGCGGTGGCAGATGCACGTAAGCAGCTTGGGGCAGCAGACTTTCAAGCGGCCTGGACACAGGGACGGCAGGCACTTCTGGAGCAAGCGTCTGTCTAGTAATAATCCCTGACATCCGGCACCAACCAACATGTATTCTACTGCGGGTCCCCGCTCCAGATGCCAGATTCGCCGGTGGGTTGTCCATTCTGGTTCTGCACAGCAAAGCTCCCGCTAATGCTGCCCCCTATCTGTATCACCCCATCAAAGACGAAAATCGTGCTCCCAGAATACGCGCTGCAGGTGAAATGCATATGGTCGGATGTATCTACGGTACCACTAAAGGAGCTGGCAATACCAAGTCCCTGGAAGAAACCATGAATATTCTTGCCCTTCTGCACGATATTGGTGAGGTGCAAATCCGTCTTTCTATTGTTAGACATATCTAAAACTGTGCCATTATAGACACCCGCCAGCGTGGAATAAGGAGCATTGGCAGAAAGCGACACAGTAGGCGAACTGGCAACACTCCCCGTTACCAGACCTGTATGCGTCGCAACCGGTGGAACGGGAGCAGAAGGGGTGCCTGCTTTGTGTAAAACGAAAGAGTAGTAGAGTAGACTTGCTAACACTAATGCGACGAGCGCGAACGCCAACACCGGCACCCAGCGGCGCTCCTTCACAAGCGGAATCGTGCTTTTGTTGTTTTCCACCACAGTCGTCGTAATATCTGCCAGCGGGCGCACGCGCGTATGCACGGAGCTCGTGGCACTCAAGAGACTGACCTCGGATGCAGGGGCCTGTTGCTCGTTTGCATACGTTTTGATCTGCTGCCAGAATTGATCAATGCTTTCAAAGCGCTCCTCGCTTTGCAGGCTCATTGCGCGCTGAATAGCATCAGAGATCTCCCGCGGAATATCCGGCACCATCTCTTTGACGGGTTTCAAGGGGTCCACTTTCCCGCTAACGGTGAGGCGCACGAGCGCATCGACAGGAACTTTACCGGTGAGCAGCGTATAGAGAGTCGCGCCCAATCCGTAGATATCGGTCGCGGGCATGGTTCCGGTACCATATTGTTCAGGCGCTGCATAGCCAGGCGAACCGTGACGCACGACGGTAGTAGTACCATTGGGTATATATTCTTTAGCGATACTGAAATCTACCAGAACCGCTTCGTCGCCTCCCATGGGCACAATAATGTTCGCTGGCTTGATGTCGCGATGCACAATAGGTGGATTTTGCTGGTGCAGATAGCTCACAGCGGAGAAGATCGGTTCCATCAGCGCCTGCGTCAGGGCGAGCGAAAACTGCATATTGGGCTGCTCGTCGCGCAGCGCCTCCAGGTTAGGCCCATCAACGTAGCGCATAAGGATATAGACGCGCTTGAGCCGCTCATTCTCGAACACACGGTACACCTGGGGCAGCGCGGGGTGATTGAGCTTCTTCAATACATCCCACTCAAAAATAAAGCGTTCGCGCTCGCGCTTGCCAGGGTCGATGACCTCTTTCAGCGCAAAGACCTGCTGCTCGCCGCCGCGCTCTCTGACACGGTATACGGCACTAAAGCCACCTGTACCCAGGAGCCCTTCGACCATATAGCTTTTTTTATCAGAGTCGC
This sequence comes from Chloroflexota bacterium, assembly GCA_030854195.1. Taxonomy (GTDB): domain Bacteria; phylum Chloroflexota; class Ktedonobacteria; order Ktedonobacterales; family Ktedonobacteraceae; genus JACDAE01. The sequence goes on from JALYTQ010000186.1 coordinate 8,998, forward strand.
GCACAACATATTTCTTCGGCAACGGTAGATGGTGGTGTTCTTCTTGTATCACAGTGTTCCCCATATATTTGTCATAGGCATAACATACACACTATTATAAACGATCAGGTTCCTATACACAAGCTGAGGTGTAAGAATTTTATAAAATTAGACTAAAAAGCGCGCCTTTTTGTAAAATACAGTGTATAATAGATATGCATCTATCCATGTACAAGTTTCATGTAGGAATAGAAGGCTGATACAATCATTCGTAAGGGAGGGCATATAAAAATGAAGCTGAAACCGTTGATTCAACATCGCACCCGTTATCTATTCCTTGCCCTTGGTTCCATATTCTCTCTTCTACCATTTGCATTTCAGGCTCCTATCGCCAGTGCCGACAGTCCATCATTTGTACGTATCATTCATGCATCGCCAGATATTGGTACCGCCGATGTCTTTGTCGATGGCAAGCATCTACTCAGCAACTTCCAGTTTGGCACGGTAACTGGCTATGTATCGATGGCACCTGGGCCACACGTGGTAAAAGTCGGATTGATTGGAAGAGGGCCAGGCGCAGCTACCATTACACAGACCCTCAACGTTAATTCGGGGGATGTCTACACGGTTGCCGCGCTTGGAACACAGAAAGAGGGTTTCAAGCTGCTAGCCTTCAACGACAACAATCTTGTTCAGGAAGGCAAGGCCGAACTACGCTTCTACAATCTCTCGCCGGACACCCAGCTCAATAGCGTATCGTCGAACAATAGTACCCTGTGCGGCATCTTGCCGTACCAGAACGCCACCGCGTATCTTCCGTTGCAGGCCGGAGCGTACAATCTTGCCATCAATACCGATCAGAAGAGCTCGCCGATTCCATTCGCGGCAAAGCTCGATCAGAACACCATTACCAGCATCTTCGCCGTTGGTCTCGCCAATGGGAAACCAGGGCTGCAATTTATATCGAGCAAAGTGAATGCAGTTCCCAGTCTGCCAGGGACGGGAAGCGATCCCAACGCGCCCGCGCCGACAGCGCCGCAGGGACAGCCGCTGCTCTTGATTGGCATCCTCGCCCTCTGCGCGCTGCTTGCCACTACTGTTGTCTTTGGGAGACGCGCAAGGTCTCGCCGTTCATAAAACTCTAACGCACTTTAGCATAAGTTCATTTGTATCAGCCTTCCTTCATCCAGCCGCCCCTGTACAGCTCAGAAGTCTGTACAGGGGCGGCTGGATTACAGGAC
>JALYTQ010000019.1 GCA_030854195.1 Chloroflexota bacterium
CTCCAGGATACCGGCCTTGATAGCCTGGATATCATCGCCCATGCCGGGCGCGACGACGACCAGGACGGTCTGCGCGGTACGCATCACTTCGACTTCGGCCTGGCCCGTGCCGACCGTTTCGATGATGATGGGATCGTAGCCAGCAGCGTCCATAGCGCGCACAACATCGCGCGTCGAGGAGGAGAGTCCGCCCAGGCTGCCGCGACTGGCCATGCTGCGAATAAATACGTTGGGATCGCCAGCCAGTTCCATCATGCGGATACGATCACCAAGGATGGCACCGCCTGAGTACGGGCTGGTCGGGTCAATCGCTATGACACCGACTTTTGTGTCTTGCTTGCGATACTCGCGTACCAGACGTGTGACGAGCGTGCTTTTGCCAGCGCCGGGAGATCCGGTGACGCCGACGATATGGGCATGCCCGGCGTGCTGGTGCAGTTCCGCCAGATAGCGATGGGATGGCGCGGCTTCGCTCTCGATCAGTGTCACCATACGGGCAAGGGCGCGACGATCTCCGCTGAGAAGGCGTTCAACGATGTTTTGCAATGCGCACCTACACTCCGACAGACAGGCGGTCGGTCTGCACATTGTCGCGCACAAACTGGATGATCTCATCCAGCGGTGCCCCTGGTCCAAAGCAGCCCTTAATGCCCATACTCTTGATGGCCGGAATATCCTCGTCGGGCAGAATGCCGCCTGCGGCGACCAGCACGTCATCAACGTGATTCTGCTCCAGGAGATGCATCACTTTGGGGAAAATAGCCATGTGCGCGCCTGAGAGAATACTCATCAACACGGCGTCTACGTCTTCCTGGATGGCGGCCTCAACAATCATTTCCGGCGTTTGACGAATGCCGGTGTAGATGACCTCCATGCCTGCATCACGCAATGCGCGGGCGATAATCTTGGCTCCGCGATCATGTCCATCCAGTCCAGGCTTGGCAACTAATACACGAATAGGACGAGTATCGGCCATAATAGTGACTCCTTCGTCTATCATCGTTAGAAATAGCTAGAGCGCGCACTCTTGTCAAAATAGCAGGGCCGCCCGGCATATCTAACAACTCTTCAACATCTGCTCGTAGAGCGCACAGACCGCTCGCTCTAGCTCCTCATACATTTGCTTATACCCTTTACTCAATTCTACAACGGGCATCCTCTCGCTGCAAGCGTGCATCAAAGCCTTTGCGTGCTCTCCGATACGCGCTCTCTCAGCGGCCTCAATGGTAGGAACGGGCAAATGCGCCAGTACATGCTGCTCTATCTGCGGCTGCACCCACTTATAGGCGGTATAGAGCACATAAACGTACTCCTGGAGCAGGCGCGAATTGAGTAGGGCCAGTAAGAAATAGAGCTCGTCTGATTGTGAGATCTGTGAGGAATCTGTGATGTTCGAACGCAGGTAGAGAAGGTAGAGCGTTTGCAATACGATGTGGGAGCGCAGATCCAATGTGGCCTGTAGACGGTTGGTGCTCTTGACGACCAGCAGTTTGGGGGCGAGATAGCGCTCCATCGACTTGACGATATGTTCGCGGGCGATCCAACTGTCGCCGCTGGGCGGGATATAGGGACGCACGGCGCTGCCACCACGCAGGACGGGATACCAGGACTGTCCGTCAAGTGGTTGCGTTTTGAAGAGATACGTGCTGTTCTTGCTTAACTCCTCGCCGCGCCGTATGATGACAAGCTCGCTGAGGGGGAGAAAGGGCCGCTCCCGCGCACCTTGCAGCGTGTAGTGAAACGCGTGCAGCCTCTCTACAAGGCTGTTGCGCGTGCCGCTCAGGAGGTAACGCATTTCGGCACCGGGCTGATTGCGCAGGAGAGATTGGGGAACGCTACGCGCATCCGCAGGCGCAGCGCACTGTTCCAACAGCTGCGTAGTGGGTTTCGCAACACCCTGGCTCAAGTGGGGCCAGGGCTCACGCTGCCACGCCACATGGTGAATGGGCCTGGGAGGCGACTTCTGAGCGATGATGACGGCTGCACCAACATAGGCCGAAAAGACGCCAGAGAAGTGCCAGAGGTGATGAAGCGTCGTTTCAGCAAGCAAACGTTGACGTTCCGGGCGGGCATTAGTGCGCGCCAATACGGGATCGGGGATGACCAGTCCTATCCAGCCGCCGGGCCGGACGATCTGTAAAGCCAGGCTCAAGAAGAGGAGATAGCTATCGGTCTGCCCACGCTGGCGCGCAAACTGGTAGCCGCTCAGGTCGGTATTTTTAGCTGCCAGGTAGGGTGGATTTGCCAGGAAGAGGTCGACGTTCTCGTGATTTTCCCAGGGAAACGCCAGTCCATCGGCCTGGTGAATGTGCAGTGGAGGCGCGGCAGACTCCTCTTCGTCTTCAGCGGGAAACAGCGATCTTACCTGCATCTCAGCCAGAAAACAGGCGACGGGATCGGGATCAAAACCCCAGAGGTTGCGTTGCACCGAGGCAACCTGCTCGCAGCGGGAAAGATTTCTCTGCTGTTCGGAAGCGAGAAGGCGCGAGGCTGCACCGGCCAGAAAGTTTCCACTACCACAGGCGGGATCAAGCACGCGAAGATGGGAAAGATCTTTCTCGACACTGTAGCCACAGGCGTCAAGTATTCGCTCAACTAGCAGAGGCGGGGTCGAGAAGTGACCGCGCGTCTTGCGCTCCTGCACAGGTAAGCTCGCCTCATACCAGCTCATGATATCTTGCGACGGCATCAACGACTCAAAACTTCTCTTTCTTTTGCTGAAGCTCCAATGCCTCGCGCGCGGCTAAACGACCAGCCTCTTTGATGCTGGATGCTCTCCCTACGCCCAGCAGAACCTCGTGCTCGAACACGCCGACCAGGAAGACGCGATCGTTATTGCGCCCACTCTGCTCCAGGACGCGATAGCGCGGCAGAGAGCCAGAGCGCTGTAACACAATTTTTTGCAGCCGCCCCTTAGGATTCGTATCCAGCGTCTGACGGCTCACCAGCTCAATCATAGGAAAGACTGTACGAGCAACGAAGGCGCGCGCCACATCTGGCCCCTGGTCAATGTGCAGCGCACCCACGACTGCCTCCAACACATCCGCGCAGAGCGAGTCACGCGAACGCTCATTGAAGGTGCGCAGGTTGGCAATATCCACGCGAATATAGGAAAACAGCCCCAGTTGCTGCCCGATCACGGCAAAGACCCGACGACTGACCACCTCGGATTTCAGCGCGGTCATCTCTCCTTCCGATGCATTTGGGAAAGTACGATAGATATACTCAACTACATGTGCGCTGATAATAGCATCTCCCAGAAATTCCAGCGTGTCATAAGAGTCACGCACAGCCGTTTCTGAGCAACAGGAATGATGAGTCACCGCCCGTTGTAACAACGATCGATCGTGAAACGTTACCTGGAGCAGCGCTTCTAGCGTCGTAAGGCTATCCTCGGTATTTTTTCTATTCCCTGTCTCTTCCATACGGTCTTTATTATATCCCATTTTCCAGCATAGCGAGTATGCACAAGGACTTTCCCGCCTGCTGGCGGTCATAGCAGAGTTTGGAAAGATCGACAGGTGCGCTATAATATTGATAATGGAAGGCATCATACGTTTAACTCTACGGTACCGTTGCCATAATTCCTATCGTATATGTCGTATATGCTGTGTATATCCATAAGCAAGCTCCGGGGGAAATACTACATTTCGCAAAAGGTTGGATTCTTTGCTCATGTTGGCATTCTTAATGGTGACGCTCGTCGATCTTGGGACGGTCTTCTGGATGGGAGCACAGCTCTGGCGCACCTTTGTCTTGCAACTCACGGATACCGGCAACCGCACGCAGGAGGTGATAGAACGACGCATTGAAGAACGCTTCGATCGCGACTTCTCGATGCCGATCCTGTTTATACTCTTACTGGCAAACGTCGGCGTTCTCCTGGGACAGGGACTGGTACTGACAGGCGGCAATCTGGGGCAGGCGCTCACTCCCGGAATACTCGGCCCGCTTGCCACAACTGGCCGCTTCGGCACTTACTGGCTGATGCGCGAGATCGTCATCTTCCTGGCAATCGTGCTGGCAGCGATTACGCTACAGATAAAGAAGTTGCCGCGCAGCTTCACCGACCTCGTGCCCTGGCTCAACCTGATACTGGGGCTGGCGCTACTGATCGCGCTCACACTGTCTGGTCCCGCAGCGGCGACGAATGGTACTATGCTGGTCTATGCCGTGCTGGCCGACTGGCTGCACCTGCTGGCGGCATCGCTCTGGGTAGGCGGCATACTATACGTCTCCCTGATCTACCTGCCTGTATTGAAGGAAAAGACACCATTAGAGCGCGCTGGTTCGCTGGTCTCGCTGCTCCCACACTATGCGCCGCTCGTCATAACGGGCGTAATCATTATGGCGCTAAGCGATCCCTTCAACGCAGCGGTACACCTTACCGCGCTGAACCAGCTTGCCACAACCGCGTATGGTCGCGCGCTTGTTATAAAGATCCTGCTCACGGGGGCGCTCCTGCTCACCAGCGCCATCCATATCGGCATCCTGCGCCCACGCCTGAAGAAAGACTACATGAAGTATCTGGCACTGAGCGGAGTTGAGCAGCAAAATGTGGTCGCTGTTCCAGATACATTACCGGAGTCGGCGGCCATCCAGCATGCATCCGCACCAGAAGCCATCAAGCCACTTGAGAGCAGGATTGCAATGCAAACGAGAAGGCTAACGACCATGCTGCGCTGGGAGCCGTTGCTGGGCGTTGGCATCCTGATCTGCACAGGATTAATGAGCGTCTTCGCAGGCACGTTGCTGCCCACGGTCGCCAGTCAACCAGCTCCGGTAGTATCGACACCGACGCCGCAGGTCAAAGCATTCAACACCACGGTAACAACCAGTGATAAGCTGTTTACCGTCAAGCTAGTGGTCTCGCCCAACCGCTTCGGTTCCAACATCTTCACGGCTACCGTGATGAATAGCAAGGGGACGGTTGTGACCAATGTGGGCGTCTCGATCTACACAACCATGCTGGATATGGATATGGGAACCGATGTGGTCAAGCTACAAGCGGACGGCAAAGGACATTTCGGTGGGACCGGCGATCTAGAGATGGGTGGCAACTGGGGTTTGCGCGTGCAGGTCCGTACACCAGATCTTAAACTGCACGAGGGATCGGTGAAGATGGTAACGCCCTATTGAGCGTTCTACCAGGTAGAACTAAAAATTTTGTGAAGGTCTTACATAACGATATGAGTAGAGAGCACATACAGGGGTCGCGCGCGCGCAGATCTATAACGACATCTACAAGAGGCAGAGGGCAACTTGTCTCGCTGCTTGCTATTCTCAGCCTGCTAGGCTTGCTCCTGGCCGCCTGTGGAGCGGGTGATACAGGCAATGCGACTGTGACGCCGACCGTGACGCGCGTCAATGGATTTGGGGGCGCGAACAATCATGGGCATTCGCTGCTCGCACTGCCAGACAATGTGCTGGTACTGGCAACGCACTATGGACTGTTCCGCTCCGCCGATGGCGGCGCTACCTGGAACCTCGTCGCGGCTGGCTCAGGTCAACCAATGGACGGATTAATGACAACTTCAATGGTCAGTAGCGCGCTCGATCGCCAACGCCTGTATGTGCTCACCCAGCCAGCAGTTGCTGGCGCGAAGGGGACGCTTGGACTCTACACCAGCGCCGACGCGGGACGCACATGGCAGCTTGCTATTGCGACGAAGAGCATTGGAAGTATGTACACCGTTGCGGCGGGCAACGATACGCCGGAAGAGGTCTATGTCTATCTGCCCAACGAGGGTCCGCTGGGACTCAAAGTTAGCAAAGACGCGGGCCAACATTTCTCTAATACAGGCACGCTGCCCTTTGGACGTATCCTCGGCCTGCTGGCTATCCCTAGCGCGCCTGGACAGTTGCTGGCATATGGCAACGACGGCATGGCTCATAGTGGCGATGGAGGCGCTCACTGGCAGGTCATAGCAGGAGTGAACGGCGGTGTCTTTGGGGCTACAACCTCTGGTCCTCACCAACCGATCTACGCCTCGGGCGACGCTGGCATCTACGCATCGAAAGATGGCGGCAAGTCCTTTACGCTGGTCTATACACAATCTTCCTACGGCTCGTTGACCGCTTCGCCCGCGCAATCTCAATTGCTCTATGGGAAAACGGGACAGGCGATCTATAAAAGTACGGATGGCGGCCATAGCTGGCAGGCGCTACCGACGATTAAAGGCAACTTGCAAGACCTGGCAGCGGCTCCATCCAACGCCGCGCTACTCTATCTCTCGCTCTCCTACCCTATGGAGGTCTATCGTTTCAGCCAGAGCGATGGAAAATGGTCGTCGTTGACGCCGAAAGCGTAGCAGGGAAAGATGGGGGAACATATGCTTACTAGATTATATCGCGCGGCGCTTGCCTGCACACTTCTGCTTCTCTTGCTGCCAGCGGTAGCCCACGCTGACGGTGGCGCGCCCAACCTGGCATATGTAGCTGGCGGCGATAAAGGCATCAGCGTCATTGATATCAAGCAAGAAAAGGTAACTAGCACGATTACGTCCAGCGGCAATGCGCATACCGTCCTACTCAGCCTGGACGGTAGCTTCCTGTATGTCACGCAGCCGCAGCAGGGGCAGGTTGCTGTCCTGAAAGCCAACAATGGCACTTCGGTCTGCACAGCGGATGTTCCCGGTCAGCCAAGCTTGCTGGCGGTAGATACTGGCTCTAATACGCTCTTCGCGGCTGGCAACGGAGCATCCAGCGTTACCGCCATCGATCCCACGAACTGCACAATCAAGCATACCTTTCAGACAAGCGGTCCAGTGTATGGTATCGCCATCGCCGCCGTGGGTTCGTCGCTCTCCGGCAATACAGGCAACGAACTCTGGGTCTCAGCAGGCAACGAGGTGACGACGTTCGATGATGTCAGCGGGAAAGCCATCGGCAACGTCGCCATTCCTGGGGGTGCGCGCTACATCACCATTCCAGCGGGTGCTACCGTCTACGTAACCACACAGAGTGGGAGCGTGCAGGCCATCGATCTCACGACGCTCAAAGTCGTAAAGCTGATAACAGGCGGACAATATGGACCGATGGACTACGACGCCGGGACAGGCGAGGTCTACGTGCCCGATCTGGCGCATAACCAGCTCGTGATTCTTACGCCGGTCAATCCTGGTTTCGCGGTTCCGCGCGAGCCTGCGCGTGTTATTAAGTTCGACGCCACGCCCGCATCAGTCGCTATTACCAGCGATGGGCAGTTCGGCTTCGTCGCGCTGGCAAACGGCAACGTTGCTATGCTCGATATACCTGGCCGCCAGACCATCACGACCATACATGTCGGTGGCGACCCTCAGTTTATCATCACTGGCCTCTATCCACCCCCCGTTCCACAGAACTCACCAATAGGCAAATTCATCGATATCGCCGCCTATGTCTTTGTCATTGCTTTGTTCATTGTGCCGATTCTTCTGTTTAGAAGATACTCAAAAGCACGCGCTCCCTCAATAAAAGGTTAAGGACCGTGTGTGATGTATTTGTATGCGGTAGTACCACATTCTTTGAGCAGAATGAGAATAATACAGCATAAAACAACTTGCACATAGCGACTATTTTGCGGTAACATATAAACAATTGCATTCTATGCATATTGTAGGATAGTCGTTGCATTTTTAGAGTTGTTGCAGTACGAGGTTTTGAATATGCACTTAACAGGTCTGGCGGAGGAGTCGGAAGCACTTTTTACGACAAAACTGCAGGTACCATCGACGCGGCCCTATCACATTGCGCGGCCCCGTCTGGTACAGCAGTTGAAGGGCGTGATGAAGTGTAAGCTCACTCTGATTTCCGCTCCCACAGGTTATGGCAAAACCACGGCACTTATCGACTGGCAACGCTTGCGCAGATCGGCCCAGCCGCTTGCGTGGCTCTCTCTCGATCAAGAAGATAACGATCCGCGGCGCTTCTGGCAACATGTTACAAGAGCGCTCAGAACGGCACGAATAGACATAAGTGAACAGGTACCGCAACTCTTCAACGCACCCCAGCCGCCACCGCTCGCAGCACTCCTCCTCACGATAGTCCAGGCCGTCTCCAATGCATCGCAGCATTGCGTGCTCGTCCTCGACGATTACCATCTTATTACAACGCCCGCCATTCACAGCGGCCTCGACTATCTGCTCGCTCACCTTCCCCCTCAAATGCATATCGTCATCAGCAGCCGCGAGGAACCTCCACTGGCACTCACTCGCCTGCGCGCACACAAGCAACTCAAGGAAGTGCGGGCCAGCGATCTGCGCTTTACAAGCGACGAGGCGATCATACTCTTTAACCAGGTTATGGAGCTCAAACTGCCAGTAGAGACGATCGCGGCGCTGCTAGCAAGCGTCGAGGGTTGGATCACGGGCTTACACCTGCTTGGCTTTTCCCTGCGCAGCAACGTAGCCATCCATATGACGGACCCCAACAGGCTTGTCGACTACCTGCTGGATCAGGCGCTCAGCGTGCAGAGCGAACATACGCAGGATTTCCTACTCTCTACCTCCCTGCTTAACCGACTGAACGGCTCGTTATGCGATGAACTGCTGAACCAGACGGGGAGCCAGGAGCGGCTGGAGATCTTAGAGCGTAGCAATCCTTTTATCGCCAGGCTCGATGAGCGGCAGCGCTGGTATGGCTATCATCCATTCTTTAGAGATGCGCTGCGCGCACGTCTGGCGGAGAAGTACGCCGAGCGCCTGCCCTTGCTTCACCTGCGCGCCGCCTCCTGGTATGAAAGGGCCGACCAGCTGTACGAAGCAATCTATCATGCCCTGGCAGCCAACGACTACTACCGCGCCGCCCGTCTGGTTGAACGGCAGAGCAGTACGTTGCTCCAACGTGGAGAGGTTGCAACCGCGCAGGCATGGTTAGAGGCGTTTCCGTCTGAATTCATATGTGCACATACGCGATTGAGCCTTCTACGGGCATGGATGCACACGCTCGTGAACCGGCTGGACGAGGCCGAAACAGATCTGCAAGTCGTCGAGGAGCTCCTCGAAGGGACAAAAGCTCCTGAAATTATGGGGCAGATCGCCGCCATTCGCTCGGGTATCAGCATAGCGCAGTATGACATTCCTGGCAGCATCGAAGCCGCACGCCTGGCACTCGCACAGTTACCCGAAGATGCCTTGATGGTACGCGGCTTCGTCAGCAGGAATCTGGGCATCTCGTGCTGGCTCAAAGACGATGTGGTAGCAGCCGCGCAAGCCTTTGCCAACGCGGTCAGTTACAATCACGCATCCAGCAATATTTACGCAGCCTTGATCGTCAGTTGCGACCTTGCCAATTTACAGATGGTGCAGGGGCAGCTCCAGAAGGCAAATACAACTTACGAGCAGGTGCTGGAATACATTGGCAGCGCGGATTTCCTGCCCGTCATCAGGCGCGCCCGGCAGGGTCTTAGCAGCTTGCTCTATGAATGGAACGAGCTCGATAGCGCCGCAGACTTCACACTGGCAGGCATGATGTTCGATGCTACGGGAGAGCAAGTGCAGGTTACATTGAACAGCGCTATTATCCAGGCGCGCATCAAACAGGTGCAGGGAGACCAAGAGGAGGTGTGGCGGCTCATGCAGGAGATCGAGGACTACATCTATCGCCATCATGCCTCCCAACTTGTGCCCGTGCTCTCTATGCAGCGGGCGCGGCTCTGGTTGATGCAGGGCAATATCGCCGAGGCAGGCGAGTGGGTAGTGGCAAGCGGCCTGAGCTTCGACGACGCGCTCAATCATCTGCGCGAGGCGGAGTATCTCACACTGGCAAGGGTGTATATCGCGCAACGCAAGCTTGTGCTGGCTCTGGGCCTGCTGGGACGCTTACGCCAGGAGGCCGAGGTGGGTAAACGCATGGGCAGCTTGATCGAAATAGCCATACTGGAAGCTCTGGCATGGCAGGAGCAAGGCGAGACCCAGCAAGCGCTCGCCGCATTAATAGACGCGCTCACGATTGCGAAGCCCGAGGGATACATTCGCATTTTTGTTGACGAGGGAGCATCGATGGAGGCATTGTTAACCAAGGCGCTTGAGATGCGGGCCAAGCTAGAAGGTCTGCAAAAAATCGCTCCTGGCTACATACGCATGCTCCTCGCGACCATTAAACAGGAAAGGCTCTGGCGAGAACTGCCAGAGGAGCAGTACCTCCTCGCTCCACAGGTAGACGAGAGCGAGGAGCCTGTCGAACCGCTGCTTGAGCCGCTGACCGAGCGCGAGATCGAGATTCTACGCTTAGTCGCGGCAGGACTGCCCAATCGCGCCATCGCCGAGCATATAGTGGTGAGCACGGGAACGGTCAAGGTTCACCTGCACAACATCCACAATAAACTGAACGTCCACAATCGTACAGAGGCGGTTGCACGCGCGCGTGATCTGCGCCTCCTTCCCTGACCTCGCGGCACCTGCGACGCGTCATAAACTGTCTACTCGCGTGTCGTCGCCGCCAGAATCTCCGGCGTCCTCTCAACGATGCGTGGCGCAACGAGCGCCGTTACGCCAAAGTAGATTACGGCACCATAAATGAGAGAGGCGGGAATGCTGGCAAACCAGATCCAGCGCATATGCAGAAAGACGGGCAGCACCAGCGCCAGGCCGACCGGTATCAGCACTACTATCATGATGCCGAGCGTTACCATCGACATAACAGCGCGCAGGCAGCCGTTCTGCGTTGACGCGTTTGCTCCAGATGTTTGGAAACCGCGCTGGATCTGGCGCATACGCATCGGAAAGAAGACCGAGGTAAAGTTGCCAATACCCAGAATCACGCCGATACCTGCCAGTCCGATCGCCAATGCAGGCAGGATGAAGCTCCACGCGCCCGTTAAAAAGGCTGCAAGCAAGATGACCAGTATTTCTTCCAAGACGCCGATACAGAGTACGACCAGGTTCTTACCCCACAAAATGCGCTTCGGATCGACCGGGAACAGCAGGAGCGTGGTCAGGCTCTGGCGCTCAATACCCAGAACGTTATAAGAAAGTGTATAGAGCGCAAGGAACACGTAGAGCGGGGCGAGCAGGACCGTCCAGGACCCCAGGAACGTAAGCCTGCTTGAGCCGCCGGTGTTGAGCAGCGTCACGACCAGCAGGACCACGATGGAGAAAACCGATTGGAAGAGCAGGCCAAGCAACTGCGGATCGCGTCTGTAGTATTTCAAATCCTTGATGGCAATCGCCAGCACCTGGGGTGGCAGCAGGCGGCTCCATACGCTTACGTTCTGCGCGCCGCTACTCACAGCGACAGGACGTTCCTGGCGTCGTCGCACACGCACGGTGCTCGCGCCGCCCTCGGTTGAGGTCAGGCCACGCTCGACCACCAGTTGCCACAGGTACAAAACCACCAGCGTCACAACGACTAATCCGGCCAACCATGCGAGGCTCGCGCCCCAATTCCCCAGGTACGCCTGCTGCACCGCGCGCGCCGCCATACCGGGAGGCAGCCATTGCAGATAGGGCGAGAAGACCGCGTTGTTGAGAGAGCCCAGGAAGTTCGCCGAGGCCAGTCCGCGAAAGACAAACTGCTGAATCAGGTAGCACGACGACGAGAGTATAACGAACAGAATCACCGTTAGATCGCGGAAACGTCGGCTCTGTAACGTACGCGCCAGTAGCGCCAACACAAGCTGGCTCATACCAACCACCTGGGCATAGAAGACAAGCATGGTCAGTAGCGCCAGCAGCGCAAGCGGCACCGAGAAGGCCCAGCCGACGACAACAGCCGCCAGGACCAGGAACAGGCCGATGGTAGGCACATCCAGCAGGGTTGAGAAGATGAGGCTCGTCATCAATTCCCAGCGCGTCAGCGGGAACAGAGCTAGCTTCGAGATGTCGAGTCCTTCATTGACAGAAAATTCCAGCAGAGGCAGAACCAGCCAGAGCATGTAAGCTCCGGTCAGCACCAGGAAGAGCACCTCCGCGTTTGCCGGTGCATCCAGGTAGCGATACGCGAAGTAGGAGGCCACACCAACGCCTCCACCAATCAGCAGGCCAAAGAGAAACTGGAAAGCGGTCCCTATGATATAACTGATGCGTCCCGAGGCCCGCGTAAAGCCGCGCAGGAACAGCTTCCAGCGCAACCAGAAGAGCCAGCGCAACTTCTCACTATACATACTCATCATCCTGCCCCTTTTAATCCAGCCAACTCAGATTATGATTCTCGTTGCGCGCCCCAATGACATTGAGGAAAATGTCTTCCAGCGAAGCATCTTTATCATCGCCGCTGGCGCGCTGACGGAGCTCCTGGATGGTTCCCTCCGCCACCAGAACGCCCTGATTGATGATGCCAACACGCGTAGCCAGGTGCTCCACGACCTCCATAATATGTGAAGAGAAAAAGACGGTCGTGCCGCGTTGCGTCAAATCGTGCAGGATATCGCGAATCACACGCGAGCTTACCGGATCGATGCCCTCGAACGGCTCATCGAGGAAGAGCACGCGCGGGCGATGGATGATCGCGGCGGCCAGCGCAATCTTCTTGCGCATACCGACCGAATAATCTACGATCAGCTTATCGGCATCGCCCGTAAGGTCGAGAACCTGCATCAGTTCCTCGCTGCGCTTGCGCACATCAGCATCGGCCACGCCGTACATATGGCCCGCGAAGGTTACGAACTCGCGACCGCTCAAACGCTCATAGAGGTTCAGATATTCGGGCAGCACGCCCATACGAGCGCGCGCCTGCAGCGAGTCCCGCCAGACATCGATGCCACTGACCCAGACATCACCAGAACTGGGACGCAGGAGGCCCGTTAGCATCTTGATAGTCGTGGATTTGCCAGCCCCGTTGGGTCCCAGGAAGCCAAAGAACTCTCCCGCCCGTACCGTCAAGTTCAGGTGGTTGACCGCCGCCTTCTGACCAAAGACGCGCACCAGATCGCGGGTCACGACCGCGTAGTCCGCATCCGTCCCCGCAATCGGCTGAGCAGAATATTGTGTCACAGGAGAGGATGAGTTCTGTTCAGGAAATGTTGTCATTATCTATCCTTTACTCATGGATAACAGGTCTATGTAATTATGTGCCAGAATCTCTTTCACAGTAAGCATAACATTTCAACGCTATTGTAGCAAAGGATTGCATATATCTGTTAAGACGAAGCAAACAAAGACTTATCCAATGCATGCAAAAGAAGGGATGCCATGAGCAAATGCCTGAGCAGATGATCATCAAAGTGTCACATTTATTAGAAAGAATGCACAGCTCAATGAAGAAGGAGGATACGAAATTGACATAAAGTCATCACGAGCGAGAGAGAAACTCGTTGACAGCCAGGCGGCGAGGAAACAGCTGACGCCCGGCAATCAAGTCACGTGCTAATTCATCCACTCGCCGGGAGCATTGCTGCGCACACGTACGCCGCCGTCGCGTTCTTTTATCACCTTCGCATCATCCGCGATACGTTTGGGTAGTTCGGAGACATTGATGCGATGCCAGTACGCCGCCGGGAAGAGGCCAATACCGATCGTCAGGGCGGCACCAATCTGGGCGCGATCGAACGGCAGGCCCGGTGGGAGATTATAAGGAACCTTTGTAATAAGATTCAGGTGCAGCAGAAGCGCAAACACGAATATCGCCAGCTCGAATCCGCAAGCCACATAGTAGGAGACCACCTCGCGCAGGCGTCTTTTACGAAAGAAGATTGCCAGACCAATATTCAGCAAGCACAGAAAAAGAGAGATCCACAGCGTAATAGAGATCAGCAGGTCCAATCTCGCGAGCAGAGGACTCTTATCAGCAGAAACAAGAGCGATCAAAGGCGTTATATACATGCACAATCCCCTCTATGTCAGACACAATCTTACGAATTAATTATACGTCAACGCTAAATTAGAGAAAGCAACCTCGGTACCTTGCAGATTCACGAACATACCGGCCTGGCCATCTTTCAGCGAGTTATCCTGGGCGTTCCCTACCCGCTTACCGTTCACTATGAAAGTGAACTTACTTCCAGCTTCAACCACCCGGAAAGTATTTATAGCATTTGCCCCATGCCCAAAGTGATATTCCTTGCCGAAATGCACAGTTTTTTGTGACGCAGGCCAGAGCTCAGTCCAGGTCGTAGGGGCGTTATCATCATATTTCAGAAACTGATATTCACCCCCTCGGATATTTGACACTTCGAAGCAATAGAAGGTTGCATGCATTTTGCCATTTTTTGTGACCCTATTAAAGCGTAGGATCATGCCAAAGCGATTATTGACCGAGCCTTCATCACCCTTGACCTCGTGCATCGTCAGTGAGTAAACAAACGATCCAGGCAGTACTACGTTGGACAACAGCGCAATGGCCGGATGTGGATCGTTGGCCGTGATGTGATACGCACCGTTCTTAAAGGCGTACAGTTGCGCCCCACTTTGCGCCAGGGGCCAGTTGTGAACATTGCCGCTGGCACCGTTGAGGGAGTCAGTCACGATCACATTCGCGTTGGCTGTGGCGACCGCGTTGGCTGTAGCCGTCGCTATCGTATCGGCAGAGGCACCAGCCATATTTCCATTATTTAGCGCGCTCCGGCTGCCGTGGGATTGTACCAGCCAGAAGGCGAGAGAACTAAACAAGATCAGCGCAATCGCGGCCACCAGTACGGCCAGCTTCAAACGCCCCTTCAACAAAACGTTCAGTGTCTCGACGCGGCTGGCGATATGTGGAGGCAGAGCCGACTTCGGCTCCTCCAATACCGGCAGGAGTCCTGTCACATAGCGACCCGGTTGGCCCGCGACCGGCACCTGAATCACCTTAGCAGCATGTGACAACTTCATCATATTTGTGTTGCCCGACTCGCTCATCTCCATCTTGCCCATAACTAGCGCGCCTGTAAGCTGACGCGTGGTCGATGAGCCGAGTTGCTGCGTTACCGAACTGCTGGCTGTCTGAGTCGCCGTACTGCCCGGTTGCTGCGTTAGCGGAACGCCGTAGGGTTGCGGAAGCGTATTGCCTGGCATTAGAGGTGCAGCAGAGAACGCGCTATTCGCCTGACCGATCCCCGCCATCCCTGGCCCTGAACTGGGAGCGCCGCTTATCAGAGGTGCAGATGGAGGAGCCTGTGTATACCCATTGAGCGACGCCAATGGCCTCACACCCGCATTCGCAGCAGGAGGAGCAGCCGGAGGTTGCACCCTTTGTCCTTCTCCAGGTAAGGACGCCGCCGCTTGCATGGCCGCGTCACGCGGAGGAGTCAGCGTAAGCGGTCGCAGGTTTGATTTTCCTAACGCCGGACGCACTCCGGGAACCTCAGCGGGCGGAGAGGATAGAGGGCGCGGACTCGCTCCAACGGGCGGTAAGAAAGATAAGGGGCGTAAACCTGATCCCTCGGAAGGCGCAAAAGCGGGCTGCACCTCCTCCGAACTAGTGGCTGGCGGAAGTGTCAGGGGCCGTACCACCGCTTCATCGGCGGGGCGGCGCAAGCTCAATTTATGACCAAGGATAGAGCGCGGCCCCGATCGAGGGTTGCGTCCGGCAGCAGGTGGCGTGGTCGCCGTAGCAGGCAACGGTGTATCTTGTGGCAGAAACGCGGCTAACGACGGCATAGGCATACTGGTCTTGCCAATAATATCATTTCTTGGCATGTCAGCATGCGCCTGCGGAAGGGCTGAGACCAGGCCGGGGACCAGCGAACTATCATCATGTGTATTGCTGCCCACAGGAGAAGACCCCTGCCGAGCTGAGGTGAGCAAGCTGTTTGGCGTAAACAGACGCGCATTGGTAAGCGCGCCGGGCGCGAGTAAGCTGCTGAAATCCGGCAGCGGTACACCGGAAACCGTCAGGGCCAGGCGGAACGCGCTGGCAAAATCTTGCACATGCAGGTAGCGATCATCGGGACGCTTAGCCAGGGCACGCAGCATAACCTGCTCGGCAGACGGGGGAAGATCCGGGCGTAGCGAGCGAGGAGGCGCGGGCGGCATATATGTATGTTGCATCGCCACCTGCATCGGCAGATCACCCTTGAACGGCACGGTGCCAGTGACCATCTGGTAAAGAATCACACCAAGCGAGTAAAGATCGGCGCGTGCATCAATTTCGCCGCCCATCGCCTGTTCAGGTGCCATATAATCAGGCGTTCCCAGCGGCACGCCCACGCCCGTCAGGCGCGAGTTCGCATTCTGCCCCTCCGTAACGATCTTTACCAGTCCAAAATCGGTCAGTAGCAGGCGACCTTCGCGGCGCAATAAGATATTCGCTGGCTTGATATCGCGATGGATCACGCCGCTCTCATGCGCGAATTCGAGGGCTGCCACCAATTGCTCCAGATAGAAAACGGTCTTGTCAAAAGGGAGTTGTCCCTCGCGCTCCATTTCATCGCGCAGAGTGCCACCGTCCACATACGGCATCACCAGGTAGGCAAGGCCATTGCGCTCACCATACTCGTGTACCGGCATAATGTTGGGGTGCTCAAGCGATGCGACCACGTCGGTCTCGCGTCGGAAGCGCTCCAGGAAAGCAGTCTGCTGGTCAGGTGTCAGGGGCGTGATCGGCAACAGAACCTTCACTGCAACCTGGCGTCTGGGGCGAGACTGCTGCGCGAGGTAAACTGCGCCCATACCACCCTGACCTATCAATTTTTGCAGTGTACAGGTGCCCAGCACCGTCCCAATCAATGCTTCTGCGTTCATGAACACATTCCTTAATTACGCGTGAGTAGTAAATTTTTGAAAGCGACCTCGGTCTTATTGAGATTGACGATCATACCGACCGTGCCGCTCTTCAAAGAATTGTCCTGTGCCGTCTTCACCGCTTTGCCGTTGACGGTAAAAGTAAAGTTGTTATTATGCATAAAGATCTTGATGGTATTGGCCGCCTGGGGTCCGTGCCCCTGGTGATACTCTTTTCCGGTATCGCCATGCCAGATCTCATGCCAGGCATTATTAGTGCCCTGCGAATCGTCGTATTTCCAGAATTGGTACTGGCCGCCTTTGGTATTGACCACCTCGAAGCTATAGAAAGTTGTCTGCATCTTGTTCCCGGTCGTCTTCTGGGTGAAGCGGAAGATCATACCAAAGGAGTTATTCGGTGAGGCATCGTCGCCAGCTACTTCCTGCATCGTCAACGTGTAGCCCAGCGTCCCGCTGAAATTGCCTGATTGAAGTACAGTCGCGCGGCCACTGTTCTCGCGATCGGTAATATGGTACGCGCCATCCTTAAAGGCGTAGACATCGGGCGGATTCGTCAACCAGTTGTTGATGTTGTGATCCAGGCGATCAAACAGTATCACGTTCGACTGTGCGGCAGCAGTCGCCTGCACAGCGGCAGTCGCTTTTGTATTAGGAGCGCCGGAAGTTATAGGCATGCCCAGCGTTACAGCCTGGCGGGGATGCGAACGTAGGAACATGACGGTGCCGATGGTACCCATAGCGACCAGGAGGACTGCTATCACTGCCGCGACTACCTTCATCCAGGGATTGATGGGCTTCTTCTTTTTCTTCTTGTCATCCTGCGCCTGGGGCAACACCGGCAGAATGCCTGTCACAAAACGACCCGGCTGACCAACGACCGGAACCTGCACAACCTTCACGGGTCCTGTCAATTTGACAGTATTTGATGGTCCGGGCAGTCCTTGTCCCTGTAAAGTCCCTGTGGGCGTTCTTGTGGTCAATTGCGTGCTGCTCCCAGTGGCGGGCAACGACCCTGTGGAGGGCGGTGCGCTCTCTGGTGCTATTGGCGTCAGCAGCCCTGCACCGACCTGGGGAAACTTCCCGGTGCGCGAGAGGAGGCCACCTCCAACACGCGGCGTGCTATTCGTCACCGTAGGCAAAACGCCCGAGGCATCGGTACCTCTATTTACGGCTGGCAGTAAGCCGGTTCCTTTGAGCAAGCCAGTGCCACCGAAAGTCGGCAGCGCGCCCGTTCCGTTATACTGTCCGCCGTATTGCCCACCGTTGCCTTTATCCCACGCCGACACGGCGGGTGCCTTGCCACTCTGCCAGCCATTATCTAGCAAGCCGGGTGTTGCCGGGATACGCGGTCCCGTCACAACGTTCAGTAAAGGGCTCTGCGAGGGATTGAGGCCCAGCGCGATGCCCGTCCCCAGCAAGGACCTGCGGAAAGCGTTCGCCATCTCCTGCGCGCTCGCATAACGGTCCGAGGGACGCTTGGCGAGGGAGCGCAGCATCACCTGCTCCGTCGGTATAGGCAGATCTGGTCGCAGCATCTGTGGCGATGGTGGTGGAATCTGCAGGTGCTGCGCGGCAATCTGCATGGGGGTCTCGCCCTGAAATGGCGTCGTACCCGTGACCATCTGATAGAGCACAACACCAAGCGAGTACAGATCAGCGCGGGCATCGATATCTTCGCCGATCACCTGTTCGGGGGCCATATAGTCGGGCGTACCAACGGGGGCACCTGCGCCGGTGAGGCGTATCTGGGGTGCCTGCCCCTCGGCGACGATCTTCACCAGACCGAAATCGGTGAGTAAGAGCCGCCCCTCCGGGGTCATCAAAATATTGGCGGGTTTGATATCGCGATGGATCACGCCGCGTTCATGCGCGAAATCGAGCGCGGCGGCCATCTGTTCCAGATAATTCAAGACATTGGCCAGCGGCAATGGACCCTCGCGCTCCATCTCATCGCGCAGAGTGCCACCGCTGATATAGGGCATCACCAGATAGGCCAGCCCATCGCGCTCACCGTATTCATGGACAGGCGTGATATTGGGATGCTCCAAAGACGCGGCGGCATCGGTTTCACGACGGAAACGCTCAAGGAACGCAGCCAGTTGATTAGGACTCAGGGGAGTCATCGGTAAGAGCACCTTGACGGCAACCTGACGCTTAGGGCGTGATTGCTGAGCCAGGTATACCGCGCCCATGCCACCCTGTCCAATCAGTCTCTGCAGCGTACAGGTACCCAACACCGTTCCAATCAATGCTTCTGCGTTCATAAAATATATTACCCCTCTTTATGCTGGCATTCTCTGCTTGTTGGCCTCACCGCCTCTTCCCCCATACCCGGCAAGATACGTCTACTTCTGTATCTTTGTACATATTAGTCAACTTCGGGAGTTCTGACAATGGATTAGCCTTATAGGCATGACCAAAGTAATGTTTACCCCACCTGGAACGAGCCCAGATACAACTTACTGCAATAAACGTTGCTCGTTATGAAGTTGGTGAATGGTAGTCATGCTACCTACGTTATTTTATACACAGAAGACGCTGAATGTTGGCATATTCTGACCTATGTCGGTACTATATGGTTATAGACAGAACGCTTAGGACCTCGTGCGCATCATAAAGGAGATCTATCTTCATATTACCTACACAAGCAAGAGGAAAACTATCGCGCATCCCTTACTCGCCTTAGTGAAGAGCAACAGAGGAAAACTTCTGCATAAAAAGCCTGCCTTTTCACCATTGTAACGAACTTAAGCGTCGCTTGGAGTGGAATTTAGGAAAACGCAACTCCAAGCTTTAAAAGGAGAGGTTGCAGGCTACACATCAGCAACAAAGGTCTGCCCGTCGTTAAGTCCATGCGCGTCGCGATCCTCTTCGGCATCGAGAGGAACCGTCTCGGCACCTATGCGCGCAACCATAGAGGGCACGGTACGGCTCTGGACGATGATGCCGTGGAAAAGCGATGCCGCTGCCTGAGCCAGCAAAGGACGCAGGCGTTCAAGGCGTTCGCGCTGGACAAGGAGCTGCTCCGCACTTCTGCTGGCCTGCGACGAGGTGCTACGCGAACCGGCTGCTACCTCCTCTATCATAATGGGCGCTGCTTCCTCCCAGATGTCTCGCGCATCGACCACCTGACCGACCGCTGCCTGCAGTTGTTGCAGCAGGTCGATCGTCTGGTTGAGAATCATCAGGATGTCGCCCTCGGCCAGATCGATACGATGCAGCAGGCCAGTGAGCGAGGTGCCACGCGCCCAGGCGAGCGCGATGCCATGAAATTCGGGCACGATGCCGGGCGTCGGATTGATGCCAGCCCGGTCTTCAATCCCACTGATATGCTGCGCGATCTGCCAGAGTTCGCGGCGTACCTTCACCAGACGCGCATGTACGACGTTGCGATTATTAAGGCGACGATCATTATCATATGTGAACCAGCTAAAGACTTCCGCGAGCTCGTTAGCTGAGATCTCGTCGAGCATACCGCGCGAGATCAGTTCCACAATGGCAATACCGGCGGGATGGAAGACGCTTCTCAGCAAACGCCCCTTGAGCGTTAACTCATCATCCTGACCGATGTAGCCAAGTGCGCGCAGGGAGAAGACGGTACCGTCAAGCTCTGCCGCCCCGGCCCGGCTCAATGGGAATGCTCCGATCTTCTCGCGTCTCTTCTCAAGCGCCTGCAAGGCTCCGTCGGACGAAGCTCCTTTCTTGCGCTTGCCTGATTTCTTCGCCTTCTGATAGCGCGTCTCCAGGCGATGGAGTTCGCTCAGTTCCCACAGCAGGTAGCGCTGATATTCGCGCAGGCTGGAGGCGCAAATGCGGCGCAGGTGCTGAATATCGCCGGAGCGCCAGAGATTGAGCACGGAGTTATAGCGAATGACGAAAGAGCTGGTGACGGGCAACAATTCGCCGGTGATGCGCTGGAACGAAGCTTCGAACGGCTCCCAGGGCGAGTAGGGGATGATGGCGGAGCCGCGCACATCCATGCCGCGCCGCCCGGCGCGCCCGGTCAACTGGCGATACTCATTTGGCGTGAGCAGGCGCATCTCCTGCCCATCGAACTTGCTCAGGCTCCCTACGACGACGGAGCGTGCAGGCATATTGATGCCGAGCGCCAGTGTATCAGTGGCGAAGACAGCGCGCAGAAAGCCTCTAGAAAAGAGCGTCTCGACCAGCACTTTCAGTCCGGGTAGCAGCCCAGCATGATGAAAGGCCAGTCCACGTGGCAAGAGACTCAGCAGTGAGTGGACCTGTTGTAAATTGTGGTCCTCCTGCGGCAGATGCTCCATCCAGACGCCGATCTCTTCTTTAATCAGCGCCTCTTCCTCAGGTGTCGTGAAGTGGTGCAGCGCGGTACTCATCGCCGCCTCCTCGACGACGCGACGGCCCGGCAGGAAGTAGAGGCAGGGCAGCATATCGGCGTCGCGCAAAGCGGTGAGCAGCTCAGCGGGCAGGGGCGACTTACGCTCGGCAGGTCGCTTAGGACGCGGCTTCTCTTGCGCGGCGGCTTGATCGCTCTCCTGAGACGCGCTCGCTTCCTGCTGTCCATTGGCTTGTCGTGCCTGTTGGCGCGCCTGCTTGCCACCGCGACCCTTGCGACGGCGCTCATCCCATACATCGAGGTCTTCTTCCTCATCGTCGTCATCATCAAAGGTATAACTGCGATTGCGCGCGGCCATCTGCGCCAGCTTGGCCTCGCCGCCGATGCCTGGAAAGTGCTCGATGCGCTTGCCGTCCGCGTCCTGCACGAGGTGGAGCTTGCCGTCTAGAAAGTAGAAATGTTCCAGGGGCACGGCGCGCTGCTCATGCACAATGAGCGAGATTGGGCGATGTACGCGGCTGATCCAGCTCGCCAGGTCCTCGGCATTGCTCACGGTAGCCGAAAGGCCAACGAGCTGCACGTGGGGAGGCGAGCAGATAATTGCCTCTTCCCACACGGGTCCGCGTCCGATATCGCTCAGATAGTGCAGCTCGTCGAAGACCACAAAGCCCACGTCCGCCAATGAAGAAGGCGTGTCAGTGCGGTTGCCGCCCTCTTCCAACAGCATATTGCGATACACCTCGGTCGTCATCACCACAATCGAGGCATGACTATGCTCGACGATATCGCCCGTCACCAGGCCAACGGCATCCTGTCCAAAGACTTCGCGCAGGTCGCGATGCTTCTGATTAGAAAGCGCCTTCAATGGCGTTGTGTAGATGACACGCTGGCTGCGCTGCTGTGCCTGCCAGATCGCGTATTCCGCGACCAGCGTCTTGCCGGTTCCCGTCGGCGCAGCTACCAGGACCGATTGCCCCTCCGCCAGCTGAGCGATCGCATCGAGCTGAAATTGATCGATAGGAAACGAGTAGCGCGCTACAAAATCTTGAATGCCTGCCAGGTTCTCTTGCCCGGACTCTACTTCTTTATTCATCAAGTTCTCTATTTGTGTGACATACTATAGCCCTAGATTTTCCTCATTGTAACACGATGAGTAAATATGGACAAGGCATGACGGGTCGATTTCTGGTATTCGTACTATTGGAGATTGCGTCTCATCGCCTGTATCCACACGGTCCTGCGAGCGACCGCTTATTGTTTATCTACAAATTTTATAGCGCTACTTTTAATTTCTAATGCTATAATGTCTACCTATAGCAAAGGAAAATGATCATGGTAAAAAAGTTACGTCAAAAAAATAAAGAATTTAGATTTCTCATAGGGATGGTCGGTCTCTTCACGTTCGCTTTTCTGGCAGCATATGTTCTCTATCCTTATCTGAATCTCTATTTGGTCTCGAATATTTTTTCCTTTTTAAGCTCCACTACTAGTACACACATCCATTCTCCTTTCCAGCGCTATGGTTCCTCCACTGCCTATGGTGAAAATATCGACATGAGCCAGATCCTCCCTGCTTCCCAGCACTATGTTGTCAACAGCAAGGGTCAAGATCTCATCGATATTGCTGGCGACCTCGGAATTAACCTTGTACGTATAACAAATGCGAAGCGAAGCTTCCACAACAATGAGGATTCTGTGTATACAAAAGACCAGTGGGATCAAGTACTCAACAAGATGCAAAGCAAGGGGATGAAAGCTATCATCCTTATAGAGGTTGCTAGTAACAACGGTGATTATTTTACTCCGGATATACGATCGGCATACCTGCATTTAGTACAAGAATATATTGATAGCGGAGTTTTTTCTCACCCAGATGTCTATGCTGTAGACCTTAAGAACGAGCCAATTTTAACAGACGCGAATATCACCATGCTTCAGGCCGCTCATGCGATGATCAAGGAAAAATACCCTGACCTGAAGCAAACGATAGGATGGTGGGCGACGCCTCAATCGACCGAAGATCCTTATAGCTCTGGTAGTTACAATTGGACAGATTTCTCTGCTGGTCAAAAAATAGCCAGTCTTATTGACTTCTATTCTGTTCACATGTATGGGCTCTCCACTGATAATTTTGGGATTCATTTGGGCCCTGATCTGAAAACAAAAGTGTTTTTATCGCGGGTCGAGAATGGCTTACAGACCAAAAAACCCATCCTGATTGAGGAATTTGGAGAAGCAAATGGTGATGCGGTAAGTGACCAGGATACAATCGGTAGCCCTCAATTACAGGCAAATGTGTATCAAGGGGTGTATCAAGCGCTAAAAGAAATGCATAACAGCCAGATAATTGGAGCAGTTGCCTTTGATTTTTATAGCCGTGATTACTATCCCGATGCCTGGGCTATAGTGAAGAATAATGGCGATTATCTCTTCCCCGCAGCTTACATCTTGCAAGAGTATGCTTTAGGAGAAAGTAATCCTTCCCTCCAGGCGGCAACAATTGTTCATTCACAAAGCTACCTGCTTAAAAATGTCGATAATCATACGCTTAAAAATCTGTATATAGCTGATCGGATTGGTCTGAAACTCCAGTTCGATGACAGTAAACATTACTCACTTTCCCTAAATACAAACGGTATCTTACAGCTTACAGAAGGGTTCCATTATAATCCTGTTATGGACTCATATTATGCGGTATACCAGGCTATCAACAAAGGAACTGTTCAACTAAATATATTTTCTAGCTCTACGTGTTCAACCAATAATGTTTGCGCTTCACCGCTATACACGGTGACGATAAATATTCAATAGAAGAATACATATCCTGTGCTTATCTTGCCGAACAGAAGAAACGCACTTATTGGTTGCCCATGCAGTCGTTTGAACGCCATTGAGTGTAGCATTGCTAACAATAATTCTCACTCAATATTATCCATGTTTCCTTTGAGGTGTGGATCTATTCAGATAGATATCTACTAACCTGGTAGTATTTCGTTCCCATGAGTAGTTTTCTCTAGCCGTTTTGCTAGAATATGCCCCCATATCCTCTCGCAGTGCCACATCGTTTTGTATCCTCTTGATCGCAGATTTTATCTCCTCTTCTGCTATATCTATATACGTAATAAATGGACTATCAAGCGTCTGGTCAAGGTTATTCTGCTTACTGGTAATAATTGGGAGGCCAGTAGCCATGGCTTCCTGGATGGAAAGGGGAAATCCTTCACCATAAGAAGGGAGAATAAATACATCACTTGCCTTGTACATCATGGCTAATTCTTCTTGAGGGAGCGGTCCAATAATTCTTACCGCATCGTCAGACTTTATATACTCAGGAATGATTCCTCCCCCCACAAATACAAGGAGATAAGCAGGGTCTTTTGCATTATAAAGGATATCAAATCCCTTCTTAGGGACGAATCTGCCCACGAATAAAACGACGAACTTGTCAGGCGGTATATTATATCGCTCGCGGATAATCTGTTTTTCTTGTTCTATTGGCTTATGGAAGAGCTTGAAATCCACCCCATTAGGAAGAAGATGCACCGTTTTTTTATACTGCTCTATCCATTTATAGACAGAGTTATTTAAGACTATTACATTATCGCTTGCCCCAAGAGTCATCAGCCCTATAGTATAAAAAACAAGTTTTTCTATCGTGTTTACTACTTTGTTATCATAGTGAACATGAGGCACGTGCTGTGTAAGAATTACACATTTTTTATATACCTTTGCTAAAATTGATGCTATAAAGGACGAAGGATACAGGATATCATGAACGTGAACTATATCAGCATTTTTTATTGCGCTCAACACACTTTTATTAAAGAAAAGAATAGGAACTGGTATGTGGAAGCGTTCTAAGAGCGCTGCTGCCGGAACTTTCATGTAAGTGACGTTATTCAGCACAAACATTTTAGAGGTTTGCGGAATATTACTACTGACCAGCGTTACACTATGGCCCCGAGCAGCCAGGTGTTCAGCTTGAGACTTTGCAACGACACCTAAACCGGATCCAATATATGGATGGGTATACGTCACAATAATAACTACATTAAGAGGTTTTTCTGATGCAGTTTTCGATGACAGCGTACTTTGTATCATGGTGCGGCCAGCAGAAATTGGAGGTGCATCAGATAGAAATAAATCCCTTCTAGTTTTTTGATTTGGTTTTTTTAACAACTTGTGTATTCCTTATAACTACTTAGATAAGTTAAACTAAAATCAAACCTGACCATTTCTTAAAATAGTGATCACTATTTTCGATTGACATGGGCGAGTGTATCGTATACAATGCTTCTGTGTCAAGAACCTGCCGTTTATTAAGGTAAAATGGGTTCTTCATCGAAATAGCTGTTAGTTCATTTTCATTTGAACCCTGTAACGAGATGCCTATAATGCCGCGAAAACCGAAAAAGACCCACCTGGAGTACCTATCTGTCAAGGAGACAACCTCAGCAGTGATGCGGATAATCAGGAAGGCGCGTGTAGAGCGCCTTCCTGATTACTTTGAGCAGACGTGTGATCAACGCCCTCAGGAGACTGCCGTAATTTGCGGGTCTTGCCAGCTCACTTATCAGGAACTCGACCAGCGAGCCAATCGTCTCGCGCATTTTCTCATCTCACACGGTGCCGAAAAAGGCGACCTTATTGGAATTCTCTTAGATCATTCGCCTGATATATACGTTGTCCTCCTCGGAGTACTCAAGGCGGGTGCCGCTTTCGTCCCACTTGCTTCATCCTTCTCTTCGGACTTGATTGCTTTTATCGTGCAAGACTCCGGACTGCAAGGCATCGTGACGACCTTCGCATTTCGAGAGAAAACTGAGGCTCTGCCCTGCCCAGTTCTCGAACTCGACCGGGCGCAGCAGGCGATCTCCGTCCAGCCCGAGACCCGTCCCCAGGTTCGTGTTGATCCCGCCTCGCTATGCTATATCATGTATACATTCGACACCGTAGGTAGGCCGAGAGGAGTTGCTGTCTCGCACGCCAGCATCATTAATTGTCTTCATGTTGCCACACCGATCTTTGGTGTGACACATAGAGATCGAGTGTACCAGGGAATGTCAAATGCCTTCGACTTCTCCTTCGGGGAGATCTGGTCAGCATGGATCACGGGAGCAACCCTAGTTTTAGACCCGACCGATCCTCAACTTAACCCGGCACCTCTTAATAAATATGCTTCAACACTCCAGCTTAAAGCTAGAGGCATCGCCGGCCTTACAGCAGAAGCTTTTGAGATAACAAAACTTAAACAAGTAAACTTCAAAAATGCCTATAATCATGTTTTGACCGATCCTCTTTATAAGAATTCCATATTTAATATGACAAGCACATTCGTACTAGGAGCATTAGGATTTGTCTTTTGGATAATAATAGCACGACTGTTCAAAGCGGAAAACGTTGGCATTGCGACTACCCTCATTTCTATCATGACATTGTTATGCAGCTTTACTACGTTGGGGTTTAGCTCAAGCTTAAATAGATATCTTCCCAAGTCTGTTCATAAACATGAATTAATTAATTCTGCATTTACTATTGTAACGATTGTTACTATTTTGGTTTCTGCTGTCTTTTTACTAGGATTACAATTATTTTCTCCACAATTGTCCTTCATACGATCAAATGCATTCTATATTGTTTCGTTCATAATGTTCATAATTTTTTGCTCCTGGAATACTCTTATTGAGAGTATTTTTATGGCCTTCAGGTCTGCTGTTTATATACTCATCAAAAACACTATCATAAGCACTTTAAAACTTCTACTTCCATTCGCACTTATCGTATTTGGTTCCTACGGTATTTTTGCATCAGCTGCTTCTGCAATTATCTTTGGCGTGCTTGCGAGCTTTCTTATACTATTCATAAGATTTAAAATTAAACTATCTTTTTCAATTAATTTTATTTTAGTAAAAGAAACACTGGCATATTCATTCGCTAATTACATAACTAATTTCATGTTTAATGCGCCATCTCTTGTATTACCAGTTATTATATTAAATATTCTCTCTGCACAATACGCTGCTTATTATTACATTGCTTCTATGATTCAAAATATCTTGCTGATTATCCCATTAGCTACCGCCCAATCATTGCTTACAGAAGGTGCGTATAATGAAACTGAACTAAAGAAGCATGTAAAAAAAGCACTGGCAACGATCTTTATAATGCTTACTCCAGCATTAATCTTAGTCATCTTTGGCGGGAATATTTTATTGCAGTTCTTCGGTAAGAGTTATGCAACTGAAGCTTTCCAATTTTTACAATTATATAGTATATCTACTGTATTTACATCTCTCTTATTAGTAGCCAATGCAATTAATAACATAAAACATCATAAAAAAATGCTTGTTATTTCGAATCTCATTGCGTCAGTTCTAACACTGTGGTTGTCTTACGCCTTTGCCTCCGGTAAGTTGGTTGGCATAGGATGGGGATGGACGTTTGGGCAAGTAATTGCAGGGTTTATAGCCATGATCTTTATCATTAAAGAATTTTTCTACTAAGTCATTCTTTGTCTTCTTTCTAGAGGCTTGAGACATTCTCGATTTTCCCCCTTTCAAGATGATAGGGAGGTTCTCTTTTTTGCCAACTTTTGGGCCATTTACCGCTTCATGATCCTGGGTACATCCCCCCGTTGCGTATGTTGTGGGCGTTGAGAGTATGTTGGTCGCGAGGATCGCCTGCTGAAGGCTTTGCCAGCCCAGCTTAGCTGAGCCGTCGAACCTCCGGAGCCCGAAGAAGTTCTCAGTATTCGACTTATCGGTTCCCAGGTCTTTGTACGAGTACCAGTAGAGGGCACCGATGTAGCTTGATGATCGAGCCAAACAGACCGAGTCTTTCGCCATCTGCGCCTGGAGTGCCTCGTTGACGTGATCTGGGTGCAAGGTGAGGTTGTAATTTGAAGGGGTTGCGATGGCTCCCGGACCGTTCGTAGGGGCGCCGTACTCCGTGATCCAGATCTTTTTGTTGGTAACTCCGTGGGCTACAAGGATACTCTCAAAGTTCAACGAAGTGCCAGCCATCTGCTGCCAGGCGTTCCAGCTCGCATTATAGGCAGGGGGCACCGGGAAGGAGTAGGTATGGTCCCCTATTGCATCCACAAGGCTTAGACCACCTGAATTGGCGAATTGCCCGAAGAAGTTGAGCGGTGAGATGTTCCCCCCAGAATTGTCTGATGGACCAAGTCCACCGGATATGATGAAGGCTTGCGGATCTACGGCCCTTATCGCTTTGGATGTCAGGCTCAATAGTTGCACATACTGATTGACATTTGGAGTTGGCTGCCAGAAGTTTACAAGATTGGGCTCGTTCCAGATCTCCCAGGTATGGATGCCCATGGGCGCATAGCGACTGGAGGCTGCTGCCGCGAATGAGGCGAATGCATTTGGGTTTGTAGGCGCACACTTGTCCGTTGTGCAACCAAAGGGCCGTGCCCAGGTCGGCGTGTAGTCAAGAATCGGGAGCAGCGTCAGGTGCCTTGATTGCGCGGCCAGCACCACTTTGTCGAAGTTGGTCCAGTTGTAGGTGCTGGCTGAAGCGGGTTGTATGTTGCCCCAGTCGAGATCAAGCCTGATCGTAGTGATGCCCACTGCAACCGCATCGTCGAGTGTTTGTGAGAGTACGCTCGCATTATCCCAGAATAGCGTATCTCCGTAGGAAATGCCAATTGGTATTGTACTAGCAATCAACGGGCGTGTATATGTGGTAGGAGCCGGAGAAGTGCCAGGTAGTACTGTTCTCGCAAAGAGTGGGCTGGCATTTGTAGCAACAATAAATGTTACTATCACTACACTTAACAAGATAGAAGTAAGCTTTGGCATAACTCGATATTTCATGAGACACCTTCTTACATTTTGAAAGAATACAGCCAGGCAGAAACGCGTCGAGGCAGCGTGAATCTGGTTGCTAGAGCGAGAAATGTTTCACCATTGGCATTCAAGCCCTCGATGTTCCGAGAGAGCATATTGAGGGGAAATCACCTCTTTTACTTTCTCTCTTTTCTTTATCGGTCAAGAATACTTATCCAATAGCTGTAACAGATTTTGCACGCGACGAAGCGTTCTCTTCTTCAGCATAGCAAGTAAGTAAATATCAGCAACGAACATGCAATGCTGGGGTACCTTTACCTGCCTCATCTTGCGTTAGTCAGGTGATGGGGCAGTATCCCGCTTGCCTGACCAATGGAGGGTAATCTTATGTAGATGCACACGCCTTTTCTCAGCCTAGATGTGCTGCATATCGTGCGCATCTCATGGGGAGTTCCATATTCTATTTTATTTTGTCAGGTAGAGACGCAAATCATCAAACTCCTGAGCCAGACCTTCTCGTAGAGATGTGAGAGGCTCATAGCCGATTAGTTGCTGAGCTCTGCTAATATCCCCAAAGGTATCACGTACATCCCCATATTGTTTCTGCTCAAAGATAATCTGCATCTTGGTGTTGCTAATCTCCTCCAATAAAGCTATCGCCTCACGCACGGTTACACGTGACCCACCAGCAATATTCATAATAGAACCTTGAGTTTCAAAGGTAGCAGCACGTATATTCGCCTCAACGATATCAGCCACATAGGTGAAGTCGCGCGTTTGATTGCCATCATCAAAAACATGGATCGGCTCACGGTTAACGATGGCCTTACAGAAGCGGTGAAAAGCCATATCTGGTCGTTGACGAGGGCCATATACGGTGAAGTATCGGAGAATCACTGTTGGGATACCAAAGTTATCATGATATAGTTGACATAAATGCTCTCCAGCCAACTTCGTAACGCCGTAGGGAGAAATCGGTTGAGGGATTAATGCTTCCGATACAGGGAAGTCCATATTTAGAAGCGATCAGTCTCTTTTGCGAATCAGATTGGCAAATAATTTTCGCCGCCGATTTCAGGACTCTTTTAAGAAACACTTGTTTATAGAATTCGAGAAGGAAACCCAAAGGGCCGGACGGATCGACATCAAGATGAATGTGAGCGATATAAGGGATGCCCCTTAGCCGCCAGATGCAGTAGACAATTTCTGGCGAGAAAGCCTGGGCAACATGTAGATGGATCACCGTGTGACGAGGCAGAGCAAGCAACCGAAAAAACAGGGTAAAGATAATGGGAGTGTGGGCAAGTTCCACTGCTTTTAAATAATGAACCTGAACGTTCGTAGTAGACACTGCTTCACGGGAATACCCAATATCAGAGGTATAGACTGACACAGCATAGCCTCTATCTACAAATCTCTCTGCCCTCAATGCTGTACCCTTCTCCTGGCCACCTAAATGAGGGGGGTAATAAGATGTTACATGTACAATCGTTGGTTTATTTTTGCTTATTTGAAGCATGACTCAAACACTTCCTTTGTTTCAATACTTTTGTACTTCAGAATATTTTTTCTCCGACCTTAATGCAGACACATAGAGGTAATAGGAAACATGGTACAATAAATAGGTTTCATTTCACTTTTCCCGAAAAGTTCGTATGATTATGAGTGGCACGTAAAAGCGCGTTGTTCACCGCATCTGCAGAGGCACTCCACGTAAAGTGTTCCTTTACATATCGATAACCATTAGCGGCCAACAAGGTCGCTAGCTCAGGTTCTGCCAGAATTCGGTCTATTGCTCCTGCTAGCGCATTAATGTCTCCTGTCTCCACTAAGAGGCCTGTTGTGTTATCCAGAACCGCGAAGGGAATGCCGCCGACGCGAGTTCCGATAATCGGCGTCTGACATGCTGATGC
>JALYTQ010000187.1 GCA_030854195.1 Chloroflexota bacterium
ACATCTTTCACATCCGCTCGGTGCGGCGCAATCCCAGGCATCGCGGCAAGAGCGCTATGGCTACCAGGGTCTTACCTACATGGGAGGATAATGACGAGGACGAGGTTCCAGCTATCTCCGGCGGCGTGGGTCCGCAAGAGGTAGAAGAGAACGCCAGCCCCAGACCACCCGCTGTCTGGCTGATTGTCACTATGCTGCTGATAGCGACGATCGGCACGGCATGGAATAGCGAACTGCTGGTAGGCGCGCTCGTGCCTGTGGCTACACAGCTCGGCTGGTCGACGATCTTTATCGGCCTGGTGATCCTCCCCATCGTTGGCAATGCCGCCGAGCATTCAAGTTCGATGATCGTGGCCTATAAAGATCGCGTCGACCTGAGCATGGCTATCGCCGCTGGCTCCTCGATCCAGGTGGCGACGTTTGTTGCTCCCCTGCTGGTGCTCGTTAGCCTCTTCTTTCACACCCAGCTTGATCTGGTATTTCAGCCGCTCGAACTGATCGTGCTATCACTGGCAACCATCCTCTTCGCGGTCGTGAGCTGGTACGGCGAGTCGACGTGGCTGGCCGGAATGCAGTTGATCGCGGTCTACGTGATGGCGTGCGTCGTGTTTTTCCTGCTGCCACGCTAATTCCCCATCCCTACTGGTGGGTGCTACCTTCTGTCGAGCGGTGTCGCCCTTCCTTGAGCGTCTCTTCAAGGAAGGATGCGATAAGCTTACGTTTTTCCTCTACGCGCTCTTCTTCCGTCATGCTTTGCCAGCGCTCCATTTGGGCCAGGACGGCCTTATCTTCTTCCGCTAGATTGCGTAGAAACTCTTCGCGATACTGGGCGTCATTTGTGGGTGCATACAGCGTCTGTCCTTCTGGCAACGGCATGCCCACCTGCTTCATGACCTCTTCGGCTATGTAGATTGGTGCATCCAGATAAACCGCCAGTGTTAACGCATCGCTCGGTCGTGCGTCCAGCTCGAATGTGGTGTTCCCGTTGCGAATTTTCACCGTAGCGTAGAATATCTCGTCCTTGAGCGCTTCGATACGTACCTCCTCAATCTCCATTTTTGCCGCCTTGAGCAGGTTTATCAAGAGGTGGATGGACATCGGGCGCGGCGAGTCGAGTTTAAAGAGCCCTGCCGCCAGCACTCTTGCTTCAGGCTTGCCCACCCAGATTGGCAAGACATGTTGTCCTGCTTCATCCTGCAAGATCACGATTCTTTGTTGTGATGCCTCGTTTATGCGTATGGAATTGATGCGTGCTCGGACCATTGCTCTCCTCCTTTGTGTTGTGGAGTTTGCCTGCTGCATCTCGGGATAGGACGATGCCAGACGTTCTCGCAACTGCTTCCTGGCCCGGTACAGGCGACCTTTGACCGCTACGACCGAGATACCCAGGATGGTGACGATTTCTTCTAATGTTAACTGCTCATAATAGAACATCAGTGTGGTTGCCCGCTCTTTGGGCGAGAGGTGCTGTATGGCATATAGGACGAGGGCGTGCAGTTCGCGCTCCTCGGCGATTGCTTGCGGGTCCACTACGTCGACGCTATCCAGCAAGCCAGGTACATTGTGCCACGCGCCGCCTGACAGAGATTCTAGTGATACGAAGTCCGCTTTCTGCTCGCGCATATAAGTCCGGCAGACGTTGAGGGTGATGCCGTAGAGCCAGCTTTTGAAGCGCGCATTGTCCCGTAGCTGGTCAAGCGAGAGGTAGGTTTGCAGGATCGCCTCCTGGGCCAGCTCGCGCGCAATCTCCGCGTTGCTGACCATGCCCATCGCTATACGTTTGACCAGCCACTGATAACGTTCGGTAAGCTGACTGAAGGCATGCTTATCGCCCGAACGCGCCTGAGCTACTAATGCGCTGTCGGTAGTCTCTTCCATCATACCCTTTGCTAATTGTCGTCTCTACTTATATAGTAGTGGGGAAAATGGAGTGAAAGGTTATGACCAATTTTTTGAGCGCGTTTCTTCGCTGGTTGGGAACTTAGATGCGCCCCGCCTGCTGTGCTCGCTCATATGCTACGGAGACAAGCTGCGCGTTGTCGCGTGCCTGCCTGCCGTCGGGCAGGTGCAGGGTATCTTCGAGGCCGATGCGCGTATCGTAGCCGCGTTGAAGCGCAACCTCTAGCAGCGGCCACGCGGTAGCCTCGAAGCCGTGGAGCAGCTTGGATGTCTGCACACTGGCGTCATCAAGGACGCGTTCGATGGCGTCGACTACGGCCAGCGCGGCTCCCATCTCCTGCTCTCCAGGCTCGAACAGCAGGCGCGTGCAGCGGTCGGCGATACCCAGAGTGAGGAGGAGGCGTGCGTCGTCGATTGTTGCGAGGCCCGCCTCTACGCCGATACCTTTTGCCAGTAGCAGCGTGCAGAGTTCAGCCGTACCTGCTTCGCTGAAATTGACCGAAACGAAGTCGGGTAGGATCTGCCATGCCTGAATGAGCGTTTGCCGCCGCTGCACATCCGGCTCGATCCAGGCAGCAGTGGTTCCTCCCACAGATGTTCCTGGACAACTGGCGCGGACGGCTGCGAAGGCCGCGCCGCAAT
Source organism: Chloroflexota bacterium (assembly GCA_030854195.1). GTDB lineage: Bacteria > Chloroflexota > Ktedonobacteria > Ktedonobacterales > Ktedonobacteraceae > JACDAE01. The sequence continues at coordinate 2,542 of JALYTQ010000187.1, forward strand.
CCTCGGCGGCAAACGACTGTGTGCCATCCGCACGGCGGGGATGGATGTGCAGCGCTCCGGCTCCAGCCACTATGGCGCTTTGGGCGGCACGGGCCAGTTCGTTGGGCGAGAGGGGGAGCGCATCCAGCGCTCCCGGCTCGCGGCTGCCGTTAAGACAGGCTTTGATAAGCATAGGTCGGTTCCTCACAGGCGCGCCATAACGCGGGGAATTTGTGGCAGCAGGTCGGATGCCAGGAGTCCGGCGTGCCCGATCTCGGCGCTGACGTTACTCGCGGCGGCGGTATGCAGGTAGACACCGGCGCTGGCGGCCTCGAAGGTTTGCAGGCTCTGGGCGAGGAAGCCGGTAATCATGCCTGCCAGGACATCACCGGTACCGGCGGTGGCGAGGGCCGGATTGGCGTCCCAGTTGATGCGCACGCGCCCATCGGGATGCGCGACAAGGGTACACGCGCCCTTGAGGACCAGCGTCACCTGCCACTCTTTCGCCTTCTTGCGTGCCAGTTCCAGTCGGTCGATATTGCCGCCGGAGACCTTCTGACCACCAATGAGACGGCCCATTTCGCCGGGATGCGGCGTAATTACCGTATTAGGGGGCAGCAAGGTCCACCAGTGTTCCAGCGCCGAGAGGTTGTTCAGTCCGTCGGCATCGATCAATAGCCTGGGCCGTTCTTCGTGGGGAGCATTGCGCAGGTATTCCAGGACTTGCAGTAGAACCTCGCGTGTATTGGCCGATTGTCCCAGGCCAGGCCCGATCAACAGCGAGCGATAGCCCGCGAGGTGCTCTTTCAGCGTTTTCGAGCGGTCGAAGCTCCCTACCTCCTCGCCCGGCAGAAGCACGAACGTCGCCTCGTGGAAGGAGCTGGCGTAGATGGGCAGCATCTTCTCCGTGACCGCCAGGGTAATCAGACCTGCACCGACGCGTGCCGAGGCCGTGCCCGCGAGATAGGCCGAACCTGGATAGGGAGGCGAACCGCAGAACAGCATCACTTTGCCAAACGTGCCCTTGTTGCTTTCGAGAGAGCGCTCGGGCAGCAGGCTGAGTACGAGTTCACTCGTCAGCATCTCGGTTTGCAGGTTGCTGCCCATCTCGGGTGGCAGGCCGATAGCGCCGATGTAGAGATCGCCGATGTAGTCGCGCCCAGGGAAGAAGAAAAATCCTATCTTGGGGGCGGCGAGCGTAATGGTGATATCGGCGTGGAGCGTGCCAGGATCGACCTCGCCGGTATCGGGATTGAGTCCGGTCGGCAGATCGATCGCCACGATGCGCAGGTCGTCGCGTTTTGCGCGCTCCTGCTGCACTTGTGCCAGGAGGGCGCGCAGATCGTCGGGCAGCGGGCGCGAATGCCCCGTGCCCAGCAGCGCGTCGATGATGTAGTCGGAGCTCTGTATAAGCGCTTCCAGCTCGGTCGCAGTCCGCTCCTCATCTATCGCCTCGCCGCGCACGCTGAGTTGGCGCTCTTTCCAATGGTAGAGGCTCACGAATGCCCCGGCCTGCTCAAGATGCTGAGCCATGATGAGGCCATCGCCGCCGTTATTGCCCGGACCGATCAGGAACAGCACTTCGAGACCGTTCAAGGTATGCTGCGGCAAGAGATGGGCCTCGAAGAGGTCGGCGGCGCTCTTGCCCGCGTTCTTCATTAATATCTGCGACGAGAGACCATACTGGCGCTCGGCCTGTGCCTCCAGCTCTCTCATCTCATTGACAGCAACGATATACATAAAGATCCTCCCGGCTGACTTTTGCAGTAGAATGTGAAAGTAGTACGCTTGTATTTTACCATTCAGCAGTAGGGATGGAGCTGGCTACCATGCGCTTCCCAATTACACAGCCTCCGGTCCTGATCGCGCTTGCCGAGCCGGATGGAGGCCAGCCCCATCCCTACTGGTAAAAGACCCTCTATTCCAGCATACGTCTGTATGGTATACTCGTTGGCATGAAATTAGCGTTAAAAATCACACCACAGCGCAGTACGCAGTACGCGCATATGACCGCCGCGCTGGCTGCGCCCGAGCTTCTGGCCAGTCCCGTCGCCGCGTCGCTACGCGAGATTGTGCCGATCACCCTGGCGGGGCAGCACTACCTGCTGGTTGATGGCGAAGAGGAAGTCCTCTCATCTTCTAACACGTTGCAGGTGCTCTCAAGGTTTGGGGCGAGCAGCGAGATGTACGAATATTTTGAGCATATCGGAACCGTGCCAGGACCGCTGCTACGACCGGTCGAGCCCCTGTTCACACCGTTTGTGCCGCTGGAGATGGCCGAGGCGCGGCGCTATAAGGGCAAGACCAACGAGGTGTTTACCCGCGTTCTGCTCAACGTCGCGCTCTTCGCCGGTAGCTACGTCGGCGAGTTTACGGAGCGCTTGCGCATACTCGATCCGTTGGCGGGCGGCGGGACGACGCTTTTTCTCGCCCTGGCATATGGCTACGATGCGTTCGGTATCGAGCTTGAGCGGCAGGATGTCGAAACGACCGCTGTGTTCGTCAGACAGTATCTGGAGGGCGAGCGCATCTCACACAAGGAGCTGGACGAGCGGGGACGCAGGGCCGGGCGACGCTACCAGTTCGAGATTGGTCCCAAAGACAACAGACGCTATTTCGCCCTGGCGCACGGCGACACGCGCGAGGCTGGCATGCACATGCGCGAGATACCTGGTGGCCCACGCTTCCACGCCATCGTCGGCGATCTGCCCTACGGCATCCAGCACTTCGGCGAACTGGCATCGTGGCTGAGCGCAGCCCTCACGGAATGGGAGAAGCTGCTGCTGCCCGGCGGGACGCTGGCCCTGGCGTGGAACGCGACGCGCATCGAGCGGGCGGAGATGATCGAGCTGATCGAGCGCAGCACTTCTTTGCATGTGCGCAACGAGCCGCCCTATACGCAGTTTGCCCACGCCGTGGACCGCGTCATCAAGAAGCGCGATATCATCATCGCCGTGCGCGCTGCTCGGTAAGAAAGAGTTTACGCTCCATATAAGAGTAGAGTGCCTATACAACGGTGTCCTGTTCGCATATAATATGAGTGACCCGGTGCATATTTTTGCTTTCAAATAGAAGTGAAGACGCCCGTTTGTCGATGGTGAGTCGTAGAACAACGTCGTTTACGATGTCATAACAACTTGCACATACCAGAGGTCAGTTGGTAGCGCAAATGATGAGGAGCGGATTATGAAGAATCTCCCAAACATACTGAGTATCAGTCGGCTCATCGCCACGGCGGCGGTATTCATATTAGTTTTGATCAATCAGCCATGGGCTTTCCTGGTAGCGACGCTGCTGTTCTTCCTGGCGTCGATCACCGATCTGCTGGATGGCTACCTGGCGCGGCGACTGAAGGTTGTGTCCTCGTTTGGTGTTTTTCTCGATCTGACCGCCGACAAAGTATTTGTCTCCGCGATCCTCATTGCCCTGGTGCAGATCAATCTGGTACCGGCCTGGATCGTTGTCATCATCGTCTCGCGTGAGTTCCTGGTCACGGGTCTGCGTTCGATGGCGGCGGCTATGGGCAAGGTCATACCGGCGGGCGTGTGGGGCAAGCAGAAAACGTTTATCACGCTGGTCGCAATGGGTGCGCTCCTGCTGGCCCGAGGGTTGGGCGCGCATCTCCTCACGCTCTTCCCATTGATGCTGACCTTCAATAGCCAGACGCTGACCGTTCCCGAACTACTGCAGTTGTTCGCCGACGTGCTGCTGATTCTCGCGACGATCTGGACCGTCTTCTCGGGCGTCGAGTACACCATCGGCGCTCTGCCGCTCTTCCAGAGCCAGACGGCGAAGCAATCGAACGCCTAGCTGATAGATTTATCGGCACTGGCAGGCTCGGCGGCAGGTGGAACGCTCGCCTTCTGCCCCAGCTTGCTCTCGGTGCCCGCCAGCAGGCGACGGATGTTATCGGAGTGGAAGAAGATCACCAGTCCCGGTCCAATCAACATAAAGGCTAACTGGGCGAGGCTGACCTTCGCGAAGAAGGTGGGATCGGCAAGGCCGACGAAATAGAAGATAACGCCGCACAGCATTATCGTCAACGCGCCCACGATAGAGCCGAGTGAGACGTAGCGCCAGATAGCCATCGTGCTGAAGGTCGTAATAGCGGCAATCAAGACAGTGAACGGCGAGAGTACGAGCACCGCGCCCGCGCCTGTGGAGACGCCGCGCCCGCCTTTGAAGCCAATAAAGATGGGGAAACAGTGGCCTAGCAGCGCCGCTAACCCTGCCAGGCTGGGTCCCCATCCGCCATTATAGAAGAAAGGGACCAGCGTAGCGATCAGGGCTGGCCCGATGCCCTTTGAGAGATCGACCAGGAAAACGATCAGGGCGGGTCCGTTGCCGAGCGTGCGGCGTACATTCGTCGCGCCGGTCTTATGGCTGCCGTACGCGCGTATATCAAAATCTCTGCCGCGCAACAGTTTCCCCATCCAATAGCCAGAGGGAATAGAGCCCCATAAATAAGCGAAAATAGCGGTGAGCAAGAGTGAACCGATGATTGCAGGCATCGTAGCCTCCTTCTTCGCATGACGGCCCCATAGAGAGGCGAATTCCAGCGAGGAAAGTATACTCATGAAAACCTACCGCGTCAAGTGGAAATGCAGAGAGGGGACTTTGGGCGCGTGCAAGGGGGCAGGACGAGGAGACTGCGGGTAGGCGTATGAAACTGAAGTTGTCTATAAACTCCATTGCCCATTGGCTTGCCAGAGAATGTTGTCAGTAAAACGTGTCGCGCCGATGCGCACAATGACCTGCAACAACGTACCGGGCCGCGTGTCTGCCATAGCTACAAAAGTATCGGAACTGCATATATCGATACGCTCAGGAATGATGAGCGGATTGAGCTGTAGCAGGTTTGCGATCGCCTGTTTAATCGCGCTAGAACGGCGTTCTCCCTTCTCAATCAGCGCTTTGCCATGTAAGAGCGCCTGATAGATAAGCGCCGCTGCCTGCCGTTCTGGAAGCGAGAGGCTGGCGTGGCGATTGCTGATCGCCAGACCATCGCCAGCGCGCGCGGTCGGCTGGATGCTAACGCGTGCATCGATATTGAGATCATGTACCAGCTGCTGAACCACCATAGCTTGTTGCACATCCTTTTGTGCGTAATACACTACATCTGGACGTACAAGGTGGAATAACTTAACGGCGAGAGTAGCGAAGTGTTGTATACTTTCTCGCGTAATCCCGTCTAGATGCTCTATGATTGTGCCACCAGGAGTGACACTGGTCGCGAAATTGGAGGAATACATCTCCTCCAGGCGTGGTGTGAAAACGATATTAATGTTGTAAGTATCGAGCAACTGCAAGTTGTGCTCCAGGTGTTGGCGGTACAGGACCCTTTCTCTATCCGTCTCAGGCGGACAGGTATTGCCCAGCAGCCCTACAACGGTAATCTCGCACGAGCGTTTTGCCGCCTGAATAAGCATTTTGTGCCCATCATGCAGTATAATACTTCTGATGGGCACGAAGCCAACAGTGCCGCTCACCAGCCAGCCGCGAGCGGTTTCAGTCATCTCTTTCAAGTTTTCGATAATGCGCATAGCCTCTTCTCCAATAAGAACGCCGGAATCTGCAACGTGTATCTCACTGTATATATTAAAAAAAATTCATCGAAAAAATTACACAACGAGGCAAACAGAAATTATTGGTTGTTGTAGTGTGCATAACGTATAGTGCCTGGAACGGTAACATGCTATACTACTGTATACGCTTTACAATAGGCGTAAGGAGACGTGATATGTATAGGGTTGGGCGGCCAGTAGAGCTGCTGAGTATGAGCTTGCCGGGCGGATCTATTCGCTTTGATGCGCCCTATTTTGCAACCTCTCCAGCCATTGGTAAGCGCCCTACCGGGTGACGAGCGTCTATATACATAGACGTATGGATTCTCATGTTGATTATAGCAGGATTTTCTGCGCGGGGTCGTGAGTAGGCCAGCACTGTCAGCGGTCTGAGTTATGACTACGCGGCGCGTTTCAGCAGACACGCGCTAAATCTGCTGGCAGGCGGCGTTCTTTTGTAGAAGGTAGCGCGGAGAATGAGGAATAATGCAGGGTGCGGCGGTGTTAGAAGGGGAAGTACTGACGAATATACACAAGAGTGCGTGAAATTGGAGAAAAATCTCTTGACGTTCCGTATTTCACAACGTATAATCACCCTCATGTGTATTGAACACCTGCATTTCGCGGACGTCTGAACGCGTCAGAAACGCCAGGGGCGCGGGAGAACGCAGCCTCAATTACGCGGTGGCAAGCGGCAGCGACTTCCAGGCGTCGACGCCTGTTTTGCAACCGGTCAAGGTGTTCTTCCTCTTTTCTCTATGCGCGCGAGAAGAGGTTGATGGAAGTGGTACATGTGAAGTTTTCTTCACCAGGAAAACTTCCCAGCAGTGCTTGCGAAATATACATGTAAAAGAGGAATGAATGGATGTAGTGGTAGACGTAAATGGAGGCAGATATCTGAAGGATGCCAACAATAAGTCGCGAGTCTCACTACCAGGAGGAAATTTACAATGAGTATTGGTGGACAGAGTGATGCAAGGTCCGATCGAAAGGTTTACCGCCTGACCCCCGAGGGCTTTGCCAAGAAAAAAGAACGTCTGGAATATCTGCGTACGGTCAAGCGCAAGGAGATTGCTGACTATATTCACGAGGCCAAGGAGGCTGGTGATATCAGCGAGAGCAGCGCGTACGAGGATGCGAAGAACGAACAGGCCAAAGTTGAGGGCGAGATTCTCGAACTTGATCGTCTCATGGCGCTGGCCGAGATTATGACGCCAGACATGCATGACGAGGTAGCAGGTCCACCTGCTGTACGTATTGGTATGCAGGTAGAGGTTGAGAGCGATAGCGGGGCGAAGCGCACGTTCAAGCTCGTCGAAACATTCGAGGCCGATCCGAAAACCGGTTTGATCTCCGATCAGTCGCCTGTGGGCAAGGCGCTGATGAATCATGTCGTTGGAGATGAAGTAAGCGTAGCTACTCCTGGCGGAGTCACTTCTTATACTATTCTTTCTATCCGTCCTATGCTTTAAAACTACTCCCGGCAATCAAAGAACCAGGGCAATTATCTGCCCTGGTTCTATTGCGTACGTGCCGCAGACGCTGAGGCATCATAGAGGAATGATCTGCCTGATGCCCTTGCGCTTGACCTGAGAGGTTTTAAGCGTACACATTCCCACAGGCGACGGCGAGGGTTCCTGTTCTGTCTCGACTCGTTTGACGGCATTGAAACGCTAGACAGCGAAGACGCCGTCTTTACAGAACAGCTCACCATCGACACGAACCTCGCTGCCGCTGCGCAGGTCGCAGACCATATCCCAATGCAAAGCTGACTGGTTCACGCCCAGCGTCTGCGGAATGCTCGCGCCGAGCGCCAGGTGGATGGTGCCGCCCATCTTCTCGTCGAAGAGGATGTTTTTTGTGCAGCGGTCCACATTGCGATTATTGCCGAAGGCGAACTCGCCCAGGCGGCGCGCACCCTCATCGAGGCCCAGCATCTTATCCAGGTAGTCCTGTCCCTGGGCCGCCGTCGCCTTCACAACCACGCCATTCTCGAAGCGCAGGCGTACATCCTCTACCGAGCGACCGTCGAAGGAGGCTGGAAAGCTGTAGCGGATATACCCGTTGGCTGAATTTTCCACCGGACCCGTGA
>JALYTQ010000188.1 GCA_030854195.1 Chloroflexota bacterium
CCAGCAATTGCCCGCCTGGTTGACTAAATCCACTCACCAGCGCGCCGAATACATTGCCCTCGGCCCAGTTCCAGGCGGCGTGCAGGCCAAACATGCCCCAGATACTGCCATCGTTGAGCGCGTACAAGGCCGCGAAGAGTCCAAATAAGATCAGGTTGACCAGGGCCAGCAGGCTGAAGCCATTGTTCAGCGCGTGAAAAAGCCCGAACAGCAGCGACGAGATGACGATGCCCAATCCCGGTTTGTAGCGCGCACCCAGCACCGGTAGCAGCCAGCCACGCGTCACAATCTCCTCCGTCGGCCCCTGCAGCGCCCAGCCCAGGTAGCTCAGCAGCACCCCGCCGAGCGCGCCGAAGCCAACCGAGCGCGTATCTCCTCCCATGCCAATTACTGCGCCAGTGATAAATAACATGCCAGTCGTCAGGGCAAACAGCACAAAGCCAACGCAGAAGCCTCGCAAGTATTTTAGCACCGCGCCCCGCCGCTCCAATCCAAGCGTCCAGAAGGGACGTTGCTCTATGAAATGCAGCCAGAGCCAGACCAGCAGAAGCACGGGCAGAAATGTCAGCGCCAGGTACAGCACCAGTTCGCTGGCCGATACGAGCGCGTATGGACTTTGCGCGAGCTGGTTCAGCCAGTTCCCCAATGGAAAGAAGCGCCCGACCAGCCAGAAAATCGCCGGAGTAAACGTGAAGTCGGGCAGAAATAAAAAGACGGGTGCCATCACAATGGCAATCAACCAGCCAGGCAAATACTTTCCCCGACGCGCAAGGACAAACAGGCGATTGTTCGTAGCGAGAAAGGTGTTCATACGTTATTTTCTCTCATAGCTGGTAATTATCGCTGTTGCATTATCGACCAATGGGTGAGGCTACTTTATTAAAGCACATCTGCTTCAAACAGGCCAGAAATAAGGCAGAAATGTTTGCGTCGTTCCTCTTTTCTCTTTAATAAACACGTAAGCAAGCAATGCAGCGTTCTAAGCATTGGACTGTGTACAGTTTGTACATAAAAGCCTGTCCATCTACCCTTGACATCTCTTTCTTCCCTTGAGTATACTTGTTACTAACGCATCGGCTCGTGGCAGAGAAGCGAGCAAGTTAAAAACAGAATACACGCAGTGAAGAACTGCTCTCATCAAGAGGGTGGAGGGAAACGGCCCTATGAAGCCCGGCAACCCGCCTGCAATGTTGCATGCAGGGTGCCAATTCCGGCGGAAAAGAGATTCCGCAAGATGAGGGGAATAGCGACGTAGCATAACCCCTGAGAACAGGGGTTTTTTGTTATCCTGCGTGTTGTGTACATTACCAGTCAAGTAAACAATAACAACATTGAGAAGGAAGAGTACGCGCCCAGGGCGGCTACAGAGAGTTGACGATGATGAGATGTCAGCGCCGTTCCAGCGCCGAAGATGGCCTTTGAGTTGCAGGCTGAATGCCTTTATGGGCGAGTAGGCTGAGCCGCGTGGCCGCGTTATAGGCCGGAGTAGCATGGAATCCGAAGGATAGGTATAAGACCTATTCTTACATGCAAAGGATTACATGTTACTCGCAAAGGTCGTCGCCGTGAGGCGTCGATAAACCAGGGTGGTACCGCGAAGACGTTTACCCCTCGCCCCTGTATGGGTGAGGGTTTTTTGTTACCAGTTTCAGGAAGGGAGTATATGATGGTGATGCAGATCGAGCAGCAGACCCGCCATGCTCAACAACGTCCCCAGTACACTCCTGGCAATCAGGTGTTTACATATACATTTGATGATTTACCCTTGCAGAGTGGTGCGCGGCTGGCCTCTGTAACGCTGGCATACGAGTCGTGGGGAACCCTCAACGCGGAGGGCGATAACGCCATCCTGATTACCCATGCCCTGACGGGAAATGCGCACGCTCACGATGTAGAGCGACCCGATGATCCGAAGGCGGCGTGGTGGAATCCCTTGATCGGCCCTGGTCGGCCCATCGATACTTCGCGCTACTTCGTCATCAGCTCGAATGTGCTGGGAGGCTGCTCCGGCAGCACCGGCCCGTCCGTGCTCGATCAAGCTACCGGGCGACCGTACGCGATGAACTTTCCCATTATCACCATTCGCGATATGGTCAACGCCCAGCACTTCCTGTTGCACCATCTGGGCGTGCGCAAGCTGGCGCTGGTCACAGGTGGCTCCATCGGTGGGCAGCAGGCGCTGGAATGGGCGGTGACGTATCCCGAGATGGTGGACAAGGTCGCGGTCATTGCCGCAACGGCGGCGCTCACCGCGCAGGCCATCGCTTTTAGCGAGGTCGAGCGGCAGGCGATTATGAACGACGCGCTGTGGCAGGGCGGCAACTACGCGCCCGGCCAGGGACCAGGCGCGGGCCTGGCAATAGCGCGTATGCTGGCCGTTATCACCTACCAGAGCGAGGAAACAATGGAGCTCCGCTTTGCGCGCAAACCTGCCCTCGATACTGTGGTTTCTCCTCCCAGTCACTTTCCAACGCTGGGAGAACGCTTCGATGTCGAGGGCTACCTGTATCATCAGGGACAGGCATTGGCAAGACGTTTCGATGCCAATAGCTACCTGTACCTGAGCCGCGCAATGGACCTGTATGATGTCAGCAACGGCTATTCCTCGCTGGAAGCCGCGCTGCGTCGCCTGCGTAGCAAGGCGCTCTTTGTCGGTATCCGTTCGGATTTCCTTTTTCCGGCTGCCCACGTGCGCTGGTTGGCCGATAAAGTGCGTGCAACCGGTGGCGATGCCACGTATGTAGAGATCGACTCTCCGCATGGTCACGATGCTTTTCTGAAAGAATGGGGGCAGATGACCGCGGCTTTATCCTTGCTCTAATCAGCTTTATCGTCCGTTCGCCGCCCCTGGTATACTAAAGGTTGAGCAATCGTGCAGACCGAAGCTGCCAGGGAAGAGCTTTTACAAGTGTTTCTGGAGGAGTAAATATCATGGCGCTTAACAGCAATCGTAGTTATGGTTTTGAGACGCTTTCGTTGCATGCTGGTCAGGAGACGGCGGATAGCGCGACCAATGCGCGCGCGGTCCCGATCTATCAGACCTCATCGTATGTTTTTGATAGCCCGGAGCACGCGGCCAATCTCTTCGCCCTCAAGCAGTTCGGCAACATCTATACGCGTATTATGAATCCGACGCAGGATGCCTTTGAGCGTCGCATAGCGGCCCTGGAGGGTGGCGTTGGCGCGCTGGCGCTCGCCTCCGGTCAGTCTGCCGAAACACTGGCTATCCTCAATATAGCCGAGGCTGGTGATGAGATCGTCTCGTCGGCGAGCCTCTATGGCGGTACTTACAACCTCTTCCACTACACACTACCAAAGCTGGGCATCACCGTGCGCTTTGTGGATAGCCGCGATCTCAGTAGCTTCGCTGGTGCGATCAATGAGCGCACAAAGGCCATCTACGCCGAGACCGTGGGCAATCCACGCCTGGATACGCTGGACATTCGCGCGGTTGCCGATATCGCCCACGAGCACGGCATTCCGCTGATTGTTGACAATACGCTGGCCACGCCGTACCTGTTGCAGCCGTTCAAGCATGGAGCCGATATCATCGTGCATTCGGCGACAAAGTTCATCGGCGGGCATGGCACCTCGATTGGTGGCGTTATCGTCGATAGCGGCAAGTTCGACTGGGCAGCTAGCGGTCGCTTCCCCGGCCTGACCGAGCCAGATCCATCCTATCATGGTGTGCGTTACGTCGAGGCAGTCGGACCCCTGGCGTATATCATCAAGGCGCGGGTCCAGTTGCTGCGTGACCTGGGACCCGCGACGACGCCTTTCAATTCCTGGCTCTTCCTGCAAGGTCTGGAGACGCTGCCACTGCGCATGGAGCGCCACAGTCAGAACGCGCAGCGCGTCGCCGAGTTCCTCGAAGCCCATCCTGCAGTGAGCTGGGTCAGCTATCCCGGCCTCGCGAGCCACCCGCAGCACGAGCTGGCGAAGAAGTACCACACGCATGGCTACGGAGCCATCCTGGGCTTCGGCATCAAGGGCGGACTGGAGGCGGGCAAGCGCCTGATCCAACATATCGAGCTCTTCTCGCACCTCGCGAACGTGGGCGATGCCAAGTCGTTGATCATTCATCCGGCGAGCACGACGCATTCGCAGTTGACGCCCGAGGAGCAGTACGAGACGGGTGTCACGCCCGATTTCATTCGCCTCTCGATCGGTCTGGAGACCGTGGATGACCTGCTCGACGATCTGGACCAGGCATTGAAGGCCGCGACCGTAGATGCAGGCGAACCCGCCAACACCTAACTCTGCAATAAGGGACCGCATTTATGCCGCCCAGCGATTCATCGCCATGTATCAGTTATGCTAACATACGCTACATGCAATTATACCGTATACGGCGATGAATCGCTGGACGCGATAAATCGGGTCCCTACAGTAATATTGGGAATTCATTAACGGTTGATAGAGCCGTAAAAATGTTCTATAGTAATGAGGTTGAGCAAGGAACCCCAACGAAGGATGTTCCTGACGAGCGTCGTTGCGCCCCGCCAATCCAGTCCTGGAGAGCGGATCTGCTGATCGAAAAAGAGTGGTGATTTTTATGCATGATACTATCTGCGTCTTGAAGTTTGGGGGCACATCAGTTGGCAACGGCGAGCGCATTCGCCAGGTGGCAGCGATTATCGAACAAGCGCTGCGGGAATATTCCGCCTCCGGTGAACTTTTTCCTGTCGTCGTCGCATCGGCAATGTCGGGTGTGACCGATCAGCTCTTGCGCATTGCGCGCCTTACCTGCTCAGGTGAATATGAAGCGTGCGAGCAGGAACTCAAGCAACTGCGCCTCAAACATTGCGAGGCCGCCAGCATTGTGACGCGTGATAGCCACGCCCTCGCTACGTTGGAGAAGGAACTCGAACAGGGCTTTGCCTCTCTGGCGCGGGATGTAGCCGCTCTGCGCGCCGCCGTGGAGCAGGGGCATGAGGTCGCGCTGCCCACGGCGGCGGTTGCTTCGTGGGGCGAGCGCCTCTCTATTCTCCTGGTTGCCGCAGCCGCCTGCGATGTTGGCATCGACGCGCAGCCCGTGCGCCAGCCGGTGATCGTCACCAGTCATCCCAAAACGGATGCCGGACAACCCTTCGGCGTCGTCGTCGGCGCGGAGCCGCTCGCCGAGGAGACGCGCCTCAATGCCCACTCTTTTATCGCGCCTCTTGTAGAGCAGCATATCGTTCCTATCGCCGCTGGCTTCATTGGTCGCACCATCACCGGTTTTGTGACAACGCTTGGTCGTAACGGCTCGGACTATTCCGCGACCGTTATCGGCTCCGCGCTGGACTGCGCCGAGGTCTCGATCTATACCGATGTGGACGGTGTGTTGACGGCGGACCCACGCCTGGTCTCCAATACGCGCCTGTTGCCACATCTCTCCTACGCCGAGGCCGCGCGTCTCTCCTGGTTTGGCGCGAAGGTGCTACACCCGCGCACCCTGATCCCTATTGCCCATCGCAATATCCCTGTGCGCGTGCGCAATACCTTCCGTCCGCACATTCGCGGCACCGTCGTTGGTCCTGCGAAGGGCGGCCAGACTGGCGCGCGCGCCATTACCATTCGGCGCAAGCTGGCCTTGATTACCGTGGAGAGCACCGATCTGTTCGGCGCGCCCGAGAACGCGGGCCAGGTCTTTGCCCTCGCCGCTAATGCAGGGGCCGCGCCTGTAGCGATCTGCTCATCATCCGGGCATCATCTCTCATTTATGGTCGAGGAGCAGGCCGCCGATTCGATCGTCGCGCTGCTGCATCACGATATGGAGAACTGGCAGGTGCGCTCCCGCCACGGCCTCGCCGCCTGCGCCTGTATCGGTTCGGACTTTGTCGACGATCCCATGAGTCCCGCGCGCGCCATCACCGCCCTGGCCCGCGAGCGCATCCCCGTCATCACGCAGGGAGCGTCCGAGCAGGGCATTACGTTGATTGTAGAGGACGCCAAGAGCGAGAGCGCGCTGCGCTGCCTGCATCGCGACCTGATCGCGCCCGTTATCCCCCTGGTGCGCCATCCGCGTCCCGGCCACGAGAAGCGGCGCGAACACACCAGGTAAGAAGGAATGATAGTTATGTCAAATCATTTACAAAAACGTATACCTGTCGCGGTCCTGGGTGCGACCGGCATGGTTGGGCAGCGCTTCATTGAGCTGCTGCAGGGGCATCCCTGGTTTGAGCTGGTCGCGCTGGCCGCGTCGGAGAGGCACGGTGGGCGCGCCTATGGCGAGGTTACGCGTTGGCGGCTCTCCGGCAGCGAGATGCCCAGCTCAGTCGCCGCGTTGCCCGTCGTACCCTGCCAACCAGAGGCTTTGCCTGATGTCAAAATCGTCTTTTCGGCGCTGCCAGCGGAGATCGCGGGCGACATCGAAGCATCCTTCGCGCGCGCAGGCGTCGCCGTCTTCAGCAACGCTAAAAACTACCGTATGGACGCCGATGTGCCGTTGCTCATTCCAGAGGTGAACGCCGATCACGCCGCCGCTATTGTGCAGCAGCGCAAGCAGCGCGGCTGGTCAGGCTGCATCGTTACCAACGCGAACTGCTGTGCCACGCCTCTGGTGATGGCGCTCAAGCCTTTGCAGCAGGCGTTCGGCCTGCACAAGGTGCTGGTCACGACGCTGCAGGCCATATCGGGTGCAGGCTATCCCGGCCTGCCTTCGTACGACATTCTCGACAATGTGATTCCCTACATTGGCGGCGAGGAGGAGAAGCTGGAGATCGAGACGCTCAAGATGCTTGGTTCGTGGGAGGAGGGTCGCGGCTTCAGCGACGCGCCCCTCGTGGTAAGTGCACACTGTAACCGCGTCGCCACCCGCGAAGGGCATCTCGAATGTGCCAGTATCGAACTGGGACGCGATGCCGCCCCAGAGGAGCTTATCGCCGCCTGGGAGAACTATATCCCCGAGTCACAGCACCTCAAGCTGCCCAGCGCGCCCGAACATGCCCTGCTCTATCGCACTGAGCCCGATCGGCCCCAGACCCTGCGCGATCGCGACGCGGGCAACGGCATGACGGTGACGCTTGGTCGCCTGCGCCGCTGCCCCATCCTGACCTACAAGTTCGTCGTGCTTGGCCACAATACCATTCGCGGTGCCGCCGGTGGCTCTATTCTGAACGCTGAGCTGTGTGTGAGCAAAGGCTTGATCTAAAACCTATTGCATAGCCGCAACCAGGTCCGGCACCAGATTCTCTGCTTTGGGAGAGCCCAGGCCCGTGATCGGGTCCCAGCCGGGCACGGCGGAATAGCCCTTGACGTGCGCGCTGGCATTGCTGTTGTTGCCAACCGTGATGTCGTTAAAATCACGCGCGTAGCTGCTCGATGTCGCCAGCTTGTAGAGGCCGGGATTGATGAAACCGAGCGCATGGCCCGCAGCCTGATTTGCCAGCGCGCTAATGCCTGCCCATAGGGGCGCGCTGGCACTGGTGCCGCCGATCAACGTCCACTGGCCGCCTACATAGTTGACCAGGGCGGCGCTGGGGTCCGCCGAACCCGCTACATCGGGAACGCCGCGTCGGCCCTTCAACTCGCTCTCGACCGTAGCTGACAGACCCTGCTGATAGGAGGGTGTCTTGTAGAAGTGACTGAAGCCACCGCCGCTGTTGCTCCACGCCTGTTCGCTAAAGGTCGATCCGCTGTGGGTTAGCGTAGTACCGCCGACGCTGACGACCCAGGGAGAATCGGTTGGGAAGCCGGTTGTCGCCGTTGAAGAGAGATGTTTGGCCTGCAGATCGGTATAGTCGGTGGCACCGTTATCTCCCGACGATGCGAAGTAAGTGATACCTTTTTTCGTCGTGGTCTGCTGGTAAAAGGTATTCCACTTCTGCAATTCTTTCTGCCCTGCCGCGTCCTTCAGCGTTATTTCCGAGGCTGCCCAGCTCTGAGAGACGATCGTGCCTAGCTTATGATCGACGACGTATTGCTCCAACTTGCGAAATTCGGGGAGGCCGATCGTGCCCTCGGTTTCAGAGACTGGACTGGTCAGCACCACGATTTTTGCATCGGGCGCAATGGCGTGAATAACCTGCACATCGAGCGTCGTCTCCTCGGCCCAGCCCGCCTTATCGCGGTTGGGATCGGAAACCGGCTCGTGTAGCGGCGAGATAATCTTTAAGTTGACAGTTGGCAGACCAAATTGTTTGTCGTATATCTGCATATCCTTTTGCAGCGTGGGACTGCCGAACGATACGATATCGACAATCGTTTGTCCTTTACCCGTAATACCCTGCTGGATGAGCTTGTCAACTCCATACGCCTGACGGAACGCCTGCGGAGTGAAACAGCCCGCTAAGGATTTCAAATAGCTGGGACACGTAGTCGTCCCCGCGTTGGCAGGTGTGGGCGTAGGCCGCGCTGTTGTCGCCGACGACGGCGTTTTGGTCGCCCCCCTGGCATCCGCACCTGTAGGACTGCAGCCTATCAACACGACAAACAGCAGCGCTATCGAGAGAACATATCGAGAGTAACGTATCATTTTCGCTCCATTTGCTACAAGTATTCAGCTTTCCATTTTCAGTCATCATGCTCACTTTTAGTAGTCTAAACTACCCGGACGGGCCCCACCTCTTAATAGTATATACGCTGCTGATGACAAGATAACACACCCCGCATGCTAACCGCACAATGTGGCCCTGTTTGCTAGGGGCGTGCAAAAACAACCTTCTTTTATAGTATGGTCTCTGCGCAAAATTCCTCATCAGAATCCTGACTTTAGCACAACCTATAACTATTGTACTGCTATTGCTCTAAACTGGGGCAAATGCGTACGCGATCTGCGTTTAGATGAGTAGTAGCATTGCGCTAAGGATGTAGAGATTGGACTGAGTAGATTCTTTTGCCTCATGAGTTAGCAAGAAACTCATGGCCGATGGTTAAGGAAATCTGTTTTGTAGGCTGATAGTCCTATGCCAGAGCCCGATTAGTTGACCTGCCGGAGGATAGCGGGTACATTCAATGAGGAGATGTGTGGAGTGGGGCTGTACGTCGGAGAAGCGTCCTTGTAACACAATTTTATGAAGGAAATTACGTATGTCGTCTATGGATCATCGACAGAAAAGTACATCGGAGCTAGATGTAAACACCAATGCGTTGCCAGTATCAGGGCCGCAGCAGTCGTCTACCAGGCAGTTACCTTTCTCGGCTAATTCTGTGCTCTCACAGGCATCGAACTACCAGGCGACACCTGTCTTGACACGCCAACTTTCCAACACACCCGAAGTCTCACCTCCTGTATCTGATCCTGGTCTGCCTCCTACTACGACACAGGCGCTGCTGAATGCGGTTCCAGCGGTAACGCACGAGCTCTCTGAGACGCAGACCGACGCACTCGCATCACTCCCGGCGCGCACTACGACGACACTACGCCAGCCCGTGCTGATTCGCGGCACCGGCAAGAAGAGTGCGAGCCCACGACCACCGCAAGGGCGTCGACTGGTCGTACACGCCGCTGTTACAGCCGTGCTCGCGCTGGTGGTGTTGAGCGCGCTATTTGCGGTATTGCCGGTCAGTGGTGGTACCACGCATAACAGCATATTTAAAATCATTACTGGCAGTAATGCAAGCTCCGGTCAGATGAATATCATCAATACCAAAAGCAACAATACTGGCCTGATCGCTCAGCAGGCGGCGACCGCTACGGCGGTGACGCAGGACGGCTTTGATCCAGGCGGCGGCCAGACCTTCGCGGGCGTTCCGACCGCACCTCCTACCTTGAACACCGGGACGAACACCGGGGCGACTGTCACCAGTAATGGTACTGCTATTGGTGATGGCACTGGTGGCCCTGGACGTTTCTTCTTTGGGCAATGCACCTATTGGGCAAACGTACGTTACCACGCTCTTACTGGTCACTACGTCCCCTGGTTGGGCAACGCCTATCAGTGGCTCGCGGGCGCTTATAACTACGGTTGGAATGTCTCTTCCCGACCTGTTGTGCCTTCGATTATCGTGCTACAGCCTGGCGTCCAGGGTGCCGGTGGGTATGGGCACGTTGCGGTCGTTGAGAGCATCAATTCCGATGGCAGCGTGGTGACGAGCAACTACAACTGGGCTGGCAACTGGGGCATCGAGACCTTTGTGACCTTTACGCCTGGCCCCGGTGTGGCATTCGTGTCCCACCCGTAATATAATTCCTATCAGTAGGGATGGGCCTTGCGTCCATCCGGTTCCCCACCACGGGGGTCATAGGC
>JALYTQ010000426.1 GCA_030854195.1 Chloroflexota bacterium
GCACAAACATGGGGCGCGCGCCTGCCTCTGGTCGCGGCTAAAGTGCGGGTCCCCGTCCAGTTCATTGTTCCCGAATATGATCACATCTGGCGTGGTGATCCAGAAGCGCTCAGCCATGTGGCCGAGATGTTCACGTCCGCGCCATTTGTCGATGTGGGTGGGCAGCGCATGGCTGGCCATGCGGCGGAGTTACATACGCTAGCTCGTGCCTTCTACTTGAAGATCCTCGCCTTTGTCGAGGAGTGCATCGTCTATCATTCAAATCGATCAAGCCTCTAAAGCCTTTCATTCCAGGGTGAAAAAGGTTTGAGGAGCACATAACCCACGGACAAGGTATGATGGCATTCCAATGCAGAGAAGCTACAAGCTACTCATGGGAAGGAATACAACGTTGAAAATTATTACCATTGAGGAACATTTTAAGCTCGCGGAGACTCCGAAGGCGATGGGAAAATTGCTTCCTGGTGGGGCAACGGGGTTGCACTTTCCGGCTTTTGATCCGCCCGACTCCCAACTGGAAGATATAGGGGCTGGCCGCTTGCAGCAGATGGACGCCCTTGGCATCGATATCCAGGTTCTGTCCCCACCAGGAATGCAGACGTTCCCGGCCGCGGAGGCGGTGGCGCTGGCGCGAGATGCCAATGATCAGCTCGCGCCAGCCATTGCCGCCCACCCGGATCGCTTCGCTGGGTTCGCGACGTTACCCACGCCTGACCCGCAGGCCGCTGCCGCCGAATTCGAGCGTGCGGTTCACCAGCTTGGCCTCAAAGGCGCGATGATCTATGGGCGAACTGGTGATCGCTTTCTCGACGATCCTGCGTTTCGTCCCATCTTGGAAGCTGCCGAGGCTCTCGATGTGCCCATCTACCTGCATCCTGGGATACCAATGAAAGCGGTGCGGGATGTCTACTATGCGGGCTTTGATCCACTGGTCAGTGCCAGCTTTGCGGCCTTCGGTTGGGGATGGCACATGGAAACAGGTATTCACGCCCTGCGCATGATCCTGGGCGGCGTCTTTGATCGCTATCCCCGCTTACAGCTTATTCTGGGTCACTGGGGCGAAATGATCCCGTTCTATCTGGCTCGCTTTGATGAATCGTTAAATCCGGTCACTACCTATTTGCAACGGCCTGTGGCGGACTACTTCTTACAGCAAATGTATGTGACCCCCAGCGGCATGTTTACCCTGCCCCCCTTCTTGCTCACCTTGCAAATCATAGGGGCGGATCGCATTCTGTATGCACTCGATTATCCCTTTATGCAAGATCCGCACGTCAGAACGTTTCTGGAGACTGCGCCGATCAGCCCTGCCGATAAAGAGAAAATCGCCCATGGCAACGCTGAAAAGCTGCTCAAACTGCCAGCCAACTGAGGTGGGGAACCATCTTTAGAGGTATCTTTAGAGCGCCTCGATGCTCACCAGGTCCAGCTCGAACCATTGCTCTTCGGTGGTCACGGTGCCGAAGCGGAAGGTGCCGCGTGGCGACACCACAGCGTACTGGTTATCGAGCCAGGCGACGAAGCCGAGGGGGCGCGCCGGTGGTTGGAGAACGCTCAGCACCTGCGCGCCATCCACGGAGAAGATCGCTTTGTGCTTGAACCATTCGAGCGTGTAGGTATGCCACTCCGTCATCTCTGCGCCAATCAGTGCCTCGCACGCGCCGCTCAGCCTTCTGAGCCAGCGACTGGCGGGTGCGCTATTGCCGGAGACGCGTGCCCAGCCAGCGCTCAGCGCCGTAGGAACGGTAGCCAGGAGCGCGCCTGGGCGCAGGCTATGCACTACCTGCGCCTTCCAGCCCCAGCCGGGAACGCCCGGCACCAGGGCCATATTGGACGGTGGCGCGGCATAAAAGAACCAGACCGCCTCGGGCAGCATCAAGACATCGCCCTTGGCGCTGAAGGGATAGTTCCAGAAACCGAAGCCCGCCGTGCCGCGCAAGATGCCCTTGCTACTATTCGTGCTCGTAGGTGTGGCAGCAGGCCGCGAGGAGCGGGCGCGCACCTCCATACGCAAGGGAGGCGACCAGGGAAACGCCGAGCGCCGTGTATGCCAGGAATAATCGTCTATCTGTGCATCGGCGTACTGACCCTGCTGTACCGCTGACAGCGACATATGGAGCAAAGAATCGCTGACAGAGAGAGAACCGGGTCCAATGCAGGTCTGGACCCAGTGTTGATCGATGCCCTGCATAAAATCATCAAACATACGTTACATTCTCGCATCCTAAAATATTTTTTGGCTGATCGGCAGTTGCAGGAGCTCATCTTCCAGGCGCTGCCAGACGATATAGTCGGCCTCGATATTATTAACGGGCCGATTTCTGTTGGCAGCATCTATCATCGTATTGGCGATAAGCTGGCGGAACTTCGTAAAATAGCGCTTCTGCTCCTCGTGAGAGGGCATCACACAGAGCGCGATATCCTCGGGAGTATAGAAATCCTCGGGTTCAAAGGCCAGCGCGATAAGGTCCGCGTAGCTCTGAGCCAGGGCCGTGCGTGCCTGCGACAGGAAGTGATTGTACTTTGTGCTAGAGATCGAGAGGACGCCAGCGATGCGGCCCGCATAGAGAATAGGATAGATAGCCGCGCTTTTCTCAAACTCCACACGCGAAGCGGGCATCAAATTATGTTCCTCATCAAGGTTCTCGATAATAGACGATCGACAGAGCGTTACCGCGTTTCCGGCCAACGACTCGGCTCCCAGGAACATCGCCTGTTGTTCGAGGTTGCCCGACCAGGGAAATGTGCCCTGCCCGACGACCTCGCGCAGGCTGCGAACTTTGCCATAGGGTCCTGAAGGTGGCATGCAGCGAACGACCCAGATCGCCATGCCCTGGCGGTCGGGATCTAACTGCCCGATGGCCTGTTGCAAAATAAGGTTACAGGTTGACCAGAAACGCAGGTTATCGGTAGTGGTGGCTCGTGCAACAAAGACGCGCGCGTAGAACTCAGAGAGA
>JALYTQ010000427.1 GCA_030854195.1 Chloroflexota bacterium
GACGCTGCGCGAGCGTATTCCTGCCGGGAAGCGTATCGCACCCGACGAGGTCAAACAATACCTGTCGCCGATCGCCGATGCCATCCACCGCGCGCACGTCAACAACGTAATGCACAATAACCTGCACCCCGGCAATTTGCTTGCCGCCGCGTACAGTACTTTTCTCCTGACTGACTTCTCGCTTGCTCTGCCCGGCATTGATCTCGTTCTGGATGACGAGGATTTCGCGGTCCCTTATAAAGCTCCCGAAGCCTTGCAAGGTCTTCCCACCTTCAACAGCGACCAGTATTCTCTGGCGGTGATAGCCTATGAATGGCTCTGCGGTCGTCGTCCCTTCGACGCGACCGAGCGCGAACTCTTGCTGCAACAACAGCAAAGCGCGCAGCTTCCGGCCCCTCGCAGCCTCAACGAAGCCATCTCGCCCGCCGTTGAGCGCGTGCTGCTGCAGGCGCTCGCCTACGATCCTGCCGAGCGCTTTGCTCATACCTTTGAATTCTCTAATCAATACCTCAGTGCGCTAATGGGCTTCCCGATCAAAGTGAGCCAGCCTTCTAGTACCCGCAGTAGTACGATAAGTAGTGATAATCAAGCGCTAAAAAAAGATGTTGTAAAAGATACTACTAAGAAGCTTGAATCATCACTTGATGCAAGACAAGATGCTACAAAACAAGATTTTAAAGGAAAGCCAACTTTAGAAGTGAAACCTTCACCTTCTACATCTAAGATTGGTAATAGAGCTGACATAAAAGATGGAGAGGAGTCTATAGCTGTTTCTAATGTTAAATGCAGAAAATGTGAAGTATCTAATCGGAAAGATGCTAAATTTTGTATCTCATGTGGACAATCTTTAGAATATAGAAAAATAAAAAATCGATTTGATGTTATCGCTGAATTAGGCGGTGGAGGTTATGGAACTGTATATAGAGCTAAAGATGAGGTATTAGAACGTGAAGTGGCGATTAAAGAGATGCACCAAGAAGGTCTTGTCGCTTTAAATGCTGTTAGTGAAGCCGAAAAAAGCTTCAAAGCCGAAGCTTTAATACTTGCTAAGCTTAACCATGTAAGCATTCCAAAAATTTATGAACATTTTTCCGAAGCAGACCATCATTATATTGTTATGGAGTATATTAAAGGAGAAACGTTAGAAGATTACTTAAAGAATACAGGAAGTAGGAAATCTGGTATAGGCGATACTCTCTATATAGGTATACAATTGTGTGCTGTACTCAACTATTTACATAATTGTAATCCTCCTATTATATTTCGTGATCTCAAACCATCTAATATTATGTGGGATAAAGAAAAAAAGATGCTCTTTTTAGTTGACTTTGGTATTGCTCGCCATTTCAAACAAGGAAAACGCAAAGACACAACACAATTTGGGACACCAGGTTATGCTGCGCCAGAGCAATTTGGAAGTAATCAAACGAGCTGTAGATCTGATATTTATAGCTTAGGGGCATTACTTCATCAAATGTTATCAGGAAATGATCCTTCTCAGAATGGATTTCAATTTGCGCCTCTTCAGTTAGGAAACCATCAAGTTTACTCGAAATTGTCTGATTTGATTGTGCGCATGACTGCTTTTGACATAAATGGAAGACCTGATAATATGGGCCTGGTTCAGCAAGAACTACAGATTATTAGAGAGCAACTTTTATTCGTCTTACAAAATAGTAGTCAGCCAGCCGCCAGACTACGTTTATCAAGCAACCAGGAAGTTTCATATAGTGCAGTTACTGAACCGTTAAATAATATTGATGCTACGCAGTTTGATGCAGAAAAGATCAATGCGGGTAAAGTTGTAAATAATTCAGGTGACAATTCTCGTCTGCAATCCATCGTCGAGCAAGATCTACAGCAGGGTGGTGTGCTCTCACAGCTTTTGCCAGGCTACGAGGAGCGTCCAGCGCAGATCGAAATGGCGACCCTTGTTGCCCGTTCATTGACGCAGGGTGTTCCAGCAATCGCGGAAGCCGGGACGGGTACTGGGAAAAGTCTTGCCTACTTGCTTCCTATTGTGCGCTCCGGCAAGGTCGCCATTGTCAGCACGGCGAACAAGGCGCTGCAGGAGCAGCTCTTCTACAAAGATATCCCTTTTGTGCAGCAGCATATCAAGCCTTTCGAGGCCGCGCTGGTCAAGGGCGTCAACAACTACGTGTGCATAGATCGGCTGGAGACCGAACGCGTGGGCATGCAGTTTTATGCCAAGAATCGCGACTTCAAGCGCCTGCTGGACATCGTGAACGATCCCGAGTCGACCTTCTCCGGCGATTTCGAGACACTCGGCTTCCAGTTACCCGGTGATGTCCGCTCCAAAGTGGCGACCGATAGCGACCAGTGCGCGTGGAGCAAGTGCAGCTTCTTCGGTGAGTGCTATGTGCGCATGATGCGTGAGCGGGCCGAGCGCGCAAAGGTGATCGTCGTCAATCACACCCTGCTCCTGTTGGATGCCGCGATGGACGGCTTCCTGCTGCCCGAGCGCGATGTGATCGTGCTCGACGAGGCGCATCACCTTGAAGAGGAGGCGACCCGCTCCTTCACAGTGACGATCAGTCCCATGCAGGTGCAGACTCTGCTGGCGCAACGCATGCTCAAGGATCATACGCTGCTGCGCCTGCAAGACGAGACGTTGCAGGCCGCCGAGCATATGTGGTCGCGCCTCTACCAGGTGGCGAATCCTGGTTATAAGGGACGTGTGAACCTGGAAGCGCCACTCGAAGAGGGTCTGCGGTTGGCGACGGTAATCGCCGATCTGGCAGATTCGCTGCGCAAACAGCGTCCAAAGGATATGCCTGAGCGAGAGGGCCAGCTCTATGATAAGCTGCTCAAGCGCGCCCAGAACCTGGCGGAGAACGTGCGCATGGTCTTCTCCGTTGCGGAGCGCGACAAATTTGTCTACTACGTCGAGCGCGTGGAGGCGTCGGCCAACCGAGTAACGTTGCAGGCATCGG
>JALYTQ010000428.1 GCA_030854195.1 Chloroflexota bacterium
GGCCTTGCTCTTTGCAGTGGTCATATCTTTCTCGCTTTCACTTGTGCGACGCGTGCATTGTTTTCTTCGATGGATATCCCTGCGCGCCGCTCTCTTGCATAAGATAGTCACCTCCTGGTCACGAGAGTATCATAGCATGCTGTAGAGAAAAAAACTTCTCCTGTCTTGCTCTCATAAAAATCTCTCGCCTCTATTACGCCCTGTACCTCTACGCGGAGAGCTTCCACACGCGGGCGTTGGTGAAGACGACATCCGTGGGGTCGTTCACAGCGGGGTTCAGAGATTTAGCGATCACGCCTATATAACCAGAGCTGTATGAGGAGTCATCTATACTAGTGATCTTCGCCTGATTCACGTAGAGATCAATATGCGCCCCTCTTGCCTTTACGGCGATAGTATTGCTTACGTTCGGTCCTGTGTTAATAGCCGAGGAAGTCGGATCTGGGCTCGGACTGGAGCCTGGAATGAGCATTACGCTTCCCTGGTTATCATTCAGATAGCGCACCAGACGATAGGTTCCTGCACTGCAGATGACGAAGTAGTACATCGCTTGATTCTTGGCACGAAAAATGACGCCACCACAATCACCCTGATTAATAGTCATAGTGACCTCGTAGGCAAAGTCACCATAGACATAGTTGGAGGGTTGAGCCATATCCTGCTTAATGCAGGGATGAAATGTCACAGTCGAATCGACATTTGTAATACCATTAGTATGCGTAGCGCCGACGCTTGCATCCAGCCCTCCCTGTAGAGGCATGCAATTCCCATTCTTTGGCGGAGACGCCGAAGCCGTTGCTTGCGCCCACAAATTACTGCTGGTGTCGGTCAACGGATCTTTAAGCGCCAACGTACCATTGTCGGAGAAGTAGCCAGGCAGGGGATTTTCCTGCACAACAGTAGCAGTTGCCTGGGCCTGTGCAGTAGCAGTACCAGTGGTGGCAGTTCCCGCATTGGCGGTGGCAGTGGCGCGGCTGGACGATCTGGCGCTGGCGGTTACAGTAGCTACCTGCTGAGCTGTGCTGGTGGCGTTGACGATATAACGCGCATTGACCGCATAGCATAGGCTGCCACTAAGCAGGAGTAGACATGCTAGCACTATTCCGATCTTCAGTCCCCCACCACTCCTACGCTGCACGCGACGAGGCGACGCAGGCACAGGCGGCAAAGGGATCTCCTCTTGAACCGAGGGGAGAATTACTGGCACGGTTGGCTCTATAGAATTAGCGTAGCTCGCGGGTGGAGGCGCAGCCTCCTCGTGAATAGCGATGGTGACAAGCAAGGCACCACATGAGCCATCATAGGTTGTTGGTCGACCATTGCCTTCGAGGCGAATGATCTGGCCCTGGTAGGTACCAGCTGGCACAGGGACGGTCACTTCGCGTCCATCGGCGAGCAGGAGCAGGCGGACGGTGCCGATGCGCGCCTCGAATGGGCTCACCTTGACGGTGCGCTGGATATTGCCGCTATTGATAACGGCGCGCTGGAAGGCATGCGCGAAGACCGATATGGACGAGAAGCGTTGCCTGGGATCTTTCTCCAGCGCGCGCAGCAGGACCTCGTCGATCTCTCTGGGTATGCTGGGGTTGATGCTACTGGGCCGCTCGGGCCTTTTGGTGTTATGCTGATACCAGAGCTGCTGGTATCCGCCCCCCTCGAAAGGATTGCGGCCCGTGAGCAGTTCGTAGGCCATGACGGCGAGCGCATACTGATCGGTAGCGGGCACGGGGTCGCCGTTCCACTGCTCAGGTGCCATATAGGATGGCGTGCCGCGAATGGACTGGCTCTCACTGGTAGTAACTACCGCGATTCTGGCGATGCCAAAGTCGGCAAGTTGGAGATCGAGCTGGCTGGGGTGCTCGGCGTGACCACGCACGAGGAAGTTAGAAGGCTTGACATCCTTATGCACAACCCGGCGATCGTGCGCGTGCTGCAACGCCTCAGCCGCCTGGCGCACGACACGCTCAACAGCGGGCAGGGGCAGCGGATTCTTTTGCGCGTGCTCAATCCACCAATCGGCGAAGGAGCCTTCCTGGCGTAGCGGCATGACCATGTACATAACTTTCGTTTCATTGATGATATCCTCGCCGGAGTCGTAGAGCGGAAGGATATGCACATGATCAAATTGGGCGATGACGCGCGCCTCGCGGAAGAAGAGCCGTACAGCTTCTTGCGCGGCTTTGGGATCGTATGGGGATGCGGAGTCGGTGTAGATGACTTTGATGGCGACCTGGCGATTGAGGCGCATGTCTTCGCCAAGATAAACCTCGCCCATGCCGCCGCGCTTGAGCAGTTTGATCAACCGGTAGTGGCTGCATTTTTGTCCTTCCAGTAACATGTTCTCACCTCTTTCAACAATGTTCAGGCTCCCTTGCAGCGCCCCTGGACATTGTTTTAGAACATATGTACATAAAAACTACTACAAACTTTTATCGAATAAGAAGGGCAATACTGTAGTCTTCTACTGATATAGACGCGTAAAGGCGGAGTTTTTCAAATACGGAAAAGGGAAGGAGAGGGTGACAAGATGGGGCGGGGAGAGAGATGATGAGATAGGGGCGCGATTTATAAACCCGTGCGTCGGCCTGTAGAGCGCCACGGGCTTATAAATCGCGCCCCTATCTCATACTGTCACCTGGTATATGTATTTGCACACGTTTATACCTATACGTGTGGCGGCTATTTTCTGGGCTTCACGGGTATGGTCGGCGTGATCGTTGGCGTAATTGTTGGTGTGGCAGTCGGCGTCTTACCAGCGGTCGGCGTGCCAGCGATCGGCGTCGTACCAACTGTTGGTGTGGTACCGACTGTCGGCGTCGTACCCGTTGTCGGGGTCGTGCCTACGGTTGGTGTGCTACCAACCGTCGGGCTCGTGCCTGTTGTCGGAGTCGTACCCACGGTTGGGGTCGTGCCTACGGTTGGCGCGCTGACAGCGTTCGGCGTGTTACC
>JALYTQ010000429.1 GCA_030854195.1 Chloroflexota bacterium
GAGCGGCCTCAGCATTCCTACCAGTGGAGAGATAGATGTTATGGACTACAAGGTGCCGCAGGATGTACGCCATGTGCGCCGGGTCGTAGGCTTCGTGCCGCAGCAGGATATATTTTACGAAGAGCTGAGCGCCTGGGACAATCTCGACTTCCACGCGAACCTGCTGGGAATTGCGCGCAAGGAGAAGGAGCAACGCATCAATAGTATTTTGATGCTGGTGCAACTGTCGGAGCACAGGGACGCTCCGGTGAAAACATTCTCACACGCTATGAAACGTCGTCTGGTGCTTGGACGGGTGCTTCTGCACAATCCGTCGCTGGTTTGCCTGGACGAGCCCACGGCGGGGATCGATAGACTCTCGCGCCGGGGTATCTGGGATTATATTCTCGCCCTGCGTATCCTGGGCAAGACGACGGTGGTGGCGACGAATGCCCTTGAGGAGGCGCTGGAGCTCTGCGACCATTTCGCCGTTCTTGATTGCGGCAGGTTGATTACTATAGAGACGCCCGAACAGATCAAGCGCAACTACGGCGATATCGTCGTGGAACTGGAGATGGAGCGGCCTATCACATCCCTCTACGCGCTGCGGGCTATGGCGGGCATCCAGTCAGTGAAGCAGAATGGCCTGCATCTACAGATAGTGCTGCGGGATAACAGGCACATCCTGCCACAGGTCATCACGCTCCTCACTGAGGAGAACGAAATCAAGACTATCGGCGTGCGAGAACTGCGCCTGAGTGAGATTTTCCCACACCTGCAAGTCAGCGTCCCCCAGACTGCCAATACATAAAAAGATGGCCCGGCACCGTTGCCGGACCATCTCTTGCTCCGATCGAAAAAAGGATAGAGGGTGGTTTTAGAATGCGCCAGTCCCATTCGGTGTTCCAAGCCCTGTGGGGCCGTCGTAGCCGGACCCGGCTGTGCAGAGGTAGCGCGTTCTGCAACTGCCGTTGTTGCCACTGGTCACGTCGTTCAAGGAAGAACTATGGCTGTATAGGTAGGAGCCATTGATTGTTTTCGCATTACCTGCCAGGGCGAAGACGCTGGCGATGATGGGCGAAGACGCGCTTGTGCCGCCGTACACGTTCCAGCCGTTGTTCCCGTATGTGTCGTAGACCGCGACGCCCGTGTACGGATCGGCAACCGCTGATACATCGGCGACGGTTCTCTTTTTGCAGCCGCTGTCTTTCTGCCAGGATGGTTTGCTGACGTACTGACTGCACCCGCTACCAGATCCGTTCCAGGTACGCTCGGTCCAGCCGCGACTGTTGCGGGCCGTGTTTAACGAGGTGCCACCGACGGCGATCACGCTGTTAAAGGCGGCGGGCAGCTGGACGCCGTAGCCGCTATCGCCCGAGCTGGCGGTGATGATGACGCCGGGATGGTTGTAATAGCTGGCGATATATTTCGCGCTCTGACCGTCTTCGCTGCCACCGTAGCTATTGCTTACCGTCGTCGCGCCCAGCCGGACGGCGGTATTGACAGAACTGCCCAGGTCGCTAAAAGAAGAGCTATTGGCTTCGACGAGTAGAATATGGCAGTTGGGACAGATGGCGCTCACCATGTCCAGATCGAGTGAGATCTCACCGCCCCAGCCACTATCGGCCTGGGGATACTTATTGCCACCCTGTTGGTCGACCTTTTTGAAGCAGCCGTTGGTCGTTGTGCAGGCAGGAAGTCCATAGGCCGCACGATAGGCCGCCAGGTCCGCTTCGGCGCTCGGATCATCGTAGGCATCAACGATCGCAACGGTCTTGCCTTTGCCCGCTGTCGCCGCTGGCAAATGGTAGGCATTCTGTAAATTGTTGGGGCCCAGGCCATACGGAATGCTGGAGAAAGCCTGGGGGCCGATACCTACTTGTTGCAATTGGATTGCCAGGCAGCGCGCAAAGCCTTTCGCAGCATATGCGCAGGACTGAACTTGCTTATAATGAGCCAGGTTGAGCTGCTTCGCCGAACTAGCAGATGCCGAGGCGGCAAAGGTCGATGTCGTATTTGCCAGTGTGGCAAGTAGCAAGAGAGCGATAAAAGGCAGAGCCAGAAAAGATTTTTTTAACATGTGTTTCCCTTTTTCTTCTTGTGCCTTCTTGAGGCGTTGGATACGACCGTACACGTTTGTGCCGTGGAGAGGTTACCTCTTATAAATAAAAGAGACTGTTTATTGCCCGCTCCCTGTGTTTAGTATTATCGGCAGGTTGCTTTAGAAAAATAGGGCAACTTTAGCGTATTTTCCCAAAAATAAAAAAATCGTTTCCTGCATCTGTATGACACAGGCAGGAAGCGACTAGTAACCGCTGGGTAGCGGCCTCACTGGTTGGCGCGTGCCAGGTGCTCTATTGTTTCGTAAAGGAGCTGGGGAAGCGTCCCGAACGAGTAAGGCATCAGGACGCTCTCGTGGCGTTGATGGGCACCGCGTCCGTATGGACCCCAGTTGACGATCGGCAGGTCAAGCTGTTCGATCGCTGCCAGAGGAAGCGTGTAAGCTCCGGGCAGAAAGGCTGGACCGGAATCGCGCCAGAGCGGCATATTGGCCTTCAGCGCGCTCAGATCCAGCCCCGCTTCGAGGCGCAGGTAGCTCATATCGGAGAGCAGTGGAAAATACTCGCGCACGGTGAGCGGGTGCTCTGGATGGGCCTGTACGACGGCCTTGACCGCCTCGTGTAGTGCTCCGGGCGTTGCGCTGACATGGGGATAGTACGGCGGCGCGTAGGAGATGACGATGGCCGGTCCCTGCCTGCCGCTCAGGTTCCACAGGCGGCGCACGAGGTGCAGGCTACGCTCGCGCTTATCTCGCGTGACCGGTCCCCACACCTCCATCAACGCGCTATTGACATAGTGTTCGCCCTGTTTGTGTACCGTTTCGGTGTAGAGCTCGGCATATGTGAGGACCGTGCCGGAGCGCGGCTGCGGACGTTCCCCTCGTCCTTGTTCGTCGCCCGCCTGTAA
>JALYTQ010000189.1 GCA_030854195.1 Chloroflexota bacterium
GCCTTGCGCGGTCTGTAGCAGGCCATAGACGATCCAGGGCTGGCGACCAAGCTCAGTTGTGAACCAGCCTGCTATGTTGGCGATGAAGGGAAAAGGTATTGCCAGCAGCAGCACCCAGAGCATCCAGCGCCAGCGGAAGAGCCGCCGCTGCCAGAGCAACAAGAGAACCGCGAGGCCCATAATGGCAATGAAAATGGTTCCCAGGCCGACCATGATGTGATAGCTATAATACAGGAGCTCAATCTGGTCGGGCCACTGACTGGTCGGAAAGGCGTCGAGTCCCGTCACCTGTGCTTTCCAGTGTCGATATGTCAGGAAGCTGAGTACATTAGGGAAAATGATGGGATTATCGATCTGCCGGTTAGCAACATCCGGCTGACCGATAATCACAATACCCGCGCCCGATTCCGTACGAAAGAGACCCTCCATTGCCGCCAGCTTCACTGGTTGGTAGGTCGTAACCTGTCGCCCCTCCAGGTCTCCACTTGGGAAAAGCTGAAAGACACTGGCGACGAGTCCCACAATCACTCCCAACGTCACAAAGAGTTTTCCGTATTCGATATGCTGGTTCATAAGCAGATAGTACGCGCCCACGCCAGCCATCGCAAAGGAGCCGGTGAGGACAGCCGCGCTCATGGTATGCATGTATTGCGGTATAATCCACGGATTGAAGAGCACCGCCCAATAATTAGCGATATGTAGGCGACCATTGGAGGCCATGACGTAGCCGACGGGATGTTGCATCCAGGCATTCGAGGCAATGATAAAGCCACCGGAGGCCCAGGTACCTAGCCAGACCATGAAGGCCGAGAACCAGTGCATCCTTTGCCCGAAGATGTCTTCGCCAAACAAAAAGATGCCCAGAAAGGCCGATTCGATAAAGAAGGCAAAAGCCCCTTCCATCGCCAGCGTCTGGGCGATGATGTCTCCGGCAAAGACGGAGAAACGCGCCCAGTTTGTGCCGAACTGGAACTCCATCGGAATACCCGTCACGACGCCGATCACAAAGGTCACGGCGAAGAGGCGAGCCCAGAAGTGGGCACTGTTGTTAAAGCGCTCGTCCTTACGAATAAGATACAGCGTTTTGAGCACTAAAATCAGGAGAGCCAACCCCATGGTGAGTTGCGGAAAAAGATAGTGAAAAGCAATCGTGAAGGCAAATTGTAAGCGCGATAGGATGGTCGACGCGTCCATATTTTGCTCTCTCCTTAATAAATATCTCTAGTAGGGATGGGGCTTGCCTCCATCCGGTTCCCTTTGAATCTCCCCGCCTACGCATGATCGCGCTTGCCGGGCCGGATGGAGGCAAGCCCCATCCCTACTGAATCAGCATGGCATTCTGGATATCAAACATCTGTCGATAGAGCCCATCCTCCTGCAAGAGTTGGGCATGGGTGCCGCGTTGGCTGATGCGACCAGCGTTGAGCACCAGAATTTCGTCCATCTGCTCCATCGCCACCAGACGATGGGTAATCATCAGCGTCGCGCGTCCCTGCATAAGTGTAGCAAGTGTATCCAGCAGCGCCCGCTCTGTCAATGGGTCCAGGTTGGCTGTTACCTCATCCAGAATGAGCAAGGGAGCATTTTTGAGCAGCGCGCGGGCAATGGCGAGGCGCTGCCGTTCTCCACCCGAGAGACGTAGCCCCTGCTCACCAATCCACGTCCCCAGCCCTTTGGGAAGTTGAGCAATAAATTCGCTAAGTTGCGCCTGCTCCAGCGCCTGCTCGATCTCGCTGTCGCTGGCGTTGGTATTAGCCAGTAGCAGGTTACTACGTATCGTGCTATTAAAAAGATAGGTATCTTGAGCAACAACGCTCATGGAAGTGCGCAGGTCATTGAGCGCGTAGCGACGAATATCCTGCCCATCCAGGCGAATGGTGCCCCGCGTCGTATCCCAGAAGCGCGGCACTAATCTTGCAATCGTCGTCTTGCCCGATCCGCTGGGGCCAACGATGGCAATCCGGCTACCGGGCTG
Organism: Chloroflexota bacterium; assembly: GCA_030854195.1. GTDB lineage: Bacteria > Chloroflexota > Ktedonobacteria > Ktedonobacterales > Ktedonobacteraceae > JACDAE01. The sequence continues at coordinate 1,976 of JALYTQ010000189.1, forward strand.
CAAGATAAAGGAAATGTCATGCAAAACTTCGTCGTTTTCAGAATAACCGAAGTGTACCTGGTCAAACTCCAGCAAGCCCCTATCAATCCCCTGCCCGCTAGCGAGCGGCAGAGGAGTAGCGCAGTCGCTGACCTGGGGCACGGCATCTATGACTTCGAAGACGCGCTCGCCAGCTGCCAGCGAGTGGCCGAGAGATTGGAATGCCTGTCCCAGCGGCTGGATGGCCTCAAAGCTTGCCAAGATCAACAGGGTAAGCGTCGCCAGGTAGACACCGTTAATCGCCTTTGTCGCCACAAGGGGAATCGCCAGCACAAGCAGGGTCCACAGTGCCAGATTCATCAAGAGATCGGTCAGCGCCTGCTGTAAGCCCGCGCTGAACGCCAATTGTCGCTGAACCTGGGCCAGGGAATGGTCAAGATCGCGAATCTTCCTCTGCTGCTCGTCTGCCCGCCCACAGGCCAGAATGTCCTGTACGCCCTGAATGCCATCCACCATGTGCGCGTTCAGCTCGGCGCGCAGGGCAAGCTGGCGTTTCCCCAGACCACGAGCGAGCCTGGCCGCCAGGGGTGGAACACCGAGACCAGTACCTACAAGAAAAGCCAATGCAGTCCAGGCCAATACAGGACTGAAAATGCTGAACAGGCCGAACGTCAGAATGGCGATGACAATGGCAACGATGAAGGGCGAGACTATGCGCAAATAGATATTCTGTAGCTCCTCGACATCCGCGACCAGACGCGTCAATACGTCACCGCTGCGATACATGAGCAGGCGGGCGGGCGCAAGCGGTTCCAGGTGGCTATAGATGCGCGTGCGTAGTTGGGCAAGCAGGCGAAAGGTGACATTGTGTGACATCACACGCTCGTAGTAGCGTGTAGCGGCCCGCGTGACGCTCATAAATTGCACAATGTAAATCGGCAGCATAAGGAGCACCAGCAGGGGACCAAGCGCCGCCGCCGCGATCAGGTACGCCGCCATGCCCAACAGGCCGATATTGCTGGCTACCGTGGCACTCCCCAGGATGATGGCAAGAGACACCTGCCACCAGAAAGGACGCAAGAAAGTGAGCAGGCGCAGAAAGACCTTCATTGCGCTCATTCCCCCAGGCGAGGCCAGCTCTGAAGACAACGTTGGCGACTGCATTTGGAGCTTCATACGCGCACCTCCCCTCTCTGATGAGCACCCATGAGGTGGGCATACGCGCCATCGCGCTGCACCAGTTCGGTCGAGCTGCCAACCTCAACGATCTGCCCATTCTCCAGCACGGCGGCCCGATCGGCCTGCGCGATGGTATTGAGCCTGTGCGCAATCACGAGCACCGTGCGGTCCTGTACCAGGCGCTCTAATGCCTGCCGAATAAGGGTCTCGCTCTCGGGATCAAGGCTCGAAGTTGGCTCGTCGAGGACCAGCAACGGAGCGTTCTTGAGAAAGGCACGCGCAATGGCGATGCGCTGGACCTGGCCCGCGCTCAGGCGAGCGCCGCGCTCCCCGATCTCCGTGGCGTAGCCCTGGGGCAGCGTTGCAATAAACTCTGCCGCGCCAGCCTGTTCAGCGGCCCACGTGACCTCTTCATCGCTCGCGTCGGGACGCGCCAGCCGGATGTTCGCCTGCACGCTCCCATAGAAGAGGTGCGGTCGCTGCGGAACCAGCGCGATATACTCCCGCCACGCCTCAACCGAAAGCTCAGCTATAGGAATACCATTGATGGTAATTGCTCCGCCCTGGCTCTCTCTAAAGCGTAGCAACAGATTGACAAGCGTACTCTTGCCAGCGCCGCTGCGTCCCACCAGCGCCGTGCAGGTGCGCGCTGGCAGCGTCAGGTTAATGCCTCGCAGGGCCGGACGCTCGCTGCCGGGATAGGTATAGGTCACGTTGCTAAACTCAACGCTGAGTCCATTGGGGATAGCTACAGGCTCTCTTTGATGAGTGGATAGAGGCGCGGGAGTTTCCAGAATCTCGACCATGCGTTTGGCTGCCGCTTTCCCCTCCATGCCCGCGTGACGTTGGACGCCAAGCTCGCGCAGAGGCCGGTAGAACTCCGGTGCCAGGAGCAGGACGAGAAATGCCTGCTCAAAGCTCATGCCTCCATTGATCAGACGTATTCCTAGCGTCACAGCAACCAGGCCAATGGCGACAGCGGTCATAAATTCCAGCACCGCGCCCGAGAGAAATGCGACGCGTAGCACTTTCATGGTTTTATCGCGAAACGCCTCGCTGATCTGCGCGATCTGCGCCTGTTGCGCCTCGCTACGCCCAAAGAGCTTCAGCGTTGGCAGACCCTGCACCACATCCAGGAAGTGCGCGCCCATGCGTGAGAGCGCGCTCCATTGGTGCTCGATGCGCCGCTCGGCATAGCTGCCCACCAGGACCATCAAGAGCGGAATAATCGGACCCGTGACCAGGAGCAGGACTGAGCTGATCCAGTCGATGGTAAAGATGTAGCCAGCAATCAAGAGCGGGACCAGGACGCTCAGGGCCATCTGGGGCACGTAGCGGCTCACATAGGCATCGAGCCGCTCGATACCTTCGCTCAGCGTGGTGATAAGCTCACCAGCCCGCTCGCCGTTGCTATAGGCTGGTCCCAGCTGAAGCAAGTGGGCAAATAGGCGCTCGCGAAGCTCAGACTTGACGCGTATTGCTCCCCGCTGAGCGGTCACTTCGCGCCACCAGACGAGGCCAGCCCGTAGCAGAATTGTGCCCAACAGCAGCAAAAGGAGAAAGCTGACCTGACTGAGATCCAGATGGACCAGGAATACCTGACTAACGATGCTGCTCAGCAAGGCCATTTGCGCAACGGTAGCGACCGCGATCAGGACACCCAGGACGATCGTCACGGTCAGAATGCCCCGTATATGTTTCACCTGCCAAAAGAGTTGTTTGTTCATTGTATCAAGAGGCTCCAGAGCACCATATTTGGTCACGTCTGTTTTATTATACCTCCAAAGGTCCAGATGTTTTCGGCCTCCTTCCAGCCCATCACCACCACCACCTCCGCTACTCCTCCATTCTGGTAGCGCCAGACTCAGAGGAGAAGATAGCGCCGACAGATCTTTACCGCCTGACAGGTAAAATCGCTCAGGAATACGCCTGTTGGGTATTGTCTTTTGCTCTTTTGTCAGCTACTCTTTTATTAGAGGCCACCGTGGCACTCTACCTGAGCAAGGACATAATCGGCAGACGAGAGAAGCCGGTGGAGGTTCTATGATTCGAGCGGTAATCTTTGATCTGGATGGGACACTGGTGGAGACCGAGGAACTCAAAGCCATCTCTTATGCACAAGCAGCCGTCGAATTGCGTCCCGAACTGAACGCGGGAGAGATCATCGATGCGTTCCAGGATGTTGTCGGCCTGGCGCGCGAAGAGGTAGCTACGGCGTTACTGCAACGCTTTGGACTGGAGGCAGCGGCTCGCGCTCGTATGGTTGAATTCGGCGTCAGTGAACCCTGGCAGGCCTACGTACGGGTACGGCAGCGCATCTATGATGTGATGCTTGAAGATCCGGAGTTGTTGCGGCAGCAGCAGTGGCCACACAACATCGCCTTGCTGCACGAGGTCCGGCGTCTGGGCTATCCAATCGCTTTAGCGACCATGTCTTATCGCCAGCAGGTACAGCGCGTGTTGGCGGTGCTAGGCTTGAGCAATGCATTCGACTTCGTGGCCTCGCGGGACGATGTCGAACAAGGCAAGGCCGACCCGGAGATCTATCTATTAACAGCGCGGGCACTGGGAATATCTCCCGCGGAATGTCTGGCGATCGAAGATTCGCCCGCTGGCGTGGCGGCAGCATTGGCGGCTGGCATGGACGTTGTAGCAGTGAGCACACGCCTCACACGCAAGCGCTTGCACGAGAGTGGTCTCCTGCCACCTCAGCTTATCGTAGACGACCCCGACCTGCTGCCTGAGGTTGTTGCCCGTATCCTCGCTCATGAGTAAAGAAAACTGGGCATGGTGGAAGAGTAAGGAAGCTGATTGTACATATTCCAGGCTGTGTGCGCTGGTACCTCCACGCACACCTCCCTTTGTCTGCTCCAGGACATCCTCATTTCAATTGATCCTGACATATCTATGCAAACGATTACACTATTAGCCCGCTAAGCGCTGCATTATCCAACATTTCACAGGCACATTCTAGACGGTATTACTCATAGTAAAGCAAGGCATTCAACAATCGTTAGCGAAACCAGTAGGGGATGGGGGCAAGCCCCATCCCCTACGACAGGAGCAGGACCTGAAGAGTTACGGGATTACAATATAACGCTTCTGAAATTCATAGGGAAAAGGCTTGACAATCTCATTGTAATCGTTTACAATGTTGATAACAACATTCTACTTTCCCATACAGGGCTGGCAACTGGTGCAAGCGAACATTTAACGCGTCCTTAGCTATCTGCTCAAAAAGGAGCCGTTAGTATTGTCTTGTATACCAGTTATCAGCTATTCTTGTGGCAGATACCATTGTGATGTTGCCATTCGGAAGGGAGGTGAACTATTCCCTGAAAGTCCTTCTGCCTGGAAAAGCGAGGCAGAAGCTACCACCTACAAAGTCGTAAAAAGAGAAGAATGATCCTTCCCCTTATGGAGGCGATTATGATCACAATTGATGAGCGCGTGGTCCGTGTGCAAGCCAGCGCGGCGGATAAGCAGGATGCCATCCAGCAGGCAGGTCAACTGCTGGTGGATAGTGGATACATGGATGCGGCTTATATTACCAGCATGCTTGGGCGCGAAAAGGTAGCCAACACCTATCTCGGCAATGGCATCGCGATTCCCCACGGCTTGCCTGAAGACCGCGACCTGATTAAAAAGACCGGCATCGCGGTGGTACAGGTGCCCGCCGGAGTGACCTGGAATCCAGGTGAAACCGCTCACCTGGTCGTCGGCATCGCGGCCAAATCGGACGAACACATCGAGGTGTTGCGTCGGCTCACACGTGTATTAGGCGACCCGGAGCAAGTGGCCCGCCTGAGCAACACGACCGATCCGCGCGACATTATCGAGGCTCTCACGGGAGAGCGTCCAGTCGCGGCCCCCAAAAGCGCTGACGTGACTGACTACGCGAACTTTTTCGACGCGGTCGTCCTGAACAAGACCGGGCTGCACGCGCGTCCTGCCGCGACTTTTGTTGACCTGTCCAAGCGCTTTAAGGCTGACATCAGGGTACGTCATGGCGACGCCGTTGCCAATGGGAAGAGACTTATGTCGATGCTACAGCTGGGTGCCGAGCATGGCGCGGCTATTCGCGTTTCGGCCCAGGGTCCTGATGCCGAGAAAGCGCTAGCCGCCCTGCAGAAAGCCATTGCCACGGGCCTGGGAGATGAACCGGAAGAACAGCTCCCTCCGACACCTACCGCCAGTAGCGGTGGCTGGACTCCGCAAGCTGCCGGAACGACCATCGCGGGTATTCCTGCTTCCGGCGGACTGGTCATCGGTCCGATTCGCCAGTACAAGCAACAGCCCGTCATCGTCGCTACAGACCAGCCGGGCGATCCGGCTAGCGAAGGGACGCGCTTACAAAACGCCCTTGATACGGCCCACGCGGAGCTTGACCAGCTGCACGAGGAGGTCAAAACGCGCCTTGGCTCGGGTAAGGCAGCCATTTTCCGCGTCCATGGCGAATTCCTCAATGACGACACGCTCATTATGCAGGCTGTTGCGCTCATTTATCAAGGACACAGCGCCGCGTGGTCGTGGCAAAAGCTCATCAACGAACGCGTGAGCCAGATGCAAGCCATCGACGATCCTGTTATCGCCGGGCGTGCCGCTGATCTGAGCGACGTAGGGCAGCGTGTCCTGCGCCACCTCGTCGAGACGACCAATGAGCGCTCGATCGTCCTCAATGAGCCTGTCATTCTCATCGCGGAAGACCTGACCCCGTCCGATACTGCTTCGCTCGACTTCGATATGATCCTGGGCTTATGCATCGCCAAAGGTGGTCCCACCTCGCACACCGCTATTCTGGCCCGTGGCTTCGGTATACCCGCCATCGTGGGTGCTGGAGCTGAGGTGCTTACCATTCCTGATGACGCACAAAGCATCCTGGATGGCGAGAGCGGCAAACTCTATCTCAAGCCCAGCGAGGCCGATGTGCAGGCAGCCAGGAACGTACAAAAAGAGCTGCAGCGTCAGCTAGATACCGCCCGTAGCAGCCGTTTCGCGCCTGCCGTCACCACGGATGGCTATCGGGTGGAGGTAGCGGCTAACATCAACCGCGCTGCCGAAGCCGCGAAAGCCATTGACGCGGGTGCTGAAGGCGTCGGGTTAATGCGCACCGAGGTTCTGTTCCTGGCCCGTGATTCCGTCCCCTCGGAAGACGAGCAATTTGAGGCTTATCGGGACATGGCACAGGCACTCGATGGGCGTCCACTGGTTATTCGTACATTAGACATCGGCGGCGACAAAGAGGTTCCCTATCTCAACCTGCCAAAGGAAGACAACGCCTTCCTGGGCGTGAGAGGAATTCGCCTCTGCCTGGTACGCCCCGACCTGTTTCTCCCCCAATTGCGGGCCATCTATCGCGCTGCCGCTTATGGCCAGATTCATATTATGTTTCCCATGATTGCCACACTGGAAGATGTAGAGCGAGCACGCGCGCTCACCGAACAGGTGCGCGAAGAACTGAACGCCCCGGCGATTCCGCTGGGCGTCATGGTCGAAGTACCCTCCGCCGCCATCCTGGCCGATCACCTGGCTAAAGAGGTTGATTTCTTCTCCATTGGCACCAACGATCTCACCCAGTACACGCTGGCTATGGATCGCCTGCATCCGCAACTGGCGCGCCAGGCCGACGCGCTGCATCCCGCTGTGCTACGCATGATCGAGCGCACCGTGCAGGCAGCCAAAAAAGAGGGCAAGTGGGTCGGTGTGTGTGGTGGATTAGCTGGCGACCCCAAGGGTGCGGTGATTCTGACAGGATTGGGTGTCTCGGAGCTGAGCGTAAGCGTCCCCAGTATTGCGGCGATAAAGGCAGAAATCCGTAGTCGCTCCCACGCGGATATGCAGAACATCGCCCAGCAGGCTTTGCTGTGTCGCACGGCAGCGGAGGTGCGCAGCCTATGAAAATCGCCACAGTCACGCTCAATCCTGCCATTGACCAGACGGTCAGAGCCGACCATTTCCGACCCAACACGGTCAATTACGCGCAGGCTATGCAGTTCGACGCGGGCGGGAAAGGCATTAACGTCGCCTCGTTTCTGGCGGATACCGGCCACGAGGTTGCGGTGACGGGCTTTCTCGGCCAGGAGAATGCTGCTATCTTCGAGCAGTTCTGTGCCAGCAAGCACGTTGATGACCAGCTGGTGCGCATTCCCGGCAGCACCCGCATCGGTGTCAAAATCGTCGATGAGGCCAACCAGCAGACAACCGACATCAACATGCCGGGCCTGCCTCCCCCTACGGAGGCACTAGATACTCTACATAAGACGATTGGACGGCTGGCCGCTTCCTGCAACTGGTTCGCACTATCGGGAACGCTGCCGCCAGGGGTGCCCGCGACGACCTATGCCACCATCATTACCCAGCTCAAAGAGCATGGCAGGCAGGTCGTGCTGGACACCAGCCGTGATGCTCTACGGGAAGGCTTGCGCGCAGGCCCGACCATCATCAAACCGAATGTTGACGAGTTGCAACAACTCACCGGCCAATCATTGACAGATGAAGCCGCGATTGAGCAAGCCGCTCGCCAGCTTCTGAATGGCGACACACGGCTGGTGGTGATCTCTATGGGCGAACGCGGAGCCATGTTTGTCGATGCCGCCAACACGCTGCTCGCAACGCCTCCTCCCGTACTGGTAAAAAGTACGGTAGGAGCTGGCGACGCAATGGTGGCAGGACTGATCGCGGGCCAGGTCCAGGGGTTGAACCTTAGCGACTGCGCCCGGCTCGCTACGGCATTTTCGCTGGGAGCGATTACCAGCGCAGGTCACAATTTGCCCGCGCCTGAGATCGTGCAGTCTTACGTCCAACAAGTATCTGTTCGTTTTATCAGCCTTCCTTTCCGCTAGCCTGAGCGTAGCTAGAGACGGAGTATCGTTGGCTGGCGGAATAAGGATTCTACCTCGTAGTGCATAAAACTTCTTCTCCCAAAGGAGGGACAGACCACCATGACAAAATTT
>JALYTQ010000190.1 GCA_030854195.1 Chloroflexota bacterium
GCGTCAATACGTTCAACCGCTGGGAACGGGGCCTGCAATTACCGCAACTGGAGACCCTCGATCTGCTCTGCAAAGCCTTTGACCTGCCCCCCGAGGAATTAGGTTTTGGCAATATCATTGCAGCTAAACGCAGGACAACCGAAGGCGCTCTCTCTATGAGAAATGAGAATACCTCTATCAAGCAGGAAGCGCCGCAGAAAGAGGCTCAGCAGAGCGACAACGCCTTTGCGTACCAGGTTGAACAGAGCGACAACGCCTTTGCGTACCAGGTTGAGCAGATCAAAAAGGACCTGGACGAGATGCAACAGGCGCAGAACGAAAATGGGGAAGGTCTCTCACGCAAAAAGGCCGTGGCCCTGCTGGTCACCACGCCATCAGCAATATTCGGTCTGATAGAGGACAGCAACGACCTGCTCCTCTACTCCGATGAAATACTCGCGCTCAGCGCCGTCAATCTGGCTCTCTGTTGGCAGCTCTACTACGAGGGTGGCTTCGCGGAACTCAACCACATCCTGCCAGGCTATACGACGCAGTTGTCGGCGCTTGCCCAAAAACCAGCGCGCCACCAAAAGTTAGCGGCGAACCTGGCATCCCAGGCCCATCAACTGAACTACCTCCTTGCCCTTCAGCGCCAGGACTTCGGCACCTCCCTCAAGCACACCCAGGAGGCGCTGCATTATGGGCACATAGCGGACGACGCAAACTTGCAAGCAGCCGCGCTGGGGCGCAAGGCGTATGTCTATTTCAGCCTGCATCGGGATAGACAAAGGCTGCAAACATACCAGGAGGCGCTCAGTCACTGCACTGCTTGTTCGCCCCTGCTGAAAGGCTATATCTATGCCGGTCTGGCCGAGACACACGCGAGCCTGCAAAACGAGGCTATGGCCCAGGAATTTCTCAAGCGCGCGCAGAAGAGCTACCCCGATCAACCGGAAGAAGATCCCGTCTACTCCTACACCCATTTTCGCTGGCCCACATTTTATAATTTTTCCGGCCAGGTCCACCTTCACCTCAACCATCCCAAAGAGGCATGGGAAGCCTTTTCTACCGTTGATAGGCTTGTTCCGACCAATGAAGAGCCATATCGCGTCGAGCTCACCGTTTATAAAGCGGCAACCGCGCTGGCATTGCAGGATCTAGAACAGAGCTGTGCCTTGCTCGCAGAGGCCGTACAAGCTGCCAGAGCGCTGGGCAGCGCGTTGCGCTACGACGAAGCCTATCTGATCTACGAACGCATGCTGGAACAGTGGGGACAAGAGCCCCGCGTAAAAGCTCTCGCTGATCTCTTCCATTGATACATCTCTCTTTACTCTCCCTATGGCGCGTGCTTCGTTTGTACCGGTTGCGCGAGTGCTTTATGATAGGAGGGAGGCGTTTCCGCCTCTTATCGAGATACTCGTGATACTGGCACCATCGCGCGACCAGCTTCGCCTGGGGCATAGGTTTTCTACTCCCTGTGAAGGCGCTCGGAGTGGGCAGGTGGGCGAGAGCATATCTCAGAAACAACACAGCACAGTATAAAGGGAAGTAAGGAGTTTATTCTCATGGTTGTACGTATTACCATCAATGTATTGCGTGTCGCCGCACTGCTGGCACTTATTCTTGGCATTCTGGACTGGGTGGGTTACCCGTTCGGCTCCATCCTCATCCATATGCTCCTCGGCTTTATCGTCGTCTTCGCGCTCTGGATTCTGGGCGGCGTGATGCTGACGCGCAAAGGCGGCGCGGGCCTGGGCATCGGCGCGATCGTGCTGGGCCTGCTCGTGCTCGCGCTGGGGCTCACACAGCAACAGATTCTCCCAGATCCCAATCCCGCGCACTGGGTCATCCAGGTTGTACATCTGCTCTTCGGCCTGTCGGCCATCGGCATCGGCGAGATGATCGGTGGACGCATCCGTCACCAGCAGCGGGTCGCAACCATGCAGACGCGCTAAGCCAACCGGTAGGAGCCGCCGCAGGACTCGCGTAAGGCAGGCTCCTACCCCAACAAACTCAGGGCAATGCATGAAGCCACGAGGCGTGATATTGCCGAATGCCCCCCGATATGGTTTAATGAAGAAGCCACTCTATTTTTTTCCTGGTTGGCATGTCTATTTGAGTCACAAAGGGGTGTTGAGCTTGAGCAATGTAGAGAGAACTGGTCATCTCGCCGTCTATCCTGGCAGCTTCGATCCTTTAACGAACGGACACCTGGATATCGCGCGCAGGGCGGCACGTATTTTTGACACCTTAATCATCGGCGTGTACGCCTTTCCCGCAAAAAACCTGCTCTTCTCCGCCGACGAGCGCGTGGCATTATGGCAAGAGGTTATCGCCACAGAGGAATTGCACAATGTGCGTGTCGAGCAGTTCAGCACACTGGTCGTAGAGTATGTACGCGCGGTGGGTGGTCAGGCCATCATCAAAGGACTACGCTCGCCCAACGATTTCGAGGCGGAATTTCAGCAAGGCTTGATGAATCGCAAGCTCGAACCCGAGGTTGAGACGATCTGTCTCCTGACAAATCTGCAAAACCTTTTTGTCAGCTCATCTCTTCTCAAGGAAGTCGCGAATCTAGGCGGCGACGTACACGACATGTTACCCGCGGTAGCGGTCAAAGCACTGCAAAGCAAACTTGGCAAGTAAACAGCGGGCTTATTGAAAGGCCGGCGAATGAGAACAGGCGCAAAAGGAGGAAAGGCCGTATGGATATTTTGTATCTTGTCGATCGCCTCGAAAACCTCATTGCTGGCAGTCGCCGCATGCCCCTGGTCAACCAGATTATAGTCAAAGAGAGCGAGATCCTGAGCATCATCGAACAGATGCGCACCACTATTCCAGATGAGGTCAAGCAATCCAGGCGCGTGATTCAGGAGAAAGAGCGCATCCTCGCGCAGGCACAGGCCGACGCGACTGCACTGCTGGCACGCGCCCGCGAGGAGGGTGAGCGCGCTGTCAACCGCGAAGGACTGCTCAAAGTGGCGGAAGAGCGCTCGCAGCAATTGTTACAAAAAACGGAAGAGCAGGTGCACCAGATGATCCGCCGGGCCGAGGAGCACTCCGAGCACCTGAAGGTTGACGCGGACGCCTATGTGGTGGAGACGCTACGCAACCTGCGCGAACACCTCACCAGCGTCGAAACCGATGTGAGTCGCACCATTTTGAGCATCGAGCGCGGCCTTGAAAGCCTGGAAGAACAACCGGTCGAACAGGGAGAGGGAGGGCAAGATAGAGATAGCGGGGACGACGGGGATGGCGGGGAAGAAAGTGAGCAGGCTATAGATAGCATAGAAGATCCTCCTCAGCAGATGGCGCGTTCAGTGCCGCGCCGCGCCTCCCTGGCTGCGGATACAATGGGTGGCCCAAACTATCAGTAGGCTAGAAACGCTGTATTTTGAATAAATATAGAGATCGGGGCTTGACACCCTCTTTTCGCTTGTCTATAATGAGCAAGCGCCAGCAAAGTCAAAGGGAATAATTCAGATTGCGCCATAGTTGTTATTTAAGGCTTAAAAGGTTTGCAATGTGAAAGGATATATCTTCTATGATTTTTAATGTGGCGCAACTGATGAAGTCGCCCGTTGGCACTGCATTAAACTATGATATCGACGAAGAAAATGTGCGGCTCGATGAAGACCTTACAGTCATCGGTCCAATCGTCGGCCACGTGCGCCTGCGACGTATCAATCAAGGGCTGCTGGCAGACGGCTGGGTGGATCTGACGATTGAGTTTGAATGCACGCGTTGCTTGAAACACTTCGAGCAGCAGATGCACGTCCTATTCGAGGAGCGTTTTTACCCGACGTTGGATGTGGTGACAGGCGTGGCGTTGACTCCACCGGATGATGGAGAGGACGCGTTTCCTATCGACGCTCATCACCTGATCGATCTCACTGAAGCGATAAGGCAGCACGTTCTGCTGGACATTCCGATGGTGACGCTTTGTAAAGAAGACTGCGCGGGGCTCTGTCCTCAGTGCGGCAAGGACCTCAATGAGGGTCCCTGCAACTGCCAACCCGAGATCGATGCCCGGCTCAGCGTTTTACAATCATTGTTACAAAATCAAGAATCAACAAATCACCCAAGTAAGTAAGCCTGATGCAGAGTCAGGACACAATACTGGTGGAAGAGGAGCAACTACACTATGGGAGCATTACCAAAACAGCGCACCTCCCACGCCCGGCAAGGGGAGAGGCGCGCACATCATCATCTGGATCTGCCACAACTGGTCGCATGCCCGAATTGCAGACGGCCCAGGCTCTCGCATCATGCCTGCCCACACTGCGGCATGTATCGCAATCGCCAGGTGTTTCAGCCCAAAAATCAGCGATAATACCGAAGCAGGCGGTTGTATTGTCCAGGTTCAGCATAACCAGGTCAGAGGAAGATAGTTTACGTATCTCTACACCGCCTCTTTCTATTTATTAAGAGAGCATAGTATGACGACACAGGTCGCCTTTCTTTTCCCTGGGCAGGGAAGTCAGGCAGTTGGCATGGGAGCCGATATCTTTGCAACGTCTGCAGCGGCCAGACGCGTCTTTGAGACGGTTGACGAAGCACTCGGTTTCCCTCTAAGTACATTGTGCTTTACAGGCCCAGAAGAGACTTTACGTAAGACGATTAACGCCCAACCCGCTATTGTTACGGTAAGCCTCGCTTACCTCGCAGCATTCCAGGAAGCGCTTTCTCCCTCTTCCTCCTCCTGGTCCACGCCGCTCACACCCGATTTTGCCGCCGGTCACAGCGTCGGTGAGTTCGCCTCACTGGTCGTGGCGGGCGCGCTCGATCTCAAGGAGACGATACGCCTGGTACGCGAGCGCGGTCGCCTGATGGATATCGAGGAGACGGCCTGCCCCGGAGGCATGGCGGCTATCATCGGGCTGGAGGCGGAACCGCTCCAAGAGGTATGCCAGGAAGCAACGCGGCAATTAACCACTGAACGCGCTGAACAGAACTCCCATCCCGGACAGGGACAGGTCATCGTCGCGAACTATAACGCGCCCGGCCAGATCGTTATCTCGGGCGAGCAGAAGGCGCTGGCACTGGCAGGCGAGTTGGCAAAGGCTCGGGGAGCCAAACGCGTCATTCCGCTCTCAGTCAGCGGAGCATTCCACTCGCCGGTGATGTACCCGGCGGTCGGTGGCCTGGCCCAGGCGCTGGCAGCGACGGACCTGCGCGACGCGACGTTGCCTGTTATCAGCAACATCACGGCCACACCGCTCACCAGGGCGGACGATCTGCGCTCGGAACTGGCCGAACAGCTCGCGGCCCCCGTTCAATGGATACGCACCATTGAATATCTGCATGGCGCGGGCATCACGACCTTTATCGAGATCGGACCGGGCCAGGCGCTGGCGGGTATGATCAAACGCATCGTCAAGGGTACCAGAATCATCAATATAGGGAATGTAGCAGAAGTGGAAAAAGCGGCAGCATTGATCCGTGAGATAGGGCTACCTGGTAACGTATAATCAGGTACCCCATTGGGATAAACTACTTGACATGGATGAGAAAAACGCCTATCTTTGCAGTATTGCAGCAAGCTTTTGCGCAACGGGTAGGATAAACGGTACGTATTGATGGGAGTTTATCGCGGTTAAGGGAGAAATGTATGGCAGTAGATTCACAACCGATAGGCGTGGTCCGTGTTGCCCGGCAGGTGCTCTCGACGATCGTGATTAATACCGCATTGCAGATACCGGGCATTGTACGCATAGCGCAGGGAAGCAGTCCATGGTCGCGCCTGTTACGAAGGGAATTACCGCGACAGGGCGTGGCGTTGACGGTAAAAGACAACATCGTCTCTACCGATCTCTATATCGTCGTAGCCGCCAATGCCAATATCGTTGAGGTAGGGACCGCCGTTCAGGAAGAGGTTGCCTCGGCAATTGAAGACATGGTGGGGATGCAGGTTCGCGAGGTCAATGTCTACATCCAGGACGTGGTTTAAAATGTTTAAAGAGGTAGCTGAGACACTCTAGACAAGAGCACACAAACGATGGGGTGCAGATCTCATCATCACATTTTTTCGAGGACACTATGCCAGGGATACGCAGACAGGCGCGCATGATTGCGCTGCAAACACTCTATGAATACGATACAACCAACCATAACCCGACAGAGGTCTTGCAGCGTCATGCAGAAGAGCGCCATCTGAACCCCAGGGTGTCAGAATATGCTAGCGAGCTGGTGTTGGGGGTCATTGACCATCTGGCCGAGATCGATGCTCACATTCAAAGCGCGGCACGCGAATGGCCACTCCAGCAAATGGCGCGCATAGACAAAAATATTCTCAGGCTTGCAATCTACGAAATTCTGTTTAATAATACTGTACCAGCAAAGGCTGCTATTAACGAAGCGGTGGAACTCGCCAAGGCATTCGGAAGCGATACGTCCAGCCGCTTTATCAATGGCGTCCTCGGTACGATATTTAATTGGGCACAACAACAGCCCACCCCTAAAGCTGAAAGCGAGGTGAAGTAATGGCTAGTATTGACGAGCGACTCAAAAAGATTATCGTCGATCAACTTGGTGTCGACGAGGCAGAGGTCGTTCCCAATGCGTCTTTCGTCGAGGATCTCAATGCGGATTCACTCGATCTGGTTGAACTGATTATGTCTCTTGAGGAAGAGTTCAAACTCCAGATCTCCGATGAGGACGCGGAGAAGATCACGACGGTCCAGGAGGCACAGGACTATATCGAAGAGCACTTGCGCTAACTCCAACAGGCTGGCGCAGGCAGATACACTTTCCTGAATAAAGCCCAGGTTGTTACCAGGGCGATATTTCTTCAGAACCCCTCAGCGCCTCTGGCACTTCATGGGACAGAAGAAAAAGGGCGGCCACAGGGTCGCCCTTTCTTCTATCCTCAACTGGTACAACATGGTATAATGAAAAGAAAAAAGCGGTATCTCATCAGTAGGGATGGGCCTTGCGTCCATTCGGTCCGCCATCGGGAGAGGGGGCACCCGGATGGACGCAAGGCCCATCCCTACTAAATAGTTACAAAGAGCGAGAGAAAAAGCAATTTTTAGCTATCTGTCGCGTCTTTGTCACAAATCTCCAGGGTCGTGCATCTCCATTACTGTAGGACAATAATCCTACCAATGCGAAAAGAGTTTTGTGTGGATAGAATGCCCGCTGCTCAGGCGGTTGAAACGCTCAGTCACGAATATGGCAAACTGGTCTTCCATACCATCTATGGCCTCACAGGCGACTGGGAGGAGAGCCAGGACCTTACGCAGGATACCTTTCACCAGGCCCTGCGCTCGATTGATGCCGCCCGCTTGACGAGTGGCGAGCACTTTCACGCCCGAGCATGGCTACTCAGTATCGCGCTCAATACGGTTCGTATGCAGCGGCGGCGACGCAATATCTTCCGCTTCATTCCCTTCTCGCATATGCTGGAAGGAAAACAGCACGAAACGGATAACGAAACGCTAAGCTCACAGGCCGCTCCCGTCCAACCCATTGGCTACGGCACAGGTGAGACGGAAGATCCGGCAGTATTGATCGCCGAACAGGACGCGGTACGGCGCACGATGAGCAGCCTGACTGAACCCTTCCGCGTCTGTCTGCTCCTATCGATCGTGGGTGGCCTCTCGATTCCCGAGATCGCCAGGATACTGGATCTGAAAGAACCGGCGGTACGCCAGAGGCTGGCACGAGCGCGCAAGCAATTTCAGCAGGTGTACGCGCAAGAGAGCGGCGAAGAGGTCTTCGATGCCACTCATGTCTCGCACGCCGCCACCAGAACACGGACGCGGGATGCGACGGAAGAGATCAACGATAAGCACTTGCGGCTTACGGCACATCCTTCAATACCCTGGAGAAACTATGTATAACGACTCTATCGAGACCCTGGTGCTCCGCCACTACGGCGGCACGGCTCCCACGCCTCCCGGCCTGGAGCAGCAACTGGCGGCTTCCCTACGCCAGGAGGCCGCGACCCTCCAACGGCAAGAGCGCGTCGCCTCCCGCCTGCATACCCAGCATATCAGCCGACGCCGGGCCGTACGCCTGGTCGCCATAGGCTCCGCCAGCATTGGACTGCTGAGCGCGGGACTGGAAGGTCTGCATATGCTCGAAGCGGCCCTGGTTGGACAGGACACGACACAACCAGTACATTCAGCACTTTCCTGACATTATCCGACAACTGGATGGATTTCAAACGTCCACTAGCGCAAATTTGACGTAGTATCTCTCATAGAAGATAAAAACAAGCAAGCCAAGAAAGGATCTAACCATGCCTATCGGATTTCACCCCGTCGAACTCATCGCCATTCTCGCTATTGCGCTCCTGGTCTTTGGACCCAAGCGCCTGCCGGAGATGGGTGCCTCCATCGGCAAAAGCATTAAAGAGTTTCAGAAGGGCATGCGCGAACTGAATGAGCCCAAAGAGGAAACGTCATCAGCAGCGAGCCTGGCAGCTATCGAGCGCGGGATCGCCAGCAAACGCGCAGCGGCGGCGGCTGAGATACCAGCCAGCGAGGTAGATAGCAAAGGAACGAAAATCGACTAATGACTGTCACCTGCATCGGGGGAAAAAATGACCACAAGTAATATAGATCAGCAGGACCCCCTGTTGGCATTCAGCAACCTTGGCGGCGATGAGGAAGATCCATCAGCCATGTCCCTGGTGGACCACCTGGAGGAGCTACGCAAACGCATCTTTGTCTGCTTGATCGCGATAGTGATTGCGACCATCGTAGCGTTTATCTTCAGAGAGAGCATCCTCAACCTCCTGGAGGCACCGCTGCCGCAACACGTCAACGCGTTGGCGAAGACAAACGATGGGAAAAATCTGGTCGTCACTGGAGTCGCGGAGGGCTTTACCGTCTTCCTGATGATCTCAGTGGCAGCGGGAGTGATTATTTCGCTGCCAGTCATTCTCTACGAGCTCTGGGCCTTCATCGTGCCCGGCCTGTACGAGCGCGAGAAGAAGTACGCGGTGCCGTTTATCTTTATCGGCATTGTCCTTTTCGTTATGGGCATCTCCGTGGGTTATGTCGTGCTACGCTTCCCGCTCCAATGGCTGGTTACGTTCGCGGCCTCCAACTTTACTCAGCTGATTACGGCGGATAGCTACTTTACGTTTGTTGCGTTCTTTATCCTGGCCTTCGGGATCGTCTTCGAACTGCCGCTGGTCATCACCTTCCTGGCGAAGGTCGGCATCGTGAGCATCGATACGCTGAAGAAGAAGCGCGCAGCCGCGCATGTAGGCATGTGGATCGCGGCAACCTTCCTGACGCCGGGCGCAGACCTCTATAGCCCCGTCATCCTGGGCGTCTGCATGTCGTTCCTGTATGAACTGACGATTCTCTTTATCCGCTTCGCGATAAAGCCCGACCCTGCTCTTACTTAACTGATGTAGCCTGCCGTAACATATACTCGTGAGGCGGCATTGAAGAAAGGACCATTTAGCATGCCATTTGGATTTCATGGCCTCGATCTCGTCGTTATTATGGTTATCGCCCTCCTGATCTTCGGACCTAAGCGTTTGCCGGAGATGGGCAACGCCATCGGCAAGAGCATCAGTTCGTTTAAGCGCGGCATGAACGAGTTGACGGCCCCGAAGGATGAGAAGCCCGAGACCTATGAGGTGGTACCCAACCAGGTCGTTACACCCACCTATTCCGCTCCCACTCCCGAGATCGTTCCGGAGCCCAGCACTCCCGAAGTTGTGCACGAAGAAGTCGTCTCCGAGACTGAGTCGCGTGTAAAATAATCTAAGAGGCTCATAATCAGCGCCTACTGTGATTTAACACAGTAAGCGCTGATTATTTATTTACGCACAAAATGATAGAAAAGAAACTACCATTCCTCATCTTTCCTGCTGCACCATAATGCCCACCAGATGAGCACGCCTTGCAGCGGCCAACGTACTATATGATAAAGCGGCGAGCCCGTCATGCCTCGAAAACGCTTGCGATGAATAGTGTGGTAGATGTTCGCCGGAAATATAGCGACCAGCAGAGCAGCTAAGCCTCTGCCCGCCGCGACCTGGAAACGCGGGATCAGGATGCCGATACCCCCTAACAATTCGAAGCCTCCGGTGATGTAGAGCGCGGCCCGCCGCAAAGGCCAGGAGCGCGGGATCAGCTGC
>JALYTQ010000430.1 GCA_030854195.1 Chloroflexota bacterium
GGATAGTACTATCTTCAGTGGCTCGGTACTGCAAAATATCACACTGAACAATCCGACCATGACGGTGGAACAGGCGGCGATGGCGGCGGAGGTGGCCGCGATTCACGAGGATATCGTCCAGATGCCTATGGGGTACGAAACGTTCGTCTCGGAAGGCGGCAGCGCCCTCTCAGGTGGACAACGCCAGAGGCTCTCGCTGGCACGCGCCCTCGCCAACCACCCGGCGATTCTCCTGCTCGATGAGGCGACCAGCAGCCTGGACGTAATCACCGAACGGGCGGTCGACCAGAGCCTGCAACAGCTCGACTGCACGCAGATTATTATCGCGCACCGACTGAGCACCATCCGCAATGCAGACGTGATCCTGGTGCTGGACGAGGGCAAGATCGTAGAACACGGGTCGCACGATGACCTGCTTCCACGCGACGGCCACTACTCGCGCCTGATGAAGCACCAGATCGCTCAAGGCGAACCGGCTTAGAGCCTTACAACATAGGCATACAACTCTTGCAGCATCCCTGGCGGACAGCACGGGAGTCAGATACTTCCTGGCGACCCTCCTGCCGGGAGGTGCTCTACTTATCGTTACTGCAATTAGCATATAAATACACTACTCCGTATTTTCTACTTCAAAGTGAATGCATTGATATGTATATATTGCGCCATCAGTATAATGTATGTAGGCACGCAAAAATGGCATGCAAAGGATAAAGGGATTATATAGAAGCGACATCTATGCTTTTTGCAAGCCTTCTTCATCCAGGTGATGGATACTACGCGCATGCGTTTCCGCCAAATCCTTGCACCTATGCCATTGTGCTAAAAACTATAATCGTTGGTCTCTTTGAGAAGAGAAAGGAAACAGGTATATGAAACTTGATATCACAAGCGATTTGCAGAGCAGCAATGTACTGGAATTGAACGACGCCGAACTGGCAGCAGTTAGCGGTGGTCATCGCGGCGATTGGGGCGGTCATGATGGCGGCGATCATGGTTGGCACCACTGGGGCGGCGATCATGATCATTGGCATCGCTGGTGGGGCCATCGTGATTGGCAGGACTCAGATTGCTTCGGTGGATACAATTCACAGCAGGTCTTTTTCGTTGACCAGCAGTCATCCCCCTGCGTAGTGATACCATCGTATTGCGGCTACTAACGAACGGCCTTTGCTATCCGGCGATCGCTGCACTGTTTTAACCTCGCTGGCTCCCGCTAGCTGCGGGAACTAGCGAGGTTAGCAGTCAGAGCCTTGCAACCATATTTGCGTTGTAGGCATTCTGCTGAACTCGCAAAGCGGCGTAGCTAACGGCCAGCAAAGATGGTCAGCTTGTTTGAAGACAGACTGACCATCTACCCTATCCACCCTTCTCTCACATGCTCTCTTTCCCCATAATTTCATCTTTTTAAAAGTACATTCCTTATTATCAGATACATGAATAGCAATTCTCTTATGTAAACAGATCAAAGCCTGGAAAATGATAGTGCTGTTCTTTTTCGCTCCATTTGGTGGACTATGTATACTGCTAATGAGAGGTGAATAACGGAACTCCTCATCGGAGAAGTTCTCTTCTCTCTCCTGGATAGATAGCAGCTTCACTGAAAGCTATTGTTCTACGAAGAATGAACCAGGTACGTTCCTGGCAGGTACACCTATTCTAGAATGATACTTTTGAAAAATGTGGCGCTGCAAGTATGAAAGAAAGGTTACTACATAATGGACATGGAACTCACAGATCAAGAACTGCAAAACATAACAGGTGGAAGTAATGTTCCCCCAGCTTTCGGCTTTGGCTTCGCTACGAATAATACGAATGCTGGCTCTGGGGTCAGTGCCAGTAATACCAGCCTCGGCTTCGGCTCTGGTTCCTTGATGGGATTTGGAACTGCTAATGGTGTTGCCAATTCACTTCATTTCACCGGTCCTTTCCATATCAGTCTGTCAAATGGCTTCTCTCAGTCATCAGGGACCGGTTTTGGGATCAATTACCCTAACTAACAAGGCATAAACACGAGAAGCAAGATACGATAGAACAGCGCGGTAGCTTTTAAAGCTGCCGCGTTGTTCTATCCTATGGTGATGGTATTTGTGGTGAATCTCCGATTGAGCACGGCTCAGCCCTGGGAGGAAGCGGCCTCGACGGCGGTCGTACCCGCCACGCGCTTCACGGGACGCGTGAAGTTACCTATCTCGACGTGCGGTACCTCGCGTTTGAGAGTGTCGATCAGTGCGCGCATGCCGAGCGCGCGGCCCATAGAGTCCAGGGCTGGTACACGCGGCAGCAGGACCTCGGGATCGATGTTGAGGTTGCGCAACTGGATCAGGCGCACACCCGTCTCTTTGACGAACGAGAGCAGGGCCTCGACTTCGCGCTCGCGGTCGATCATACCGGGGAAGCACAGCAGGTTGATGGAGCTGTAGACTCCCGCGTCACGCGCCCGCTTTAGCGATTCCTTGACATCTTCGAAGCTGTAGCCCAGCGGACGATAGTAGGCCGTGTAGGTCTCGGGATGGCCGGAGATCGTGCTGGCGCGGATGGTGTCCAGGCCCGCGTCGTAGAGGCGCTGCAGCCAACGCGGATTGCTGGCGTTGGTGTTGATGTTGATGACGCCTCTCTCTGTACGCGCGCGCATCGCCTTGATCGCCGGTGCGATACGATGCCACTGCAACAGCGGCTCGCCCTCACAGCCCTGGCCGAAGCTGACAATCGCATCCTCGGCGGACTCCAGGTGCGGCACGGCGACTTCGACGATCTCTTCGACGGTAGGAATGAAGGTCAGGCGGTCCTGCGGCGAGACCAGATCTTCCTCCTCCTGCTTCGAGATGCAGCCCACGCAGCGCGCATTGCAGCCAGGCGAGACAGCGATCGCCATCTCCCAGCGCCCATAGAAGAGGTTGCTCGCCGTGGGGCAGGAGTAGTCGAGCGCGCAATGGGCATGCT
>JALYTQ010000431.1 GCA_030854195.1 Chloroflexota bacterium
ATACAATAGAACAGAATAGTTGTGCTGGTGCGGGCCCTCTTCTCTCGCGCAATGACCTTCTATTCAGGACAGCATATATCGAATAATGAGAATAGCATCTCGCGCAAGGGGTGCACAATACGGCATAGCGGAGGAATTATATACATGATAGAGTATCCGAGCACACCTAAAGGCACGAACGGCGAACGAGCTGTACGCGTCGCGGCGGGCGCGGTCGAATTGGACGGACTGTTGAGCGTGCCGCCCGAGGCGCACGGACTGGTGCTTCTGGCACGCGGCATCGAGAGCGACGAGCAGAATTCGCCATTTCCATCTATCGCGCAAGCGTTCAATCAACGGAAACTGGCTACCTTGCAAATAGGGATGTTCACGCCCGACGAACTGGAGTTGGAAGGGCTGACAGGCTATTTTTCACAGAATGTCGGCATTATGCAGCAGCGTTTCATCGGCATGGCTGACTGGCTGCTCCAGAACGCGGAGACCGAGAACTTCTCCATCGGCTATTTCGCGACGGGTGCCTGCGGCGCGGCGGCCCTGATCGCGGCGGCTGAGCGACCGGACAATGTGCGCACCGTCGTCGCGATAGGCGGCACGCTCGCACTGGCACGCACCTACCTCGGCAATATCCTCGCGCCCGTCCTGCTGATCGCGGCAGGCAACGATGGAAAGTCGGTGCAGGCGAATCAGGAGGCACTGGCGGCGCTCAAGGGGCAAAAAGCGTTCGAGACGATCGCCGGAGCCCTCTTCGCCAACCAGCGTGGCATCGACGAAGTAATACGGCTCGCCGGGGAGTGGTTCACACGCTGGCTGGTTACGATCGTATAGTTCATTGCCTTACTTCATATATCTTTATCGCAAAAGCACACCTTTTTGCTGAAGGTGTGCTTTTATTATGTTCAGAACATAATAACCAGCTGTACGCATTAAAGCATTTTTAGACGTTTTGCCACCTTTTACAAGTTCGTCCGTATAAATGAGTACAGCTTCGTGATACGACCACGCCCACCAATAGAAGCTGCAACTGGATGTGTTTGCTTGTGTGAAAGGGTGATGTTATGTACGAAAGGGTTGTCTTTACAAAGAAATTCTCGCGCTCACTAAAACGTCTCTCGGAACCTATGCAGCAGCTTGTCACGGAAAAGATCAACTACCTCAAGCAGAATCCGGCCCATCCCTCTCTCAATGTGCATCGTGTCTTGCGGGTAACGAACAGAAAGATGTGGATCTGCTATATTGGCGATTCACTGCGTCTGCTCTATCAGCCACAGTCCGATGCCATCTACCTCTGGGATATCGGACCGCATGAGGTGGTGGATCGTATTCACAGGCGTCGTTTTAAATAACCCGTAACCGTCTGGGCGGCCCTCGTGGTTCGCTCAGACACATTAAATTTATGCATTTTTTGAATATCATAATAGAATGTGCTCGTTAGCATCGTAGGGACCCGATTTATCGCGTCCGGCGATTCATCGCCGTGTACCCCAGGACAATACGGAAGCACAATGAGATCACCCATTGATTTTCTCATCCGGGGAGGCTGAGCGATGAATCGCTGGACGCGATAGATCGGGTCCCTACAGTAATTAGAGCAATTGCGTCATCTGTGCTTTTTCTGACTTACTCGTCCTTGGCAATCATTACTTCTGTCGACTTAATAATAGCGGCCACCTGGTCGCCCTCTTTCAGTTCGAGCGACTCGGCTGAGCTACGTGTAATCGCCGATACGATCTGCTGCCCGTCGGGCAATTCGACGACGACCTCGGCCATGATCGAGCCGAGCTTGACGGAGACTACTTTGCCTCTTAGCTGGTTGCGTGCGCTGATACGCATAATAAACTGCTCCTTTTTGCTGAAACAAACATTCTGTTTTCAAGTATACACTTACGCCGATAATGAGAAGAATACAAGCGTAGTTCCCGCCCTTGCAATAGAACGGGAACTACGCTCTCGTCAGTGGAGTCGACTACGGATGTTCGCTCAGGAACTTATTAATCTGCGTGATGGCGAGCTCATCGAGGCGGAACTCGGCGGCTCCGATCAGTTCTTCGACCTGGCGCGGGTGGCGACCGCCGACGATCGCGCCGGTCACTGCCGGATTGCCCAGGGTCCAGGCGATAGCGACCTCGCCGGGAGTGCGGTTGTAGGGGAAGCCGATATCGCTGAGCAGGCTTGCCAGCTCCAGATTGCGCGAGAGGCGCGGCTCGTTGAACTCCGGACTCCTCTTGCGCCAATCGTCGTCCGGCAGGTTCTGGGCGCGCTCCTTCGTCATCGCGCCGGTGAGCAGGCCGGAGGCCATTGGCGAATAGACGATCACGCTAATATTGTGCTCCTGGCAGAAGGGCAGAATCTCTTTGTCCACGCCAGGATTGACCAGCGAGTACGGCGGCTGTAGCGAATCGACGGGGGCGATACGCATGGCGCGCTGCAACTGCTCGACATTGAAGTTGGAGACACCGATGGCGCGCACCTTGCCCTCTTTCTTCAACTGCGCCATCGCGCTCCATCCCTCTTCAATATCGGCTTCGGGATCGGGCCAGTGGATCTGGTACAGGTCGATCACATCGATGTCCAGGCGCTTCAGACTTGCTTCGGCCTCGCGCAGGATCGAAGCGGCCTTCAAATTGCCCGTGATCTTGCCCCGGTCGTCCCAGAGACGCGTGCATTTTGTAAAGATCAGAGGCTTGTCGCGCCCCTTGATCGCCTTACCCACAATCTCCTCGGAATGGCCCTGGCCATAGATAGCGGCGGTATCGATCCAGCTAATGCCCAGGTTGAGGGCGCGCTTGATGGTCGCGATCGACTCCTGATCGTCCTGCGAGCCCCAGCCATTGAGCCAGCCGTTGCCCCCGATGGCCCAGGTACCAAGGCCGATGGGAGTAATCTCTATATCCGTATTGCCAAGTCGGCGTGTATGCATAGGTAACTTCCTTCCTGCG
>JALYTQ010000432.1 GCA_030854195.1 Chloroflexota bacterium
TCCTATCTCCCAGGCGTTAGCGCGTTGAATCGACCGGAGCGTACAGGCCGCGACTGACCAGGTAGATCTGCTGATCCTCGCGCATACTACGCAGCAGCTTGAGCGTGCCGGAGTAGTCCTTGTGCAGACCTTGGGCTATCTCGGTGGGGGTAAGCGGATAGCCACGGCTCTCCATGAGAGCGAGAACGCTCTGGTAATCGCTGCGCTTCCAGCCCAGACGGGGCTTGAGCAGGGCCAGGAGCTTTGGTGGGAACGCGCGCGGCGCGATGTTTTGTGGCAGCATCCAGCTGTAGCGTCCGCCCGTCGGGTGAAGGCTCGGCGGGGCCACAACGTAGCCACCCTCGGCGATCAGGTCGATGCCGGGGCCCAGGAAGTCCTTCTGGCTGTCGATGAGGAGCATCTTCTTATATGTAAAGTAGAGATGCCACCCTCCATTGCCCGTACTCACCTGTCCCGACAGTGGCAGCGGGTTAATCGGGATCGAGGTCAGTTCGCGTTCGGGTGCGACTGCGATCACGAGCAGGCCAGCCCCGGTCGCGATACCGATGTTGGCGCTCGGATCATCCTCCCACCACTCAAGAACGTCGCGCAGACGGGTCGTGGCACCCGCCACACCGGCGGGCCTGATGGGATGCTCGCCCTTGCGTCGACAGGAACTGGCACCACAGGTGCAAGTGCCGTCAGAACGATCGATACTGTGCAGGGGGAAGACGCGCCAACCTCTATCAATATAGGCGGTGGCGCTTACCAGCATCAGATCGGGGTCACAGGTCGTTTCGTCAAAAGAGAAGATTGACTGAGGAGATGCGCTTTCATGCAACATTTTTTTTGTCTTTCACTGAAGAAAGAGAGCCACTACGAAGAGAGCTATTACAAGAAACAGTCTACAGTGACGTATAGCATGGCGGGGCGGCTCAATGAGGCGTAGTCCGACGACGAGATGGGACCTGGCAAGTGCTAGCACACCTCACCATTTCTAGGTAACTCTATCGGCATATCTGCATATATCTTTAGTAGATTTTCAGTGGACTTTTGTGCCAGGGCTATCAAGGCATTGCGCTCGTAAACCTTGCCCCGCGCCGTCGCGGGCATGGGGAGCGACGGCGCGCATTCTCTGCATGCTGAGTTCGCTACATTCCCTTCCACAGCGGCTTGCGCTTCTCAGCGAATGCCCTCGGCCCCTCGATAAAATCCTGCGAAGAGAGCAGGCGTTCCATCAAGGGGCGGTCCTGCTGTACGGCCTCGTCGATGGGCAGGCCCAGACCGGAGAGCACGGCCTCTTTGGTAAGTCGTATGCTTAAAGGGGAGCATTCCAGGATCGCGTCGGCCCAGCGTTCGGCTGCCGCGAGCAGTTCCGCGTCGGGGACGACCTCGTTGACCAGGCCGAGGCGATATGCCTCCTGCGCCCCGATCTGCTTGCCGGTGAGCAGCATCCCCATTGCCTGCTTGAGCGGAATCTGTTGTGGAAGGCGATGCACGCCGCCTGCTGCGGCGATAAGGCCCACGCGTGGCTCGGGCAGACCGAAGCGCGCTTGCTCAGAAGCGATGATTAGATCACAGGCGAGCGCGACCTCGAAGCCGCCACCGAGGGCGATGCCATTGACCGCCGCGATAATGGGCTTGGCGGTGACGTAGCCGCCTATGATGCCGCCGAAGCGCACCAGATTGCTGTACGCTGGCGGCTTCTCTCCGCTCGCGGTCGCCGCCGCCGTCGCTTTAAGATCGTTGCCAGCTGAGAACGCCCGATTGCCCGCGCCCGTCAAAATAGCCACCCAGGACTCATCGTCTTGCTTGAAGTCGTCGAATGCCTTGCTCAACTCGGCATTCGCGTCGTAGTGCAGGGAGTTCATCACTTCGGGACGATTGATCGTAACGTAGGCCACGTGTCCTTTTTTCTCATAGATAATGTACTGGTAGCTCATATGTTTCCCTTTCCTCGGCAGATCGCTTTCGTCCATGTTTCGAGATAAATAGCTGGTCGGAAAGAATAGGAGATGATACGGCGAACGTGCTCAAGCTCCTTTGCTTTCAATCTCTAGAAAACAACTATATTATACACATCTTATACAGGCGTATAACCTCACTCTTTTCCAATCGTACACTTCTATAGAACAGCTATGCTTGCAATAAGAGCAGGAACAAATAAAGAAGAACGAAAGGTATATTTTATGAAAACCATCGACGTTCCAGAGAATATCCTTATCTCCACCTACTGGCCTGCGCGGGATGGAGATGACATTGCTGTCGGTTATGGAATGCAGAAAAGCCATCTTGTTTTTCAATTCGTCTTGACCTTTTACGGTCTCTTGAATCAGATTATGGCGTGGTTCCTGGAACCGAGGGTACGGCCACTTATGCGTCCAGGAGTCCGCTTGCTCATGCTAATACTGCCCAGTCTAAGTTTTGCCCTGCTGACGAATCGGGGACGCAAATATACAGGCTTCTATCAATTAGATAACGAGGGTAGGCCGGTTCAGTACCTTTCGCCCGCGCCTCCAAAGAGCATTCAAGGGCGCATGGGTGTTGGTCGGAAGAAGTTTTTTGGTAGATAACTTATGCCCCCCACGACTTTTCTCGATCGGAAGACACAGCATCCCGCTCCAGGCGAGCGTGCCTGTACGAGCGGGATGCCGTCATGCGTGAACTACTTGACTCAATGTGTACCGATTGCTACTGATTACCCTGATTGCCACCGCCGAAGAGACCGCCCAGATTCCCCAGGCGCTTCTCACCCTCTTGCTCTAAATTATCGAGGACGCCGCCCGCCGCGTCTTTGGCCTGCTGCGAGTACTGCTGGCCGCCAGGAATCTTCTGCGCGAATTGATCGATGGCCTGATCAACCTGCTGATTTGCCATCTGACGGGCGCTATCCAGTCCTCCCTGATTGCCCTGTTGGCCTTGCTGGCCCTGATTGCGCTGTTG